>JAHDDV010000021.1 GCA_020629205.1 Chitinophagales bacterium | reverse complement strand
TAGCTATTCCAAATGCATCGGACGTGGCTTGCGACATTCGGAGATGTCGCTGAACTCTCGGACTAATCCTCGAATGTAAAAGAAATGCTTGCGCGATCGACGGACGGTGAAAAATAGCCGTGGGCGCAGCGGAACGAAGTGCCTGGATAGCGTGGCGGATGCCAGCCTATGCTGGCTCCGACGATAGGAGGAGACGGCAGAGGCTGAGCAGGAGCAGCTAGCCGGGTGCTGAGTATTAGCGGAGCACGCGCAGGTCGCTGCGACGCCCGAAAACTGCTCCGCTCCTAAAAACAAAAAAGCCCTGAATCAATATTTTGATCCAGGGCTTCTCATTCATCAGAAATCCAAAATTACTTTCGAATCACTTTTTGTAACAGAGCATCTTCTTCGCCGCTAAGCTTTAGGAGGTAGACTCCGGGGCTGTAAGGACTCATATCCAATTGTATCTTGTTAATGCCCGAAACAGTTATGGCATCAGCTGCAAATAGCAAGCTTCCTGCTGCATCGTACAACTCTACAGCGAGTTTTGTCTCGCTATGGTAGCTGTATGTCACCTCCACCTGAGCTGTCGCTGGCTGTGGGGAGATTGATAGTATCTGCGTTTGAATACCAGATCGACTCAAGAGGATAATGCCGAGATCACGATGGGTTCCATTGATATCCAGTTCCGTCAATTTATAGTAAACATTTCCGGGAATCGTGTATTCATCAAAATGCTCGTATCGATGCTCGCTATTCGAAATACCCTGAGCCGCAGTGCTGTGAATCGGACTGAAATGCTGCCCATCTAGCGAGCGGCTTAAGGTGAAGGAGGCAGCATCTTGCTCGCTGGCCGTAATCCAGTTTAGCAGATTTCCATGCTCTTGGACTTCACCATCAAAGCTCAAGAGTTCAACAGCAAGCTTGACACAATTCGTTGGCGTCTCGACCACTTGAATAATGCATCCATCCTGAGTGCTGAGGGTGTAATTGAAGCCCATCCCACTCGGCACTGGTCCGATCTGGAATGCACCCTCGACCTGACCTTCGTAGTCACCTGAAACGGTAACTTCCTCAGTTACGGCTACGATCACTGTATAGAATTCGCCTCCACTGTCACAGATTACTTCATAACTGGTATTTAGTGTACAATCGAAGAGATTAATTACGGCAATGTCCTCATCATCTTCAAGCCCGGAAGGATCTGCGTTCGGATCACCGTTGTCCGGACTGGAATCGCTGTCCTCCTGATCGGCAGCAGTGACTTCGGCAAAGTTGACAATCGTACCCGATGCAGCTGTCACTTCAACCAGAATCTCCAATAGAATGCTATTGCCAGCAGACACTGAACCCACGGTCCAGATTCCGGTATTAGGATCGTAATTATCTTGTGCTGTTGCCACAAAGGAAACACCATCGGGTAGCATATCGGTCACGCTCACTCCAGTAGCATCTGCTTCGCCGTCATTGCTCAATAGCAAACTATAGATGATGAGATCTCCTGGCTGCGGCTGCGAATCACTCACTAGTTTTGTGAGTGACAAATCTATCATCGGATCACCTGTCTGTGGATCATCGGTATCAATATCAATGATGGAAATATCTTCATCATTCTCCGTTGGATTCTGAGGATCTGGTGACTCGGCATTGTTGTTTGGCGTCGAGTTTGGATCCTGTTGATCAGCGGATACTACTTCGGCCATGTTAAGGATGGAACCCGAGACAGCGGTGACCTCCACGGTGATGTTTAGCACTGCTGTTTGGCCTACATTCACTTCAGTCAATTCCCAACGGCCACTTGTATAATCGTAGTCTGGAGAATCGGCGGAGATGAATTGAAGTCCAGCTGGCAAAACATCTGACACAACCACTCCTGTTGCCGGGCTTGGCCCCGCGTTGTTCACAGTCAAGGTGTAGATTACCTGGTCCCCATTCGCTGGATTATCATCGTTGACCGACTTGTTGATCGATAGATCGGCGACTTCTTTGATAATTTCCAGGGTCTCAAAGTCGTGATCATCTTCATCGCCATCTGCTCCTGATACTTCATCGTCTTTTACATCGCCATCATTGTCACTATCTGCATCAGGTGTGGAGTCAATATCAGCGACAGCAGATCCATCTACATCCTCTGCGGCAGTTATCTCGGCATAATTTGTAAGCGCGCCATCATCCGTCAATTCGTCCAAGACCACCTGAATGTCTACAGTGGCGCTTTGGCCTGCCACAATCGGACCAGGGATAATTGTCATCGGATAGCCATCAACGATCTGCCAATTTGCATCGGCTAGACTAAAGGAGCTCGGGAGATAATCAATGATTGAGACATTGTATGCATCGACGTTACCTTGATTGAACACAGTAATCGTGTAGTGCACTTGGTCACCTGGGCTAACCAGAGCGGACTGCCCATCGGCCAATGACTTCATCAGTGCCAAATCAAAGACTTCTTCTTCTGTGATTGTGAAGTCTTCTGTATCGGAATCATCTTCATCGCCATCTGTATTATCTATGTCATCATTGACAGAAGGTCCATCATTATTTGGATCGCCGTCTGGTGTGGAATCTTGATCCTCTGGATGATTTCCGTCTTCGTCTTCCGCATCGGCGATTTCGGCAAAATTGGACCCTTCGCCAAGCACTTCCATAACGGCAAAGGTAATATCGATGCTTTGCGAGGTACCTGCGGCAATCGGGCCGGGAATGACTGCAACAGCCGCTCCATTAACTTCGCTCCAATCTCCATCAGCCAACTGAAGGCCAGCAGGAATTTGATCCAGGATTTCGACATTGTATGCATCGAGATCACCTTGATTATACACGGTGATCGTGAAGGTGATTGGGTTACCGACTGAGACCACTGCTGTTTGCCCTTCTGCCATGGTCTTGGTGAGTGCAAGATCAAATACTGGCTCATCTACCGTGATCGTTTCCGGATCATGATCATCTTCATCGCCATCTGTATTGTCTGTGCTATCGTCTGTCACAAGCCCGTCATTATCCGGATCACTGTCTGGGTTTGAATCCTCATCTTGTGGATGGTTTCCGTCCACATCTTCCGCATCGGAAATCTCAGCGGTATTGGTCAAATCACCAGCTTCTGTAATCGTACAAGTGATCGGTACGGCAATGCTGGATCCTGGCTCGATCGGTCCAGCGATGGTCATGCTTGCAGTGTTGCCTTGACTTGTCCAGGCAGCATCGTTCAGTTGCAAACCTGCACCCAGATAGTCGCTTATTTCAACATTGTAGGCAGCGATATCTCCCTGATTGATCACGGTAATCAAATAGCTTACCTCATCTCCGATCATCCAATCGTTGGACTGCCCTGAGGCCAGTTGCTTGATCAGCGCCAGGTCAAAGATATCTTCTATTGGCTCTTCCTCTTCGATTGTGATTGTTTCTGGGTCGCTATCATCTTCATCGCCATTTGTGTTATCGGTGCTATCATCTGTTACAGGTCCGTCGTTATCTGGATCGGAATCTGGTGTTGAATCTATATCTTCCGGATGATTGCCATCCTCGTCCTCTGCATCGGTGATCTCTGCGATATTGGTAATACTACCTGTGGATGCCTCCACAGTGAAAGTAATCGGAATAGCTACTGAGGAGCCAGCTGTAAGGGGTCCGGAATAGCTATATACGGCCATTCCTCCTGCTTCAGTCCAATCGCTATCAGAAAGGCTCAAACCTGATGGAATGTAATCCACCAATTCAATGTTGTAGGCATCGATGCTTCCTTGGTTGAAGACCGTGATCAGGAAGGTGACATCATCTCCTGCGTTGACAGTGCTTGACTGTCCTGCAGCAAGTGTTTTGATTAAGGCCAAATCGAATAGGTCTTCCGATGGCTCTTCACCAATCGTGATTGTTTCCGGATCGCTGTCATCTTCATCGCCATTTGTGTTATCGGTGCTATCGTCGGTGGCTGGCCCGTCATTATCAGGATCTGGATCTGCTGTGGAATCTATATCTTCCGGATGATTGCCGTCTTCGTCCTCTGCATCGGTGATCTCTGCGATATTGGTAATACTACCTGTGGATGCCTCCACAGTGAAAGTAATCGGAATAGCTACTGAGGAGCCAGCTGTAAGGGGTCCGGAATAGCTATATACGGCCATTCCTCCTGCTTCAGTCCAATCGCTATCAGAAAGGCTCAAACCTGATGGAATGTAATCCACCAATTCAATGTTGTAGGCATCGATGCTTCCTTGGTTGAAGACCGTGATCAGGAAGGTGACATCATCTCCTGTAGAAACATTGCTTGACTGCCCATTGGCAAGTGTCTTAGTCAAGGCAAGATCAAAGGTCTGCTCTACCAGATCAATGGTCTCAGGATCGCTATCATCTTCATCTCCATCAGTATTATCTGTGCTACCATCGGTAACAGGTCCTTCATTGTCTGGGTCATTATCCGGAGTGGAATCTACATCCTCCGGATGATTGCCATCCATGTCTTCGGCATCAGCAATTTCTGAAGTATTGGTAATGCTTCCAGAGTCTGCCGTCACTATGAAAGTGATTGCAACAATTCCTGAACCACCAGCAGGAATGGGACCTGGCATGGTGTAGAAGGCTTGACCGCCAGTTTCTGTCCAATCGCTATCATCCAATTGAAGTCCAGCTGGAACGTAATCGACAATATCGATATTGTAAGCAGGCACGTTCCCCTGATTATAGACTGTATGTAAGAAGGTCACTTGATCTCCTTGTTCTACTGTTGAAGATTGACCGGTAGGAAGGGCTTTTACCAAAGCAAGGTCAAAGACCGGATCTTCGGTAGGCTCTTCCAAAGTAAGGACGGCTGGATCGTGATCATCTTCATCTCCGTTCGTGTTATCGGTGCTATCATCCTCCACTTGGCCATCGTTGTTCGGATCGCCATCTGGATCGGAATCTACATCTGGTGGGTGGTTTCCAAACTCATCTTCAAAATTCATGATCTCTGCAATGTTTGTCAAATCGCCTGGATCGGTTGCGACTACTGTTACAGTGATTTCAACAGATGTTTGACTACCAGCCTCTAGTGTTCCCGGCAAAGTGATCAAAGCATGAGAACCGAAAGCTGTCCAATCGCTATCGGCCAATTCAAGACCAGTTGGCAAATAGTCAATAATCTCTACCTCTTGCACATCTGCCGTACCTTGATTGTACACCGTAATCAAGAAAGTAACTTGCTGCCCGGTTATCACAGTTGATGATTCTCCGGGAGCTAATATCTTGTTTAGTGCCAGGTCAAAGACTGGATTTGGATTAGGTTCTTCTACTACAACGGAGGCAGGGTCGTGATCATCTTCATCAGACACTGAACTTTCATCACCTGGAGCGCCACTTCCGTCACCTCCAGTGCTATTATCTGATGCGGTATCTGAAGCTCCTCCGGCATCATTGCTATCGTTCGTATCTGCTGTACTATCGGCATCCACAGGGTGATTACCCTCTTGGTCTTCTGCATCACTAATTTCTGCATAATTGACTAGTTCCCCAGAGCTGGCCGATACTGTCATAGTAACTTCCAAAGTAGCAACTCCACCAGGCGCAATCGGCCCGGCAATGGTATGAACTGCATTTGGTCCTGAAGCGGTCCATTCCGAATCATTCAGGCTGAGGCCGGAAGGTATGTAGTCCACAACCTCCACATTGTATGCTTCGATATCACCCTGATTGTAGACAGTAATCAAGTAGCTTACATCCGAACCTGGCGCCACTGTTGCCGGCTGGCCAGGAGCCAGGGTTTTCGTCAAGGCAAGGTCAAAAACAGGATCTTCACCACCCTCATCTATAGTAACACTAGCTGGGTCGTGATCATCCTCATCACCCGCTGAGTTGTCATCACCTGGATTTCCTGATCCATCTCCGCCAACTGCATCATCCGTATCACCACCTGGGTTTCCACCGGCATCATTAGTGCTGTCACCATCGGGGGTACTGTCCACATCATTCGGATGCTCTCCGTCTGCGTTTTCTGCATCGCTGATCTCGGCATAATTCACCAACTCCCCTGTGGCATCCTCTGTAACAGTCAGGGTGATATCTACAGTGGCAAATCCACCTGCTGCAATCGGCCCGGAGATCACAGTATAAGGTGCACCCGGCACTGGTATCCAATCAGTATCATTGAGTAGCAAACCTGCTGGAATGTAATCAATCACAGATACGTTGTAGGCATCTGCATTTCCTTGATTGTATACGGTTATAGTATAAGTCACATCATCGCCAATATTTACATTATTGGATTGACCTGCTGCCAGACTCTTAGTCAAGGCAAGATCAAAGATTTCTTCCAATTCGATCACCGCTGGATCGCTGTCGTCTTCGTCTGTACTTGGGTTATCATCACCTGGAGCACCAGAGCCATCACCATCTACAGCATCATCTGCATCACTGTCTGGGTCTCCACCAGCATCATTGGAGCTATTGCTGTCCGAGGAGCTGTCTGTGTCTTCCGGGTGATTGCCATATTCATCTTCTGCATCACTGATCTCTGCAACATTGACAATAGACCCTGCTGTAGCTGTGACGGTGGTAGTTATATCAACTGTTGCAAATCCACCAGTAGAGATTGGACCTGCTAAGGTGATCAGTGCATTGGCACCAACTGCTGTCCAATCTGCGTCATTGAGTACCAGACCAGTTGGCAAATAGTCGATTACATCTACATTGTAAGCATCAACAGCACCTTGGTTATACACGGTGATAGTGAAAGTCACATCATCTCCTGTCGACACTGGACTAGCTTGCCCCTCAGCAAGTGTCTTGGTTAGAGCCAGATCAAAATTCTCTTCAACACTTACACTTGCCGGGTCGTGATCGTCCTCATCAGCATCCGTGTTATCTGTTGCATCATCGGTCACTGGACCATCATTGTCTTCAACAGTATCTGCGCTGCTATCAATATCCTCTGGATGGTTTCCACTTCCATCCTCAGCATCGCTAATCTCGGCAAAATTGACCAAATCACCAGAAGCTACAACAGTCACTGTGATGTCCACATCCGCACTGGCACCGGCAGCAATCGGACCGGCAATCGTGGTAGTGGCGTGGTCATCCGCAGCTGTCCAATCTGCATCATTCAATACCATTCCTGTAGGGAGATAATCAATGACATCAACGTTTTGTGCGGTAACATTACCTTGATTGTAAACGGTGATTGTGAAGGTTACATCATCTCCAATGCCAACAACAGAACTCTGACCATCAGCCAGACTCTTAGTCAATGCAAGGTCAAAGACTGGCTGTACCGAAACGACTTCGGGGTCATGATCATCTTCATCCGTTCCAGCATTCTCATCGCCTGGATTTCCGGAGCCATTACCACCGATCTCATTGTCAGAATCGGAACCAGGATTTCCGCCCGCATCATTTCCCGAATCGGAATCGGGGATACTATCTTCATCATCCGGATGATTGCCATTTTCATCTTCGGCATCGGTTATTTCAGCATAATTCACCAGTTCGCCTACTGTCGCTGTGGGTAATACAGTGAGCGTAATCTCGACAAACTCAAATCCCCCGCTACCAGCTATCGGTCCTGGAATCGTTATTTCTGCATTAGCCCCAGATGCGGTCCAATCGGGATCATTGAGTGTGAATCCTGCAGGGATATAGTCAATGATATCTACATTGTAGGCCTCAATGCTTCCTTGATTGTACACAGAGATCAAGAAGGTGACATCATCGCCTGGACTCACCTCTGCTGTCTGACCTTGGGCCAGCGTTTTGCTAAGTGCCAAATCAAAGGTGGCAACTGTAACAGTAGCTGGATCGTGATCATCTTCGTCATTATAATCGTTTTCCTCACCTGGTGAACCTGTTCCATCACCATCTATTGAATCATCAGATTCTGTGTTAGGCTCTCCACCTGCGTCGTTTGATTGGTCGGTATCTGCAGTGCTATCTGTGTCTTGTGGATGATTGCCTTCCTCGTCTTCTGCATCGCTGATTTCGGCATAGTTTACGAAATCACCAGCCCCTGCAGCGCTTGTCACAGTCACTGTGATGTCGACTGCTTCAAAGCCTCCCGCTGCAATAGGCCCATCCAGGGTAATGGTGGCATTATTCCCAACTGCCGCCCAATCAACATCATTCAGCTGAAGTCCGGTCGGCAAATAATCTATTACATCAACATTGTAGGCATCTACTGTACCTTGGTTATATACAGTGATTGTGTAGGTTACATCATCGCCAGTAGATACAACAGATGATTGACCAACAGCCAATGTCTTGGCAAGGGCCAAATCAAATACATCAAGAATTACCTCTGCTGGGTCGTGATCGTCTTCATCACCATTGGTGTTGTCTGTATCATTATCCTCTGATGGGCCATCGTTTCCTTGAACGGAATCAGGAGTAGAATCTACATCAGCTCCTGGCTCTCCGTCTTCCGTTTCGGCCTGTGAAATTTCTGCAAAGTTCACATTGGACCCGGTGGCTGCATCAGCAGTAGCTGTCAGCGTTATATCAACCGTAGTTGATTGTCCCGCTAGTAATACACTCGGAAGATCATAGGTTGCATTAGCACCTGCCGCCATCCAATTGCCATCATTTAGGACGAATCCGCTTGGGATATAGTCAATGATCTGCACATTATGTGCGTCCATATCACCTTGATTGTAAATCGTAATTGTATAGTCTACATCCTCTCCAATGCTTACATTAGAACTCTGTCCAGAAGCAAGTGTCTTGGTCAATGCAAGGTCGAAAGTGCAACCCGTTTCCAAAAGCTCTAGCTCTGTTGTTTGTCCTGTGCATCCATTTGCATCCTCAAAAATAACGGAATAGGTTCCCGGCGCTGAGGCCTCATAAGTCTGTGCATATCCAGACTGGACTTCGATTCCGTTGTGGTACCAGGTCATTAGTCCGAAGTTGCTATAACCCATGTTCAGTTGTACAGTAGATCCAATGCATTTTGGATTTTCTCCTATTAAAAGTATATCTGGCATTAGTTCAGTATGGAAGGAAACAAATACAGAGGAGGAAGTACCTATGCAACCAGCGGCGGTTGTCACCTCCACCGTATAGGCACCAGCCGCAGTTGCCAGGTGTACCGGCGAAGCTGCTCCCAGAATAGCCATTCCATCCTGATACCATTGAATACTGGCAAACTGTCCTGCTACATTAAGCACGACCTCTTCGCCAGAACAAGCGGTATCTGAGCCTTGAACAAGGATTACAGGGTCAGGATCCTCTTCAGCTGTGATCTCCAGCTCATTGGTGATGCTTGTACAAAAATTCTGGTCTGTCACTTCAACGGTGTAGGTTCCAGGTGTACTTGCCAACATGGATGCAGACGTTTCGGTCGGAATTAACTGCCCATCGAAGAACCAATTGTAATCCAGGAAGCCATCGGTAGCTAATAAAGTAACTTCTTCTCCAGGGCACAGTGCGATTGGAGCATCTGAAGTCAGGCTGACCTCAGGAAGAGGATTTACAATTAGCGTAATTACCTCGCTAAGGCCTGTACAGCCATCCGCCGTAGTCACTTCAAGGAAATAATCACCTGCCACGGTTGCTACATAGGTATCAGCAATACCTTGCTGCACCACAATGCCATTGTGGTAAAACACATAAGCGGCATAACCCGGAGCAGCAAAGACCTCTGTTTCTGAGCCTTCACAGATTTCTGCATCTCGGAAAGAAATACTTGGCACCGGCGCCTCGTATACTGTCAATATAATCTCATCGGAAGAGGAGCAGGCATTTGCATCTGTCACAGTAACTGTGTAAGTAGTAGTAAGGGTTGGACTTGCCACCGGGTTGGGGCAGTCGGTACAGCTCAATGACCCATCTACTGGTGTCCAGGAATAGGATAGCCCTCCAGAAGCGGTCAACTGCGTAGACTCTCCTTCGCAGAAGGCGATATCTGCTGCATCTACATCGACTGTTGGTAATGAAAATATCTCCACCTGCACAGCGAGGCTTTGTGCTTCACAAGAGTTGCTGTCTCTTACTTCGACTGAGTATATACCAGTTTGTGCACTTGCAAAGGTGTTTGAACTTCCACTTTGCATCAACAGTACTCCGTTGAGATACCAATCGTAGTTTTCAAATCCCGCAGCTGCTTCTAATAGTACGGGGCCATCCCCTTCGCAAGCTGTATATCCTGCAGGAGCAACTATAACAGGATCAGGTACAGGATTAACGATTACTTCAAAGTCTGCAGTTGTGCCACTACAACCATTTAAATCATCGACAAAAACGCTGTAATTTCCGGCTTCTGTCGCAGTGTAAATCGAAGCAATCGCTCCTGGAATTGGCTGCCCGTCTTTGTACCACTGATAAGTAGCATAAGCACCAATGATAGTCAGTAGAACATCATCGCCTTCGCAAAAGGTACTCGGTCCATTCGCATAGACGAAGGGAACAGGTTCAGGAAGTACGATCACATCAATTTCGTCGATGAAACCGATGCATCCAAAAACGTCCGTGACTTCCACGGCAACAGTGGCAGAAGCTGAAACATCGATATAAGCAGTGGAACCACTTTGAACTTGAACACCATCGAGATAGAAAATGTAGTTGGTATACCCGCTATCGACGATTACTCGTATCACCCCAGGCTCACAGAAAGTGGTTGGTCCATTCAAAATGTAAGCAGGTTCCGGAGTCGCATGTACCACTATTGTTATATCAGTAGATTCTGCCGAACATCCATTAGCATCTGTAACAACCACGGTATAATCTCCGCTTTGGTTTGCAGTATAAGTGTTGTTACTTCCTGTTTGTAGCAAGGTTGTGCCATCCAAGATGAAGTCGTAATTCACAGCTCCTGCTGGAGCTGCTGTCAGAAGAACGTCCTCTCCTTCACAAAATGTAGTCGGACCTGAAGCTGTCAATGTGGACACTGGTAGTGGATGGACGATCACATCAATTGTGGGCGTGGGCAGCTCGCAAAACGGTCCCTCAACAACTGCGTAGTAGGTACCAGAAGTAATCGGTTCAAAGCAGCGTGCTGTTGACCCTGCCACAGAAGCATCTGTATCTGGATCGGGAGACAGTGGATCTGCCGCTTGATACCATTGATATGCCGCCCAGTTTTCCGTCACGCAGAGCTCCAAAGGATCTCCTTGACAAATCTCCGGGAAGTTGCTCTCATCAATGCCTGGAAGATCGCTCGGTGTATAGCCTGCATCCAGATAATACAAGCACTCGTTATCGCCTACAGAAACGACTCCCGTTTGTCCGGTAACAGGATCTGCATCATTGTTGTTATTGTCCTCTATAACACCTGCCGCAACTGTGTAAGTCAGCCCTGACGGAGCGGTGAAGATTAAATAGTATGATTCATTTGGTGGCACTTGATCGAACAAGTAGTAGCCCACTCCATTTGTTACGGTTGAACCTTCATAGGTTCCGTCTGCATTATACAATGCCACCTGGACACCAGGCAAAGGATCTTCTCCAGTATCGAAAATCCCATTGTCATTACAATCGATCCAGGTATTATCCCCAAGACAAGCATAGCAAGGATCTTCAATGACCTCCCAAGGAGCAGATGTTCCTGGGCAAATACCAGCGCTGCTAGCCTTCACATAATACTGTCCCGCACTAGTAACTTGATAAACATTGCTTGTCCCTGCTTGTACCGGCAAGTCCGGCCCTGCCGGATTGACAACAAAGAAGGTGTAATTTGAAAATCCTGCAGTCGCAATGATATCTACAGGAGCTCCAGAGGCACAAACTGTGGTGGCACCTGTTTCAATCGCAACATTTGCCGGGTCCAATGCCTCGACACTGATTTCATCGGTAAACACACATCCACCAGGGAATGTCATTGTCACTGTATAGGTGACATTTGTTTCGGGACAAACTTCCACCTTTGTGGAATTTGTATTGTCAAGATAGAGGTCTGGAGACCAAACAATTTCAACTTGAGATAGGTCTTCAAATGGAGGTTCGAATTCGATGTTGCTGCACTCGCCCTGACATACCTGCAAATCAGGCCCAAGGTCGATTTCATAATTTGCAAGATTGTAAATGCCAAAACCCTCTGAGTAAGTGGCACAAATACCATAAGTTGCTTGAATTCCGAATATCGCAGGTCCGACAAAATCAGGAGTCGGAGCAATGTTGATGGTTCCATCTCCATTATCGGAAAGTATCAACTCTTCAAAATCTTGCCCAAGGAAAAAGTGACTAAAGGAATCACAGTAGGGGATATCAATTCCATTGGCATCACAGACACCGATGGCACTACCAATCGTTTGAACAGCAGCAGGTTTGATATCGTCGATTGGCTGTACAAGTGTATTACATTCACAGGAAGAGTCAAAAACGATTTCTGTTAACAATGGGCAAGCATTTACTGCTGGCACAAGTGCAGCCGAAGAAAAGGTGTAGAATTCCCCTGACGGTACACTGACCAACTGTTGATCTGAACCTAAAAGTGGATCGATAGCAGGATCCAGCAGACCATTTGCATCAATATCCTGGTAGATATTCACCGTCACATTTCGATTGGTGTAATCCTGTCCAATATTTTCCAATTCGAGATCGTAGGAGATACTTACCTCGTCAGGATTTCCAGAGCATTCATCATAGAAAGCAAATTCAGACAATGCAAGGGCCGGAACAACTGATAAGTCAATGATGGAGTTCCTACCTTGCTCTACAAAGACTGTACACAGCTCTCCCGTTTCGATACACTCTATCCCATCAACTTGTGAGCGAATGCTAATTTGCATCGGATAGTTTCCGCATTCAGATGCAGGGTCAAAGATAGACTGCAATGAAAAGTTGAATAGTTCTGCTTCTCCCAGTCCAGCTGGTATCTCCATCAGAATCTCCCATTGACCATTCGCATACTGAGTTTCCGAAACCGAAGTCGGAACAAATCCTGCTGGGGTATTGTATGCTATCGTTCCCGGCACATAGTCTACACCAGGGGGTAGAACCAACTTAACGGTCGACTGAGTATCGGACTCTGTAGTCTGCGACAGATTGACTGCAGATACACTAATTGTCGACGCTCCCTCGCAGTTGACTTCCAAGGGATCAGCAAATGAAACGAATTGAGCAAAGTCTTCTGGGTCTGCACCTTCCACAACTAGCGGCTGGCTGATTTCCAGAGACCCAGGGGTTTCAAAACCGCAGGCATCATATCCTAGCACATTGAAGCGAAATGGCGTACCAGAGGTGAATCCTTCGCAATTCGTCTTAGCCGTGAATCGAATGGCCAGTTTGTTTGAATCTGTACTCTCTGCATTGAACTCAAATACGCCAGGAATCCCATTGTCGGCAAGCCAGGCATGTACATCCTCAATATTGGTGGTGATTTGTGTACCGTAAGCGCCGACTGAACTGCTCGTTGGTTCAGTAATGAATGGCTGAAAAGCAGTTGGGTTGCCAGGGCCATAAGGATAGGCAATTTCCCAAGTACCCGCAACTGGTTCAACACCCGGTGCAGGGAAGTAGAAATCAAAGAACTGATTTCCATTTCTACCCTCTTTGACGTTCTTGATCAAAACAGTATAGCTAAATTCTTCGCATAGCTGCACTGGTGGCGTGGGCTCGTCATACAAGGATAATTGAAGATCGGAAGGCACAAATGTGTATAAATAAGACACTTCAGAACCTGCGCAGGCATCTGCAGAAAAACCACTTGCATTGAGGGCGGCTCTAACATCCGGGCTCAAACAACCCGAGAAAATCGATAGAGCAATCTCCGCTGTTGGCACACCGGAAGGGCAGAACAGCAGTCGGGTTTCTACGTCCATCTCCCAGCATTCACCGGGCGCCAAATCTCCTTGGTAGTCAATCATGTAGATGCTTTCAGAGGGACTGCTTTCTACAAGCGTAAAGCTGTATGCAGCTCCTGAATTGATGTCTATTGCTGACTCCAATGCTATATTGTAGGGAAGGGAAATGGTGGTTCCCACATTTTCATGTACATAGCTATTGGCTGCGTTGTTGCAGACCGAAATTTCATTAAATTCCGTACCACCGGATGAAATCAGAACGGGAATAGAAACATTCCCATCCAGTGGAGATGGAGCCGAAGTATTGTTGATTGGATCAAAGTTGTTTGCTGTTCTCAATCCTTCGCAAGAAGACTGAACTTCATAATATTGCCATTCAAAGCCCGTATAGTCGGGCGTGAGGGGACAAGCAATTCCCAAACGATATTTGAAGGTCAGGACATCGGAGCTCCCGCAACCGATCCCGAGTTCACCCAGATGGGCTGCTGCCGGACTCATGCCTGCTGAGGAAAAGTAGAGTTTTCCTTCATTGGCCAGATCACTGAAGCAGTAGTCATTGCCACCAGCACTTGCACAGGTAACATCGGTGGAATAGTCTGGAACAATGTCATAAACAGTACCATCTGGCTGAATAACCTGTGCGGAGCCTGGCTCATAGAATGTCCCGCCTAGAACGGTCACACCAATCGAATCGATAAGATCAAAGACCCTGTACTCATCTTCATACCAGTTTGGAGGCAGAGCTCCAACAGAAAGGGTATGCGTCACATCGATAAAACAGTCATTGACATCAAATGTGGTATTGGGTGTCACGACAGGATCGTGAAACTTGATCGGGTCGTATTCGGCGCAAGGGGCCGCATGAAAGTACTTACCATCAGGAAGCAATTCGCTGACATAAATAAAAGATCTGAAGTTTGGGTTGTCGCCGTCATCGGCTGGAATTGTTGCTCTGATCGGCAGTTTGACATCAATGCAAATGCTGTCACCAGGATTCAAATTGTTCCCATTTGGTCCAAAGCAAGAAGAATCATGAAACAAAAGATACTGTCTGGTCCTGGAAGCAGGATTTGTCCTGGCCCCCGGTGATGTCCATGCACTCGTATTGCAAGCAGAAAGATCTGTGACGAGATTGTTGGTATTATCATAATAAGTAACGACATGTTCAGTCGGTACATCCGGATAGGAATTTAGGCCATCCATCCTTCCAAGAAAACCAGTGCTTGGATCATAGAAGTACAAGTAGAGGTTCATTCGATCCATTACAAGTGGAACACGCACCTCGTAGCAAGCATGTACTTCCATACTATCGCATTGCATAGCAAAGCCCGGATTATCTGCAGTTGATTCATCTAATTGTGCGCTTCCATCGCAAGACATTCCATATTCCGTCCTTGTTATTGTTTGGTTATTGGTTATCATTCTACATCCAGGTCCACAACCCTCGTAATCCGCCTGAACCACGAAGGACTCACATGCCACGACAGTCTCACATGGACAGCCGGCGTCAAGGCATTCCTGCAAGACTCTAAAATTCACGTTTCCCCATTCAACTGGTCGTAAACAGTCATCCAATGCCATATCAAAAGAGTAATCGTGGCGTCCGGGAGCTGAGCTTCCAAGATCAATCACGATCACCCGTTTGGAGCTATCGGCGGGGGCATTGGGGAAAGAATCTGAAATGATGGCTGCTGCATTCGAGTAAGGGACTCCATCAAAGGTCAATGTACCGTCCAGCAACTCGTAATCATCATTCATTCGCTTATTGCCTGTCAGCGTCATCTCCAGGTAAGTGTGAGCGCTGGAGCACCCTGTTATGTTTTGTTCCGTGTAGGTGTATGCAAAACCAAAGTTGGTTACAGCCGGTAGGTCTCCTACTCCACTTTGATTGAAATCAATGTGACCGAAATCAAAGCCCATGATTCCTGTATTGCCCGGTCCGGCAGTTCCCCTTGTTTCGTCGAAAATATCCGTAGCGTAGTCATCCTCTGTGTGATAGTCCGTTACACCATAGATAATGGCTGATGGAGAAGGACTAAACTGATCATCGATATCAAAGGGATTTCCGCAATGTCTTTTCCCCGCCAGTGTGTAATCATCAAAGGCACAGGAAATCGTCTCACAAATAGACCCATCTTGACACAGCACCTCAAAGCTCAGTGTACCGGATATCTCATTCCCGTAAGGAAGATCATTGAATAGACCATCTCCATCTGCATCTTCCAAGCCCAGACCGGTGCCATCTGGATCTGCGACAAATGCATTGAAATCAAAATACAAGGTATCTCCAGAATACGTGTATTCATTACCTTCTGCAAGGATAGTATTTCCTACAGTGACGTCTTGCAGCTGCATGATGTTGCTGCTGCAAAGTTTGCGAATCATGAACTCAAGATCATTGAGAATCCCACCTTCTTCGTTTGTAATGTTGGGATTTGGCACATCTAGCGTCCATTCAAAAATGGCCAGGTCTCCACAAAGGCCCGGCTCCTGAATCAGGGTTAGATCGGCCGCTGGATCTGCTCCGAAGTTTGGCTGAATCTTGATGGAACCAACCTGTGTAGGTGGATTTGAGGAACATGTTTGCCCCTGACATCCGTAGGTCGCCTGATAGGACATGAAGTACTGCGTTGTTTCTGGACAAGCTTCAAAATTGTAACAGACCTCAACAGAGACAATCTCATTTTCATTAAAGAAGTTGTCTGCCGGCCCGACAGTAGGTCCTCCAGTGTTACCCGGAAAATAAGAATCATCCAGACCTATGGTATATGTCAAGGTTGAAGGATCATAAACCTCTCCTGTGTATGGATTTCCATTGACTGCAATAGATGCAAGACTGACGCCATTCCCCAGCTGAACACCAGAGATCATCAGCTCCATATTATCTACATAGGCACCAAAGCCATCTTGAGAGATTCGTACAGTTTGACACTTCGTTTCTCCAAAATTCTGGAAGACTAGATTTTGGGGTGTTATGTTGGGATTAATGTTGAGTACGGGAGTGGCAAAGGCACCATCAAACTCATCTTCAATGTTGAATACCTGTTCACAATAGTTGTTGGATGGGTCGATATAGCTAATTTCGTAATCTACATATTGTAAGTCTGAACTAAAGCTGTAGTCGCAGTCTGCTTGTACGCCTATGTAGACCACATTGCTAGCGTTTTGATCGAGATTGCTGAGTAGGAATTCTGGATTCTGCGGGTCAGAGGCACTTACCAATGAAACAGAAGTATTGGCATAGATGGATTCCTCGAAGCCTGCGTACTGCATCCCTTCAGGAAGCTTAGCTGTCAAAGTGAGCCCCTGCAGAGGGTCGGCAGAGGCGGTAAAAATTAGCAAGGCCAGTGTGTCTGGGGCTCCACAAACAACCAAAGAGTCTGTTTGTGCAAAACCAGGCACAAATCTAAGATCGTAGACCTCGATAAGATCGCAGTCTTGTGCTTTCGCAGACTGCGTGATTGCACAAAGTAGGATGACCAGTCCCCCTAAAAAACAAATGAGTCGATTAGATAACATATATTGGCATTTTGAGTGATTACAAAAGCAGCGATACAGTCAGTAAACCTCAAAATCTCTGTTCATCGACAGGGATCATTCCTCATCTCCTCTAATCCTAAAGACCGGCTGTTTCCAGAGAGTGGCAAAACAGATACCAGACTGAGTCTTTTGTTGACACTCAAAATTTCAGAACGAAGCTATACATTTCCACAAAATCAATACATAAAAAATCGAAATACTGCTCACCGATGATGGCACCTCTTCCTGGAGCTAAGTCCTTGGCTTTCCGTTTGCAAGGAAGCTTGGTAGGGTACAGACCCACATGCCTTCAGAACACATAAACACACCATGCATATATTATCTATCCCCGCCAGAAAAATATCGTACTAACTATCATTTTGGCATGATCAGTAGATGAGCAATTTGCAGCACGATCGCAACCGAGGTGACGGCTGTCTCCTGTGGACAAGGGAGAATCGGTCAAGCGATGCAACACATCTATCACGCGATCGAAGGACGGTGATGCATAGCCGTGGGCGCAGCGGAACGAAGTGCCTGGATAGCGTGGCGGATGCCAGCCTATGCTGGCTCCGACGATAGGAGGAGACGGCATAGGCTGAGCAGAAGCAGCTAGCCGGGTGCTGAGTATTAGCGGAGCACGCGTAGGTCGCTGCGACGGCCGAAAAAGGCTGTGCTCCAAATAAAATAATTACATTGTAGCAATCGTTTGCAAGAATAATGAACACCTTTCTCTCGGCAATCCTTGTTTCGAATCTGCTTCTTTCACTGCTACTGCTCTATATCTTTCGGGGTCTGGGCAAATGGTGGATTAAGATCCCTGTTTGGATTCTTTATCATTTATGCACGCTAGCTTTACTGATGATGTTATTTTACCCAAGTTATGCGGGCACTATCAGGAAAGCTATGAGTCTGATGAAATTTTCAACTTTGAGTCATAAGTTCGTGGTGCAAGATCAGGCACGAAGAACCAGTATTGAGGGTATTAGCATGGAGGTGTACTCTCGCATTGGTACTGCTATGCCCAGCCCCTCAAGCAAGTTGGTTGATTTTGATGACGAGGTAGAACTAAGCGTGGTTTTCAAGAAGAACAATGTGCTGTACTCTGATGACCACAGACTTCAGAAATCTGGTAAAGCCAAGGCGCTATCTGAACTAGCAGCGGTAAGTGAGATTGAGTGGCTAAAGCTAGAACCTGAGTATCGCTATTATATGACCAAGAGCGGATACAAGCAAATGTATGGGAGATGGCCTGATAGTAAAACCAAGTCAGGGCAATATTTTAATTTTTTCGAATTAGACAAAATACAGTATAAAGAAACGCACTTTGCAAAAGGGACTGAAACCGGGCTATCACAAGCCTGTGAAACAAACCACAGCCTGTACTGGAAATCAAAGCCGGTAGGAACGATGCGCTATGCGGCCCGTGCAAAAGTTAACGGTGCATGGTTGTATTCTGCTGGCAAGGATCAATTGGAAAATGGGGATCTGGCGGTGATGAATCAAGTACATCGCATCTCGCGCAAAGCTGATACTGGCTCAAAAATTCTGGATATTGGATTCGCTCATGGGGGACTTCCGTACTATTGGGGGAGCTACCGTAAAGAATTGGGTTGGTATGGAAGCGACTGTGCAAAGTTTGTTTCTGTGGCGCTGTTTCAATCCGGATTGGACATTGGCTATCAGGGCACTGCACAATTGAATGCTTTTGAAGAAGCCATTAAGATAACGGAAATAAACAGAGAAGGGCAATTAGTGGCTCAGGGGCGAGTGCTGGAATACGGCAAACAGGTTTCGGTTGGAGATGTCTTGCTTCGACGATCGAGCAGAAGTGGGCATGCCGCTCTGATCGGTGAGGACAAGAACAAGAATGGATATTTGGATACGGGAGATTATATTCTACACACGGCCTGGGATGCTCCCAAATACACACGTATAGGGAGTGGCACATTTGGCAAGAAAAAACACTATGCTAAAGGAACGATCAAGCTGCTAGCCTCCAGAAAATTAGCAGGGCTATAAGCGAACTATTGATTCTTCACGCAGCGGATTGAGAATGCCTGGGTCTTACCGTAGATAACCCGCTCGATCTTGGGACTGATGGTCTTTACTCCTCTACCGAGTGCACCGCCATACTGATCTTGCGTGCTAGTCCAGAAGTACGCCTCGGAGGCCTTCGCCGTGAATTGGTTGTTAGCCAAACGCAATCCTGAGAAGGCACAATTCAAACCAGAGGCACCGCAATTTGGATTATTGAAGCACTCACCGATTGCTTTCAATTGATCCCCTTGATCGGTCCCTCTTTCCCCTATGGCTTTGGCTACGGCGTCGGTCATGCCCAAATCTCTCTCCAGAACCTGCCAATCCTCATCACTAGGCAAGCGCCATCCATCCGGGCAGAGGCACTGACCACCCTCCACATCGCCATTCATAGCGGTCAACCAGTTGTATAGTCGGCCAAAATGCTCGCAATTTTCCGGATTATCATCATAGCACCAGGCCCCAAGTCCTTCAAGGCTATCATCTATGTAATTTAGATTTGCGGCCATCCAGGTATTTCCATTGACAGTAACCATCGGGTACACTTGACAATCGCGACTATCGACAAACTCCCCTTCCTGCAAGGAAATATGTGGACAAGGAATTGGATTGGAGTCATCGTTTTTTCCGCAAGACAGCGTGAGAAGAAGACAGAAAATCCCCACCATCGCCACGCTTAGTTTATTTCTCAAGCACATAAGACCATTTTCATAATTTGACCAATCTTCCGCTAATTGGGAAGACCTAAGACAATTGCTATACCAAACTATCCCTGATGTCAAAATCGACTGAAAATGTCAAGGATTAACAAGGGATTAAACGAAGCTATTCATTAACTTAGCTGGCATGTTAAGCCACTGTAAGCGGCTAAGCAAAACAGCTGTAATGGGTACAACCTCGAAACTTATGGCCAAAAATACAGGCCATAATGTGCATAATGGGTGGATTCTATGAAGCTGCAAATAAAGGGGTGTGGGGTCCCTGATTGAGAGTCTTCACAGTGCTAAATGGTAAGAAATACTGGGCAAAATGTAAGACAATTTGTCCAATAATACAAATTATCATTTGCCACTGAGCAGAAGGAAAGATTGACCTTTCTACGGACCATACGAATTACAATTGTAATTTTGTGAAAGTCATTAGGAATCTGACGATTAAGAAAATATATGAGACTAGGAAATCACGTGATATGCGTATTGTGTTTTTTGATTTTTTCCACAAACTGGCTTTTTTCTGGGACCAATAGCTCGGCCGGAACTAGTGCAGCGACCTTAAATGAGAAACTGCGCGCCATTGAATGCGAGATTGATTTTGAACTCAATTCCGCCATTCAGCGTCAGATAATCAACGTTTTAAGGCGAGAAAAGAATAAGACGGAGCATCTATTGGGCCTGGAGGAGTACTACTTCCCAACATTTCACGGAATCTTTGAAAGATATGGTGTACCAAAAGTGTTGGCCAGTCTTTCGGTGGTGGAGTCCGGGCTCAACTGCCATGCTCTTTCGCCTGCCGGCGCAAAAGGTATGTGGCAATTTATGAAGGGGACCGCTCCAAGCTTCGGACTCCGTGTCAACAGTCAGATAGATGAAAGAACAGACTTTTACAAGTCCACTGTTGCAGCTGCCCGATTTCTCACAGACCTTCATGCCCGGTATGGAGATTGGCTGCTAGCCATGGCTGCTTATAATTGTGGACCGGGCAGGGTCAACAAAGCCATTCGTCAATCCGGGAGTCGGAATTTCTGGAAACTTAGCAAATACCTTCCCAGGGAAACCCGGAACTATGTACCAAGAATTATTGCGGAGATATTCCTCCACCACTATTACGAAGACTATGGTTACTATCCCACAAGTCCAGATCTTGCCATTGGGTATTCGCATAACCTTACCATTACAGAGGGGACGGATGTGGAATGGTTTGCCTATGACTTTGATATCGATCTAGGGGAGCTATATCTACTAAACCCACATTTATTGGCCAAACGGGTTGTTGAAGAAGACACAGATGTACTCCTGCCCTATCCACAAAAGACTGCACATAAGTGGCCTCCACATCACCCCAGACCTCCGGCAAAGATCCGTACACCGAAGCTTCTCGATAGAGGAGCAATTGCGGAGCCTATTGCCAGCAGACCTGTTAAGGGACTGGAACGAGTGGAGCTGGAAAGAGAGTATCTCAAGGATCCGGGATTCAAATCTTCTTTGTACTGGCGATATCCATATCTTAACGGCTTATTCAAACAAATCTCGAATTCGAAAGTAGAAAAAGTCGAAGTCGGAGGGATTCACTAGATCTACCCAAACAGGCACAACAAGTGATCAAGAAAATCGAATAGCCTTGATTGGGTCTACTTTTGACACCAGATAAGAAGGCACAAACAACATCAAGAGACAAAAGATAAAAGTGCAAAAGTTGATCAGCAGAATGATCGGAACATTGAACTCAATGGGTGCTACGGCCAGGTAGTAGGATTCTGGGGGGAGCTTAACAATACCGAAGTGTAGCTGTAAGAGACTCAAGCCGATGCCAAGGATGTTCCCGAGAAGCAATCCGACTCCTATAATGATGGCTGCATTGTAGAGGAAGATCTTGCGTATGGACCAATTTGAAGCGCCCAGCGATTTCATAACGCCAATCATCGAAGTCCTTTCCAGGATCAAGATCAACAAAGCGGTGATCATATTGATGCCAGCCACTAGCGCCAAAAGTGAAATCAAAATCAGGACAGTAGACCTGTGCATACTTAGCCAATCGAAGATGTTCGGATATATTTCTTTGATAGACTGTGCCACCATGTTTGGTTCCAATACCTCATAGTAAATACGATCAGTCATGCCGTCAATCTCATCAGGGTCATGAAGAAAGACCTCATAGCCTCCCACTTCATCAGATTTCCAATCCTGGACTTTCTGTATGTGACGAATATCGACCAGAGCATAATAGCGGTCAAACTCTGCCAATCCTGTGTTGTAAATGCCAGTGATTTCGAACTTCCGGTAGTAAGGTCTTGATTGTCCCTGACGCACAAACATGGCCAGCAGGTCATCACCAATTCCCAAATTGAGGCGATCAGAAGTGGTTTTAGACACAACAATCTTTTTGGACTTCATGCTGTCGTTCATTTCGATGGTCGTTCCATCTACGAGATACTGCGAAAAGAAATCCCAGTTGAAATCCTGTCCAATGCCCTTAAATACAATCCCTTCAATTTCACCATCCTTTTGAATAATACTGGGCTTGTGCGCAAAAACCTGCACATGATGGATCTGAGAAATTGTATCTAATACTTTATAGGAGATCGTATTTGTAGAAATTGGCTGGATGTTTTCCAGAGATCGGTTGGCGTCAAAGCTTTTTACCTGTACATGCCCCCAGAAGCCGTGAATCTTAGCACTAATCTGATTGTTGAATCCAAACAAGACCGCAGTTGCGATAATCATCACTGCAAGAGAAAGCGCCACAGCGAGGGTAGCAATCATCACGATGAAGCTGGAAAAGGTATTTTCCCGATTAAAGGCGATCCGTTTGGTGATAAAAAGTTCTAAATTCACAGGCGTAAATGCGATTTTTTGGGCAAAGCAGATCGAGACTTAAACGATCTGGCCAAGGAGCACTCTACTTTAGTGCTACGAATACGATTTCGTGACTCCTTCAAGGGCACTTCTGTACTTAATCATCGGACAAATATGAGGTTTATTTTTCTTCTGCTAATCATTATCTCTCTCAATTGTACTGCACAATCCCCCTCCACCGACAAAAGCATGCAGAAAGTCATGCTGGGAGCCGAAAAAATGGACAGCTATGTGCCATTGCTAAAGGGCAAACGCGTGGGTATGGTGGTCAATCACACATCAACCATTGGCAAGACTCATTTGGTGGACAGTTTGAAGTCTCAAGGTCTACGCTTGCAGATGATCTTTGCTCCGGAGCACGGCTTCCGAGGCAAAGCAGATGCAGGTGAGCATGTCAAGAACGGTAAAGATACCAGAACGGGGCTGCCAATCACCTCGCTCTATGGCAAGAATAAAAAACCTAGTCCAGAACAGATTAAGCAATGTGATGTTGTCATTTTTGACATTCAGGATGTCGGCGCACGCTTCTATACTTACATTTCGACCATGCATTATGTCATGGAGGCCTGCGCGGAACAAGGGGTACAAATGCTGGTTCTAGATCGCCCAAACCCGAACGGACACTACATTGATGGCCCCATTTTGGATCCAAAGTTTCGCAGCTTTGTAGGTATGCATGAAATTCCGGTCGTACATGGCTTGACGGTGGGCGAATTGGCCAGGATGATTAAGGGGGAGAAATGGATCAATCGAGCAGAAGATTTGGACCTGTCTGTAATCTCCTGTGAATACTACAAGCACGAGACGCACTACTCTTTGCCTATCAAACCCTCTCCCAACTTACCAAATATGCGTTCCATTTACTTATACCCTTCACTCTGCTTTTTCGAAGGCACTGACATAAGTGTGGGAAGAGGTACAAATCAGCAATTCCAAATCATCGGCAGTCCCAACCTACCCAGGTCATCTTTTACATTTAAGCCCGTAAGTGGGCCTGGATCCAAATATCCAAAACACGAAAACAAGCTTTGTCATGGTGAGGATCTAAGCAAATTCAGCCTGGAGAGCTTGTCCAGTCAGTCCTGCCTCAATCTCAGCTTTCTGGTAGAGATGTACAGCAGATATAGCGACAAGTCCAGATTCTTTCTGGAAAATAATTTTATTGATAAGCTGGCAGGAACAGACCAACTTCGCAAGCAGATAATAGCAGGAATGAACGCGGAAGAGATTCGACTGAGCTGGCAGAAGGACCTAAAAACCTATCAAGCGATGCGTAGCAAATATCTGCTTTACCCAGACTTTGATCAATTGAACCGATGAGCTATAAGCCATTGAAAATCAGTTGACCATACAAAGTAACCAAGAGCCTTGGAAGAGGCCTTAACGCCATCTTAGACCATGGAAATTGCCGAACTAAGCCGTACCATTGTAGAACAATTTTGGGCGACCAGCTATCTCGAATGGGCGGGCGTTGTTTTCGGCTTGCTAAGTGTTTGGTTTTCCAGCCGCGAGAACATATTGGTGTTCCCTACAGGCATTATCAGTGTACTAATCTACGTCTACATATGCTATCATTGGAAGCTTTATGCAGACATGGGAGTCAACTTCTATTTCTTCTTGATGAGCATTTGGGGCTGGTATAACTGGAGCTCAAAGGGATCGATCCCCGATCTAAAAATTTCTCAAAATAATGTTCGACAGCAGTTATTGAGCATTGGCATGTTTGTAAGCTTCTTCGTCTTCCTGAGCCTGTTACTGGATCGAGTAACCGATAGTGATGTGCCATATTGGGATTCCTTTACCACTAGTTGCTTCCTCGTCGCAATGTACCTCATGGCCAAGAAAAAGATCGAGAATTGGATAGCCTGGATTATAGGCGATATTGTGGCTACTCCACTCTATCTTTACAAAGGGCTCGTCCTAACGAGCTTTCAATATCTGGTTTTTACGCTGATTGCCATTTATGGCTATGTGGAATGGAGAAGACTGTTGAAAACCCAGCGAGATAGCACAAATGTGAGTACATGAGGAAGGAAATAGAGTTGAGTGTATTACCAAAAGAGGCTGATGATACTGCATTGCTGCGAAAGCGAATTGCCAGCAAGCTTTACCTCGGCTTAAAGTCCTTTCAATTTAGGATCAGTAGAAGGTCGATTGACGCCAGAAAGAGACCCATCAAATTGCAGCTTAGGATAGCGGTTTTTGTGGAAGAGGATATGCCGGATTTGGTACCGAGTCATCAATATCCTGATGTTCGAAATGCTGATTCTGCTATCGTGGTTGGAGCTGGACCTGCTGGCTTGTTTGCCGCATTGAGGCTCATTGATCGGGGCATCAAACCAATTGTGATTGAGAGAGGCAAAACCGTAAGAGACCGTCGGCGCGATCTGGCAAAACTCAATCGCGAGCATGAGGTAAATCCGGACTCCAACTATTGTTTTGGTGAAGGTGGAGCCGGAACCTACTCCGATGGGAAATTGTACACACGCAGCCATAAACGAGGCAATATCCGAGACATCCTTGAAACCTTCGTGCGTCATGGTGCTCCTGAGCAGATACTAATCGACGCACATCCACATATAGGCACCAATAAACTGCCCAAGATTATCGAGGAAATGCGAGCTAGTATTCTTGCTGCAGGTGGTGAAGTGCATTTTGAGTCCCGACTGATCGACATTGAAGTGCGTCAAGGACAGATCGTGGCCGTAGTTCTGCAGGGAGGCCGACAATTGCCTTGCACAAATCTAATATTAGCCACTGGACATTCCGCTAGAGATATATTTCTGCTGCTTCATAAAAAGGAAATACTACTAGAGCCCAAGGACTTTGCTCTCGGCGTGCGAGTCGAACATCCGCAGTCGCTAATCGACCGTATTCAGTACAGAGGGGACAAATGCGCCTCCCTACTTCCTCCCGCTGCTTACACTTTGGTCAACCAAAGCGAATACGGAGCTGCCTATTCTTTCTGCATGTGCCCTGGTGGAATCATTGCCCCTTGCGCTACTGAACCGGGAGAAATTGTCACGAATGGATGGTCCCCCTCCAAGCGCAACAATCCCTTCGCCAATAGCGGGATCGTAGTCAGCACTTCGGCCAAAGACTGGAAGAAATTCGCCGATCAGGGTCCACTGGCTGGAATGAGATTCCAACAAGAAATCGAACAAAATGCCTGTCAAATCGCAGGTGGAGATCAAACTGCACCGGCCCAAAGGCTTGTAGACTATGTGGGCAACCGAGTCTCCGGTGCTCTGCCTGAATGTTCCTATCGACCAGGCACTAAATCTTGCGATTTGCGAGAGATTCTGCCCGAGAGGATTGCTAAGGCCTTGCAAGCTGGCTTCGAGCAATTCGGTCGGAAAATGAAGGGTTATCTACATGAAAATGCGATAATATTGGCCACAGAGTCGAGAACTTCCTCTCCGGTACGAATTCCCAGGGATAAACAAAACTTACAACATCCTCAGCTGTTAGGGCTATACCCTTGCGGTGAGGGAGCAGGCTATGCAGGTGGTATTGTCTCTGCTGCACTAGATGGTCAGAGAGTAGCTGATGCCCTTGCGGCAAAGCTAGCCAAAAGAACATAGCCTCGGCTATCCATCAATTTGGTCCCAAGGCACCAGTGCTACGTAAACGAAGTTCGCAACACCTTTAAGGGCTTCTATTTCTGTCATGCTTCGTTGCTCATTGGTCATGTAGCTATGGCTATACTCCCTTCTCGCGCCTAGTCTGGCAAAAAGATAAGCTCCTCAAAGGTGTAACGTACTTTGTTCACGCAGCCCTAGTTACAAAAGGCATTATTCGTACCTTTGGGGTCAATCTTTTCACTATGAAACACAGGAATTTAGTGCGCTTCAGCCTTATCTTGCTGCTGTCTTGCATTGCAAGTATTCCAATGCAGTCTGCAACAGGTGATAGCTCAGAGCTATTGAAGCTTAAGGAATGGATGACAGGTAGCTTTCACAATGGACATCAAGCTGCCAACGATACCAATTACTATCATATCAATCTGGAAATGGTCCCTATCTGGACTGATTCTCAGGAAGGCCATTGGATGTATGTGGAACAGGCCCTGTACACTATGAAAGACAAGCCCTATCGACAAAGGGTCTATGAGCTTTTTACAGGAGATGATGGCGTCCTAAATTCCAAAGTCTATTCGCTACCGGAAAAGGATCTCTATGTCAATCAAGGGTCAACACCTTCCTTCTTTGAACGAATATCACCAGGGGATTTGCTTGATCGCGAAGGCTGCACAGTATTTATGGAGTCGATGGGAGATTACTTCATGGGTAGCACCAACGAAAAGGACTGCAAAAGCGACTTTAGGGGAGCAAGCTACGCTACTGCTAAGGTTCGGGTCTTTGAAGAGAGATTGATCTCCTGGGATCAAGGTTTCAATGAATCAGAAGAGCAGGTATGGGGAGCCACCAAAGGAGGATACATATTTGATAAAGTCAAGAGAATGAAATATCCCGAAACAAAGCAAATTGAGCAGGTCGACAATTACTTCGGCACAGAGGTAGCTGATCCATACCGATGGCTGGAAGATCCAGATGACCCGCAGACCGACAAATGGATCGATGCACAGAATGCCACGACAAATGAGTATCTATCTCAGATACCTTTTCGACAAAGCATCAATGAACGCTTGGCGTCTTTAGTCAATTATGCCAAATATGAAGCTGCGAAACAACAAGGCGAGTATATCTACTATGAAGCAAATGAGGGCAGTCTGAATCAACCAATCATCTATCGCCAAAAGGGGATGGACGCAAAGCCCGAAATCATCCTCGATCCAAACAAGTTGTCAACTGATGGTACGACATCTGTCACTTTCTGGAATTTCTCACATGATGGAAAATACATGGCCTATGGATTGGCAGAAGGTGGATCTGACTGGACAGAGATACATGTTCTGGATCTGGAAGCAATGCAGCCAACTGGAGACGTCATCAAGAATGTAAAATTTTCTTCTGCCAATTGGCATGGAGACGGCTTCTATTACAGTGCCTTTGAGGTACCTGATGGCAATCTCTACGCTGCAGAAAACTCACAGCAAAAGTCTTTCTATCATGAACTCGGAAGGCCTCAATCAGAAGATGCAGTAATATTTTTTGATAAAGAGAGACCAAAGGATAATCCAGCAGTCTATGCCACAGAAGACAACAGCATTGTCATCTTGAGCCGATGGAAAGGAACTAGCAACAATTCCCTTGCTTTTTCATTTGCAGATGATCTGGATAGGGGCTTCACTGACCTTGTCTCAGATTTTGAAAACAACTACGGTGTCGTCGGCAATACCGGAAAGCATTTGCTGGTCCTAACCGATCAAGGAGCTCCCAATTCAAGACTTGTCTCTATCAACCTCAAGAAGCCCAAAGAGAAACATTGGAGGGACATCATTCCGGAATCCGAACTCCCCTTCAAATGGGTGGTCATGGCCGGAGGTAAACTACTTGCCTGGTATCTCGAAGACGTGCAGACGAAGGTGAAAGTCTTCGATCTTGAGGGCAACTTCCTGCATGATATGGAGCTACCTGGAACCGGAACAATCTCAAAAATTATAGGCAAGGCCAGCGATCGATACGCCTACTTCGATTTCACCTCCTTCCTGAGCCCTAAAGCCCTGTATCGTTATGATACGGAAGAGAACAAAGTGGAATTATTCAAAGAAGCAGAATATGACTTTCCTGCAGAAGACTACGAAACCAAACAAGTGTTCTATGAAAGCAAGGATGGAACGGAAATTCCGATGTTCATCACAGCAAAGAAAGATATTGAACTAAACGGACAGAACCCTACCCTGCTCTACGGCTATGGAGGCTTCAACGTAACAATCGAGCCGGAATTCAACCCATTGAGAATGGTCTTTTTGGAAAATGGTGGAATCTTCGCTGTAGCAAACCTCAGGGGCGGTGGAGAATACGGTGAAGCCTGGCACAAGGCAGGAATGTTGGAAAAGAAGCAAAATGTATTCGATGATTTCATCAGTGCCGCAGACTTCCTTTGCAATGAGTCTTATACCAACAAAAACAAGTTGGCTATCGAAGGAAGATCTAATGGTGGCTTGCTTGTCGGGGCAGTGATGTGCCAGCGACCAGACCTTTGCTCAGTTGCACTTCCAACCGTTGGAGTGATGGATATGCTGCGCTATCACAAGTTTACTATCGGTTGGGCATGGGCCGTGGAATTTGGAAGTGCCGAGAATGAAGAGCATTTCGATTACCTCCACAAATACTCCCCATTGCACAATTTAAAACCAGCCAACTATCCTGCAACTTTGGTACTAACCGCTGATCGTGATGATCGGGTTGTGCCAGCACACAGCTTCAAATTCACATCGGCACTGCAAGCTGCCAATACCGGAAACCAACCTACTATCATTCGAATCGATAGAAAAGCCGGACATGGAAGTGGCAAAGCTCTTTCCCAAAAACTGGATGAATGGTCCGACATTTGGGCTTTCGTTTTTAAACATCTTGGAATGACTTTTAAGACGGATTCATGAAGGGCAAAGCTATGCAGGGCGGAGGCCCATATACTTTAGGACAAAAGTCGCTGGCCTGGTCTGTCCATGCTTTAACCTCCAGTGGAGTCATTGCAGCTTTTCTCGCCATCCTTGCCATACATGAACATGAATGGAGACTCTCCATGATCTGGCTTCTAGTGGCCTTCTTCATCGATGGAATCGACGGCTTCTTCGCCAGACTTTTCAAGGTCAAAGAAGTGCTGCCATTCTTTGATGGAAAGAACATAGACTATGTGATCGATTTCGCAACCTATGCGATCATCCCGGCATTCTTCCTTTACGAATGTGGAATCCTCAGCGATTCTCTGCGATTCCCCGCCATAGTCAGTATGCTAATGGTCTCCGCGTATTATTACGGAAAATCTGGAATGGTATCCGATGACCTCTATTTCATTGGCTTCCCTGTCCTTTGGAATCTCGTGGCATTCTATCTCTATTTTGTCTTCAGCTGGTCACCCTTAGTAAACTTCACAAGTATCATCATTCTCAGTATCTTACATGTCATACCATTGAAGTACATCTACCCAAGTCGCACCCCGAGATTTAGAGCTCTAAATGTGACCGTAGCCATTATTGAAGTCTCTGTTATCGGAATGATCGTGTACCTTTACCCGCAAAAAAACTCCTGGCTGAGCCTGATTGCAATCGCGGCTGTAATCTACTTTTTTGCGATCACCATCATTAGCTCCTTCTTCACCAAAGAGCACAATTAATACCCATGGATCACAGTATTTTAGACGAAGATTTATTACAACAGAAAGAAGAAATTGCAGACATTTATAATGACCTGCACAAACTGACCCACGATGTCGGAAATGAAACACTGCAAGAAACAGTCGACAATATCCGTAGCAAGCTCAGTGAACCATTCCTCTTTGTCATAGTGGGTGAGGTGAAGGTGGGCAAAAGTAGCTTCGTAAATGCACTGCTGGACACCGGAAAAATGGTGAGCGCAGTTGCGCCGAATCCCTGCACGGATACCATTCAACAGATTGTCTATGGTGAGCAGGAAGAGGAAGTTGAAATCAATCCATACCTGAAGAAAATCTATCAGCCAGTTGAGATCCTCAAAAAGATTTCCATAGTCGACACCCCCGGCACCAATACGATAGTCGAACATCATCAGGAAATCACTGAGTCATTCATCCCCAATTCCGACCTAATCGTCTTTGTCTTTGAAGCTAAGAATCCCTATCGCCAGTCGGCATGGGACTTCTTTAATTACATCAGTCAAGAATGGCGCAAGAAGATCATCTTTGTACTGCAGCAAAAAGACCTGATGGAGCCAGACGATTTGGTTATTAACACCAAAGGAGTCTATGACCTGGCCGTGGAGAAGAAGATCGAAAACCCGAATGTATTCCCCGTCTCAGCGAAAATGGAGCTGGAAGATAAGCCGGACAGTGGCTTTCAGGCCATGCGGGATTACATTGTAGACAATATCACCGGAGGCAATAGCTACAAGCTCAAACTACAGAGTAGTCTCTCCACTGCCGAGCAAATTGCCGATAATGTCGACACCGCCGTTGGCACGCGCAAAGCACAGTTTGAAGCTGACCAGGAATTTCGCAAGGAGATCGATTCTTCCCTGCGCTTACAAGCCGATAAATCTGCCAATCGAGTTGATGACCTCGTCGTCTCCCTTCTGAATGAATACGATGACGTTACTCAGCAAACCCGAGACGAATTTGAAGAAGGCCTTGGCGTTGGCACCTTGATCAAGCGCGGCTTCAAGTCCATGTTTGGCAGCGACGAATCCCTAAAAGTATGGATGGACGATCTATCCAAACGCCTGGAAGAAAACCTAAAATCGCGTTTTGAAAGCAAGATGCAAAACGGTGTCGAAGATATCGCTGACAGCATTCGTCAAATGGCCAAGATCGTCGAACTGAAGATCAAAACCAATGAAACCATCCTCGATGTCAACAATGAGATCTTCGGCGACATAGCCGAAAAGCGCATCAACACCCTTTCTCAACTCCAAGGCAATTTCGACGAGTTCGTTGGCAATACAGAAAACTTCCTGGCCAAAGAGCTCTTCCCTCAGACCAGTTCAATCGCTCCCGATGTGGCAATGGGTGGCGGACTTGCCGTGATCGGAGCCATACTTTTGGGCGTCACTCATGGGGTGGTGCTGGATGTTACAGGCGGTATCCTCACTGGTGTTGGCTTACTGTTTGCCAGCTTCACCATTCTCTTCAAGAAGCGCGGCATTTTACGTGAGTTCGATCAAGCCATCGCCGAAGGTCGCTCCCGACTGGAACGCGAAATCAAAGAAAAGCTCAAAGCATACATAGAAAACATCAAAAATAAACTCGACCGAAATTTCGATCCTTTCGACAATCATATCGAAAAAGAAATGGCCGATATCACAGCAGTCGAAGGTTCCTTAAGCAATTTGAGATCGCGCTTCAAAACCGCTGCGAAGAACTTGGCCTAAAGTTGAATAGTGATGGCTGCGGTGATTGTTGATTGTTGATTGTTGATTGTTGATTGTTGATTATGTAAACATTTTACTTCCAAACAAGTACATCAACACCACTGTACACTTTAATCCCTGTAGGTATGTGCAAGAAGTTAAGCGACATATCAATGTC
>JAHDDV010000367.1 GCA_020629205.1 Chitinophagales bacterium | reverse complement strand
AAAAGCTCCGGAGGAGCGACCATGATTGTAAGGCTGGCCGGTAGGCCAGTTGACCCGCCCACCTCGCTAGACCCGCCCACCTCACCACAGCCGCCACGAGCCAAAAACCACGAGCCACGAACGGTGAAAACTAGCCCTGATCGTCGTGGAAATAGAGGCGCTAGTGGGCAGACTGAGTGTGCCACTGATACTGGCTCGACGATAGGAGAGACAGAAGCAGTGGATACACGAAGCTGCCCAATAGTGCCTCTATTGCAACAGAGAGCAGGACGGGTATTGCCACGTGTGGAACTGCTGGGCTCCAAAAATTTTATAGGAAATCGGGTAACATGGCGGAAGTATAGTACTAAGGAAACACTCTCTTTTCAGACAAACAGTTACACAAAATCATTATATTGCATTGGGAGCATACAATAGAATTCATTCTGTAAACCCTACATAAACCCAAAACGAATGAGAATCCTTAACTTACTCCTACTGCTCTTGATCTGCAGTGTCGCCCAGGCACAGTTCACCGAGATACAGACTTTGCAATCCCTGCACAATGGAACCATGGGCTTTCGCTACTACACCTCAGCCGATCTCAATGAGGATGGTCTACCGGATCTGGTAATGGCAGATTCCTGGGTACCCGCCATCAGTGTAGGGGAATATGGCTCTCCAGTCTTCTTTGACAGTTCCTATTCCTTTGAACATATCTTTGTGGCTGACATCGATCAAGATGGCGATCTCGATCTGCTTCCACAAACTGTCACACATCCCCAACAATCGAGCCCTGTAGGCCTTCTGGCTCTATTCAATGAAGATGGCGATTTTACACTCGAGCAAATCATCCCCGGCACCTTTGGAGCATTGATTGATGTTGCCGATGCTGATTCAGATGGAGACACAGACCTTCTTGTTGTGGTAGATCAGGTGTTGTATTGGTATCTCAATGAGAATGGCTTTTCGGATCAAAATCGTGCCGCTATTCTGGATTACAACTCGCTCCCTAATTATTCTGAAACGTATATGCCTGCAATAGCAGACACGAATGCCGATGGGTATATGGATGTATTGTCTTTACATGCAGGATACACGGGAGAAGATCTGGACATGGATGTAGCAATAGCTACCTATACATCCCAATCTGAATTATCTTTTCTGGAAGACACCGCCCAGGTCTTTACTTTTTCCAACATGGATTATCAATTACCTTATCCCCAACGGCCGATTACCGTTGGCGATTTCAATCACGATGGTCACGTGGATCTTGTCATTTCAGGCCAATATGAAATGAACTTTCTCCCAGGGCAATCTACAGGGAATTTTACTGTATTCGACACTTTCGCTTACTCCAGTCTATACGCTCTTAAACTTAGACTACCGGATGGAGACCAGCTTTTGCTTTCACCCAATTATATCCAAGGACCCACATTGTATGATTTGAGTGAATCATTTTTCAGCTTTGTCGAAGTAGAGACATTGTACAGTAACTCAAGCTTTTTTGCAGTTGATGCACTTGGTTTGGGCTTTGAGCAATTAGTAGAAAGTGCTTCCGGCAGCTGCGAGATCAATATTCACACCTTAGTCTCAGATAGTCTTGCCGAAACTACATTGCTTTACAATCCAAGTTGCAGATTTGCAAATGCAATCCCCTTCGATCAGAATCATGATGATCAGATCGACCTGGTATTGCCCAATCAAGGCAACAAAATACTAAGGACCTTATTCTATCAGGAGAGCCTCCCACTGGAGTCTCCCTCGAATCCATATGCCTACTCTGGCAACCTGGACTTTCTTTCCTTGTCGAATAAGCGGCTCATCGCCAAGCGAAGCATATACCTTCTCGAGTTTATTACTGATGCAGAAGGCCAATATCAATATGTGGACACCCTTGCAAACCTTGCCGGGATGAGCTATGGAAGGATATTCACCACAAATTTCTTCCTGCAACAAGACATCAATGCCATCTATCACGATCCTCAGACCAACCTACTGAGTGTTAGATCAGTAACAGGAGATACTTCAAAAGTGGACTCATTAAACCTTCAACATGAGTCTAGTTACTCAATTGAGCTTAGCTTGTTTGATGACAAGAAAGACGGGGACACCGATCTCTTCTATTCCATCAACTCAAATCTGGAAACTGAATACGGCATCTACCTAATAGAAAACAATAACGGACAACTAAGCACACCGATCAAGTTTGAACTTCCATACAGGGTACGTCAATTAACCCCCATGAACCATAACGAGGATGAGCAGACCGACTTCCTGGTAAGAGATGATCAGAACAACGTAATGATATTGCAGCAAAACGCCGATCAAAACCTGGAAATCGTACAAGTCCTTGCTACCGACATTGCCCAGATCGAAGCATTAGTCTTCGATGCTGATCTCGATGGTGATCAAGATATAGCTGCCTATCTATACAGCACCACAGAAGGCATCAATCCCTTCTTATTCCTAAATACAGAAACAGGTATGAGCCCTTCAGATCTGATCGGCGATGGACAGAATGGCGGATTCTTTCGTGCCGCCAATATAGTAGGCGACCCACAACCAGAGCTAATACAATATCTTCATGATCCTGCCTACGCCGTCCGAATTTACAGCAATGATAATGTCGCACCACAAGCTCCCCTTTCCGTACATCACGGTGAGATCCAAGCAGGACTTCAGATCTCACCCAACCCGGTGCGTGATCAACTGAGCATCCATGGCCTATCCCATTCAGGGCAATACGAGATTCTGGACATTCAAGGTAAATGGAAAGATGATGGTACCCTCAGCCCAGTCAATCCCAGTATTGATACCCATGCACTTAGCTCCGGTATTTATCTGCTTAAACTTCGAGTAGAGGACCAGACACACAATTTGCGCTTTCTTGTTAGTGGAAGGGACTGAGGATTTTCATTCTATCAGGAGCTCATCTACGAGGCTGCGGTGGTAATTGGTGATCTTACTAGCACACTTTTGTGTCCATAGCATGATCACTCATGGCAAATGCATTCGGTAGAAAGTTCCTGAACTTTCTCTACGAGGGTAGGGTCATGCTTGGTGATGTGGAGTCGACTGACACCCCGACACACCTCGATAGGCCCATCCACCACGAAAAGCTCCGTAGGAGCGACCACGATTGTAAGGCTTTCCTCCGTCTGTAGACCAGCTCTTTTCAAAGGCACTTCGCTTGAGCTTGTGTTTACCACTGGCCGGATCGGCCAGCCACACATAAGCCTCAGTCACTCGGTAGAGAACTACAAAGTGGTTTTGATTCCAATGCGCAATGCAGGGTAGGGGAGCCGAAAGGAGTGAAGCCTGACTTTGATTCTCATACTTAATCTTGGCTGCCAATGTGCGGAAACCAATTTGCTCGGCGGCATGAGATATTCCCAGTAAGCTCACACCCTTTCGGTCCAGGAACGAGATATCTCTAAGATACCTGGCACTTAGCGATTTCCCGTGGAACCGGGCAATCATTCTAAGGCAGGTAGGACCACAGTCAGCAGAGTCTGCTTGTCTGTAGAACTTTAAAAAAATGGGTGCTAACCCAAGGTTCAAAATGCGCATGTTCTCATGATTCAAAATGTAGTCTTCCAGGATTTACATTTCCAGTATTTGCCTGCAATTAGCTTCTACCAACTACTGATGTGATTCGGAAAGATAGCCATCGGCATTTTCCCTAAAACGGTCAATCTCCTCCCGATAAGTCCGATCATTTATTTTCGCGCAAATCCACAGGTATAACTTAGCGTATTATCGATGTCGTTGAAATGCTTCTGCATTAAATTGATCTAAACTTTCTTTCAGGATCTCCTTTTGCTTCAGTAGCGAAGTGTGCAACAACTGCTTCATAAGCCCAACCCATATACCAAGATATTTGCCATATTGCGCCTTGTTCTCGAGTCTTTTCAGACGTCTTTTAAGTGTTGCATGCTGACCGTCATCATATAAGTATGCCAATTCAATAGCATCAACAAGACCTTCAAAAAGCGAGTCAAGTTTCATTCGGTATCGCTTTATTCTCTCAATCACTTCCCTCAGAAGCTCAAGGTCCTGAACGACAAGGGTAATCAGTGCAAAATTAAGTTGGACCTGCTCGGTCATTGGATCGGCATGACAATTCTTGTCCTTTATGTACTTCTGCATGGCAGGATAGAGTCTCAATACATAGTCGTACATCCCTCGGTTTCGATAACACAGCAGTTTGGGCAGAAAGAAGATAACTCTATTGAGTCCTTGTCGTACCTCCTGATGCTTCTGGGCCCTTTCCTCGAAAGCCAACCAATAGTCTACTTCATCGTGGTTACTTTGCTGTATCATTTGATACAAATAGTTACACACGCTTCTCAACAATGATACTTTCACATTCGAAGGACAGTCATCAAAGTGTTCCCTTACATATTCGATTTGCAGTCTAGCCACCTCCTGTACTTTCTCCGGCCGATCCAGGCCAAAGTAGCAAGTCTTAAGCAATCCCAGATATTGAATATACAGGGCACGATTTTCCATAGATAGTGTGAAGTCATAACTAAGACATGCCTGCAACAGCTTCTCAAACTTCTGTGTCCTTTTCGAAGAATTATCATAATCAAGCAGGGTCACAATCTGCAATCCCAAGTCGTACATTTCTGAGTACAATTGCAAATTACGATTGATCGAAAGACGCTTGAGGTTTAGATCTTTTCGTATCTTCAAAATCACCTGCGGGTCATCAATAATTTCGTGAATTCCCGCTTGTCGAAGTGCATTGTTCTTGAGTTCAATTGCATGGAGAACACGTGAAAACTCATCCTTTTCTGAACCAACTTTAATAGCTTCATCACATTTTCTAAGGCAAGCCCCCAGGAGATTCTGATCCAGCAATACTTTCGCATCCTGAAGCAAAGTAGCACTTGTTTTTTCCGACAACTTTTCCCTTCTGCAGGAAATCAGTGAAGTGATGATAAGCCTCGTGAGTTGTACCTTATGGACTTTTAGGGATCGAGCTACAGAAGTACCCTCAAAGTGTTCTTTAATAGCCTCCTCATCATATTCGCTCTGTTTGTTGATCACATCAAACAACTGAACTTTCAAACCTCCAGATATATCAAAGTGCTGTTTAAAGTATCGCTTTTCTGAGGGAGTCATCGACTTAATCAGTCTGAACAGATCATTGGAAGGGGTTCTCATGGTGATTTTCTTGCAGACTGCAAAACTATCTAATGTTCCAGCCACTTCAGTATAGCACAAACTACATTCGAATTGGCATAATAGCTGTCAAAAGTTGCGATTAGTTAATGATTCAAGGCCTCTGCACTTGTGCTCTTCCCTTTAATATGCATAAAAAGAATACAAATACCTTATCAGTCAGTCAAAGCTATACAAGCCAGAAATTGGCCCAGAACCGATTCTTAACAAATGTACGAACAAATGCATCTTAGTGAATCAGAGGCCGACAGGCCACTTAGCCGACACACCGCGATAGGCCTGGCCACCACAATAAGCTCCGGAGGAGCAATCACGACTGTAAAGCTGGCCAAGAGGCCAGTTAACCGACACACAGCGATAGGCACGTCCACC
>JAHDDV010000366.1 GCA_020629205.1 Chitinophagales bacterium | reverse complement strand
TCATCAGTCAAGGCGACATAGCTAGTGCTTAAGTCTGTCGAACTACTGCCGTCCGGGAATGTCCAAACCACACTTGCTCCAGCCACAGACCCGTCAAAAATGGCTGCTAAGTCCACGCTTGATCCATTACAAACCTCAGTATTTCCAATGCTTAAACTCTCGTACACCGGACAGTTATCAGGGCAATCAAATGTACCACTGACCGATGCTTGGTTGCATTCATCCGGGACTTCCGGGTCCAGATAGCTAACCGTAAAATTGACGGTACCAGCAGTGTTGGCCGCAGCCGTAAAACTGGGTCCTTGACCACTTTCCGCTCCAGAAAACCACTCAATGGCATAAACTCCTGGACATTCATTGGCAATGCTGACTGTGCACTCGTTATCGGAAGGGATAAAGGGCTGCTGTATCGGTCCTGCAACGGTAACATACACACTCCCAACGGGCACATAGCTATCATCTGGTCCTCCATCAAATCCATCCGAAAACTGATCGCAACGAATGAATGCAAATATTTCAGTTTCGGCAAAGGTACAAGGCTGATCTACAGGAGCTTCTAAATCCCCAACTATATATGGTGAGGTACCAATCGATGGATTGGCGGTATCGAACCAATCCACGCCATCCATATCGGCATCTTCCATATTCCATTGCACACCCGAAAAGTCAATTGTCAATCCACTTGCTCCATTTTGACTGAGATCAAGCGCTGCATCATTATCACAAAAGTAAAAGCTGCCTGAGGCGTTCTGTGTTGCACTTGGACAAACACAGTCGTCCTCTTCAATCACATTAATAATAATTGTGGAATCGCAGTCTTCAATGCTGTTAAGCAACAGTGGTGTAATCGTGCCTGCCAGATAGTCGATGCCATCCACATCAACGCTTTGCCCAGGACAGGCATAATAGTCATTCTCGATATAATAGTTGGGATGGGCAAACACGGACACTACGGTGTTGGAGTCACAAGACTCTGCGGTTTGAGCAGTGAATTCCTGCACATCGCCTTCCATCAACTCTATACCATCGATGAATAGGCTATTGCCTTCACAAACAAAGGTATCGAGAGGCACAGTCTGGCTATCTGTATAGCTAATGACAATCTCTTCCGTATAGCTACAATTGCCGATCGTGTTGATCACAGTATAAGTCCCACCAGGATATTCTACGGTGAAGCTTGTCCCCGCGCTACTGTCTTGCCATTCATGTGATGCACCGGGGAAACTGGCATCCAATTCAATCACCTGCCCTTCGCAAAGGTTCTGATCTTCCCCAAAGTCCACAATCGGTTCTTCATTTATGATAATCGTAATCTCATCACTTGCTGTACAGGTACCGACTGTCAAAAGAATGGTATAAGTCCCGCTTGCAGTCACTTCATACATGGCATCTGTCGAGACCTCCAAACCAGTGTCGTTAGTCCAACTATAACTCGCCCCAGTGAAAGTAGCGTCCAGCACGGCCGTTGTTCCACACAGTTCCTGATCTTCCCCGAGGTCAACAGTAGGAGCAGGTACTACTGTAACAGTAGCCGAATCAGTAAAAGGATAACCACACTCATCCAAGACAGTAACTGTATAATCTTGACTGGCTACACCAACCGGTGTACTAGTAGGATTTGGCAAAGTATTATCATCCAAAAAGACATCAGGCAGCCACTCATAACTACTGCCTGTCAAATCGGTAGACAGTTCCACTCCCACTCCATCGCAGGTCGTAAAAGTATTGGGTTCCGAATCCATGCTGTAACAAACTTGTTGCACATTATTCAAGCCGCCCGTCGATCCGGTGAAGCCTGCCCATACCAATGGGTCACCCCCAAAGTAGGTGTTCACAATATCATCTGTATAACTTAAACGGAGCTCGCAATCAAAATAGACTTCGAGGGTCATGCTGGCAGCATTCCAACTGACCGCCAAATGATGCCAATCACAGTCTTCAACATTGTTTCCTGTGGCACTGATTTGCGTTTCTGGAACCACCGAAAACATGTGATTCATCATGCCATTGGCTTGAAGAGAAATGTGATCGTAAAAGGGATCTGCTTCAATATCGAAGTTTTGATAGGTGTCAAACTCCACAATTAACGAAGGGCTGATTCCTCCGGCTCCAATACCACCACCGCCGACCCCCGTGGTTGTAGGACCCTGATCCTGAAAAAGAAAGGTCATGCCGTCAGCGCCAGTACCATCCAGACAACCAAAGTTGATTTCTCCGACAAACAGGTAGTCTTCACTCAGATCTATGGCCTCATAGATGGACCCTTCCTGGGTATTAATTGCCGGGGTGAGTTGGTAACAACCTCCCCCATTATCCACAGTAGAGCCATTCACAAGAATCTGGCCTGCAGCTTCAGTGTTAAAGAAAAAGAGCAGCCAAAAAACTGCAAGAAGTATTTGAATCAATGTCAGCTTCATGGATCTTCTTTTGGCACTAATGAAAACAAATCCTGCAGGCTGAGATTCATCGTACATGCTACAAGTTACTGAAATGTACTAGTCGCACAAAACCGACTAATTTAATGCATTCTAATCTGTATCTTGAAAGACCTAAACAGCCTACATGAAAGCTTTCTATATCGTCTCATTCCTGCTTTTCCTGATCAACTGCCAGCATTCTTTCGCTCAAGACAAGACTATTGAAGGCCAGGTCCTTGACGCTACCGACAGATTTGCACTGCCCGGTGCCACAGTGAGATCAGCAGAGGCTGGTACTGTCACAGATCTGCAAGGTCGATTCTCCCTAAGCATGTCTACAGGACAGAATGAGCTGATCATCTCCTATGTCGGCTATGAAGAAAAGACCATAATTATAGACGATTTCAAGAAACCACTTACGATACTCTTGGAGATAAACAGCAAAGAGATCGAAGAAGTTGTCATTTCTGCTTCCAAATTCGAGCAGGATGCAGATGAGGTCACCGTCTCTGTAGCCTCAATCAGCCCCTCGGAAATAGCCAATCAAGCCTCTAGCAGCCTCAAAAAAGTACTGGATCAGACACCAGGTGTTGTGGCCTATCAAAATCAATTGACCATAAGAGGCAGCAATGGATACACTTTTGGTGTAGGATCCAGGGTGAGTCTGCTCCTCGATGGACTGCCGATGATGACGGCTGATCAAGCCAGCATCGACTTCGAGTTTCTACCAACAGACAATATCAAGAAAATGGAAGTGATCAAAGGCGCCTCCTCAGTCTTATATGGTGCAGGAGCACTAGGCGGTGTAGTCAGTGTTTACTCCGAGCGACCCACAGCCACTCCAAAGACCACGATTCGATTGCGGCAAGAAGTATTCGACAGACCCAAAAACAAAGACATCATCTGGAATGGAATAGAACAAGGCTTTTCCAATTCTGCCCACTTTTTTCACAGCAGAAGGATCGGCAAGAACCTGGATTTTAGCCTGCAATTAGACGGTATCAACGATGATGGTCATCGCAATGATGAGTATACACGTACAGCCAGAGGGCGGGCATCATTGTATTACTTTCCCAGCAAGATTCCAGGACTTCGATTCGGAGCCAGCATAGGCGGTAGCAAGGAAAAGCAAGCCCTTTTTGTCACCTGGGCCTCCTATCCCGATTCCGCACTCTACGAAGGAAATATTGACCTGACCACACAGGAATTTACGAAACTGGTCATCGATCCACGGATTTCCTACATCAATAAGCTCGGCAACAAACACTTACTAATGGGGCGAAACTATATCAGCGATCGCACCACTGATGATGGCTTTTCAGATTCGCGCCTCCATTTCAATGAATATCAATATCAGCATGCCTTTGGCGATAATTTGACGCTGGTCTCTGGTCTAAACTTCACCTACACCAGCATCGACTCAGACTTGTTTGGCAAAAATGAGGCGCAATCCTTTGCTGCCTTTTCACAGGCAGACTTCCGACTAAATCGCCTAAACCTGAGTGGAGGATTTCGCTATTTGTACGCTGTCCTCGAAGGCGAGACATTAGTCAACAAACCCATCTTCAGAGCAGGTGCCAATTATCGATTCGGGGAAGCCACTTATGCAAGGGCATCCATCGGCCAGGGTATCCGTACCCCTTCAGCCGCAGAGCGATATGTTGATGTTAATGTCGGAGCACTCACCATTGTGCCCAATCCTACGCTAGGTGTCGAAGAAGGCTATACCACCGAGCTAGGCCTCCGTCAACTATGGAAACTGGGAAAATGGGAAGGACTACTAGACGCTGCTGCCTTCCAAATGCGATTCGATGATATGGTAGATTACCAGATCAGCGATCCCGATTCGCTCGACTTCTTCGATTTATCCGCACAGTTTCGAGCCGTCAATCTCAGCAATGTGCGTGTCAATGGATTGGAGTTCATGCTAGGAGCACAGACCTCATGGGACAAAGCTTCCTTCCAGCTGCAAGGCGGCTATACTTATATCGATCCCGTCGATTTAGATGGCGACCCAGCACAAGATGGAAACTACAATATTTCAGAGGCACAATTGGACACCGTTGTGTTCAGCAGCCTGATCGACTATGAGTTCTTCCTCAGTACAGATCAGCCCGCCACATTAAAATACAGGAATAAACATATGATTCGCACCTCTGCAACTTATCAAAGAGGCCGCTTTTCTTTCACAAGCAATTATCGAATGCTCAGTGCAGTCACCAATGCCGATAAGATATTGTACTACGAGCCCTTCATGCTCAAAGACCCAATTGAGCAAAATCTCAATGCCAGCGGTTTCTCTGCCAGTCCTGAACAGTCCGAAGCCATCGCCAATTTCTTTGTCGAGTCCAGCTCCCCATTAGTGCCAGGCCTGTACGAGTATCAGCAAACCTTACCAGAAGCCTATCACTTCATTGATTTTATCATCAGCGCAGACTTCGGGCCTCACACTATTTCCCTTCACGCATTCAATATTGCCAACACCGAATACATGCCCATCCCTGGCTATCTGATGCCCCACCGAAGCTACGCCCTCCAATACCGCCTCCAACTGTAAACTCAATCCATCCTGCGGAGCGAGACGTCTCCTACGAGTGGGGAGCGAGCCACTAGCCACCCCTCTGCGGAGCGAGACGTCAGACTGAGCAAAAACTATTTAGCCTTACCGATTCATTAAAAGAGCGAGAGAATTGGATCGACGTTCCGGTTCCTGAGCGGAGTCGAAGGACTGTTGGAAAAGAGAGGATAAAGTGCTGCGAGTCAAGGGCATTGGCCCGCCACCACCAGGCAATCGACTCTGCTCAGTGTCCGGCGGCGGCTCCGAATATGGTAGTGCGTACCGACACAAATATGGCAGCAAGGGGTTTTTGCTCAGTCTGACGTCTCGCTCCGCTGCCGATTTGAGTTTTGCGTCTATTCTCCCAGTACCAAAAACCGAAACACCATCCCCTCCCCAGCACTATCAATCCTAATCGTATAAATCCCATCCGGCAAGCCAGCAAGATTCAAGAAAGGACTAGCAGGATCAAGACTTCCCCTATGCAAAACACTTCCACGGAGATCGAAGATCTGATATTCCGCAGTCTCCTGCAAGCCCTCGATTTGCAAATAGTCCTTGCTCGGGTTAGGAA
>JAHDDV010000365.1 GCA_020629205.1 Chitinophagales bacterium | reverse complement strand
CCGCGCGCTCTGCGGGAGCACTTGGACGTAATGTAAACGAAACCGAACGGAGCGAAGGAGCGCCGAAGCAAGGATTGTCTGAAACTACCGCAACAAAGTAAGCGATCCAGCTTTAAATTTCCTGGCACCCGCTTTATCCGAATAATGAATGATGTATTGGTACTGACCAGTAGCAACTGCCTTGCCAGCACTGCGGCCATCCCATCCTTCACTACAAGGGCCTTCAAATATTTTGTGGCCGTAACGATCAAAGACGAGCAAGTCGGCATCTACGAAATCAAGACTTGATAAGGGTCTAAACAAGTCATTGATGCCATCGCCATTAGGGGAAAAAGCATTGGGCATTCTAATATCTGTAGGCTCATTGGCTACCATCACACAGGAACCGTCATTGCAATTGGCTTCGGGATCGTAGTTGGCCGCGGCGCTGTTGGTACAGCCAGGAATGCTAGGGATGGTTTCGCATTCGCAGCCATTCCAGGTCTCTACACCATTTGAGCAAATCCCATCATCGCAAACCGTATCGTTAGGATCCGGATCGATGACACATTCGCAGCCATCCCAAATTTCTATTCCATTGTCGCAGTCACCATCATTGCAGCCTGGGTCGACTGGAGCGGGGCCGGATACGCATTCGCAGGAATCGGCGTCCCATTGTTCGAGACCATTGCTACAGTCTTCATCGTCGCAATTGCCAGGGTCCAGGCAGTCACAGTCTGGAGCAAATAACTCAATGCTGGATGAGCAATCCAGGTCATAGACTGTGACAACTATTGGAGTCGAGGATTGTAATGGCAGCCCCTGCAGGGTAAATATGTCTCCCCCTTCATCTGTCACATTGAACGGTCCAGCATCTATGATGGTGCTCACTCCTGTCCCTCCGGTAAAAGTGACTTCGGCTGTGTAGGTCGTAAGGTCTTCTGAACATATGGCAGATGTTTGAGTAATTTGTATAAAAGGAATTTCAGAGATGATCACTTGAACAGCCGCAGAATTACAGCCATTCACATCCTCCTCAAGAACAGCCATAAAGGTACCTGGACTTAGGGCCTGGAAGGCATCACCTTGAGCTAAGAGGAAACCGGCTTCGTCATACCAGAGACAGGTATATCCTGCTGGTGAGCTTGTTGCTAGTTCAGGAATGGCATCGCCCTCACAGTAGTCAACACCGGATACAAGGGGCATTGGAATATCAGGACAGTCACAGTTTGGGGATTGTATTAGAAATTCAGTGGTGCATACGGAATCATTAGTATCTTCGACATAAACAATGATGTCTTCTCCTACTGGAATATCAGGCAAGAGAAAAGAATCTCCAGTACTTACAACAGACGATGATGTTCCAAGTACAGCGTAATCTCCAGACCCACCGGAGATCTCCAGTGTGGTACTATAGGTCGTCAAATCGTTAGCGCACTCGATAGCAGTCTGCGTTATCTGCAAGGCAGGAATCTCCGTTACGGATACTTCAGCATGCATAGACATACAGCCATTATCATCCTCCACCTGATAAAGGATATAGTGCCCAGGAGCTGGAGGCTGAAAGCTGTCTCCACTTGCTATTTGTGGCCCGGACCAATCCGCAAACCATTGATAGGTAAACCCTAGAGAAGTCGGTGTCAATACTGATAGCATTGGAATCTGATCGCCTTGACAATATTCAACATCTTCGACAATTGGGGTCGGGATATCCGGACACTCACATTCTGGAGCGATAACTATATATTCAGTGGCGCTGTCGGCCTCTTCCAGATCTTCAATGTATACAGTTACATTAGAAGCCCAAACCGGTATATTCTCTATCAGAAAAGACTCCGATTCATCGACTACCACATACCCCGCAGCATCAACTGAATAATTACCGGAGCCTCCGGAGATCACCAAGCTGACATCATAGGTCATCAAATCCGGCGAGCATTCGCCGGGGAATTGCGAGATTTGCAATCCTTGGATTCCAGTCTGACTTCCCTCTTGCTCCTGCTTCGCTTCTGCTTGTGTGTTTGTCAGTATCTGAGCATGGCTCGTCTGGGTATGGAGACCCAAACACATACACAGCACAGCAATCCACGGCTTCATTTCCCAAACTATCATATTAAACTATGTCCAATAAGTATGCCAAGCTATTGCCAGTAAATCTTGTCGAAAACAGATAAGCTAAAAAACAAAACTTGCCAGTCTTCAAGCAGTACACTAACTTAGAGAACGAACCTAATCGCTCTTTCAATGGAAGCCTATGCAAGCGTACTCCTTATTGCCATCCCGCTATTCAGTCTACTGATCACTATCGAATACCTTTACGGTTGGTGGGTAGGCAATCAAACCCAGGTGAGTATGGATACCATTTCCAGCCTGAGCTCAGGATTGACCAATGTAATAAAAGATATACTGGGTCTCGCTGTCATCATACTCTCTTACGGATGGCTTGTAGACAAGATTGCGCTCCTGCATATTGAGGCGACCTGGTTAGTTTATGTCCTGGCCTTTATCTGTATTGATTTCGCAGGCTATTGCTATCATCGACTCACACATAGTGTCAATTACTTCTGGAATGAGCACATGATTCACCATAGCAGTGAGGAGTTTAATTTGCCTTGCGCCCTGCGTCAGGAAATCGCCAATGCCTTCAAAGTCTATAGTATCTTCCTGATTCCGGCTGCGATCCTTGGCCTGCCGGAGCAGGTCATCGCCGTAGTGGCTCCGGTGCATTTGTTTATGCAATTCTGGTACCACACCAAGCATATTCCTAAGTTGGGATTCCTTGAGTACATCATCATTACCCCATCGCAGCATCGGGTACACCATGCCATTAATGACATCTATCTGGACAAAAACCTAGGACAGGTCTTCTGTATTTGGGATCGCCTCTTTGGCACTTTTCAGGAGGAGCTGGATGAAGTCCCGCCGGTCTATGGCGTGAAGGTGCCCGTGCGAACATGGAATCCAATCAAGATTAATTTTCAACACCTCTGGCGACTCATGAAAGACGCCTGGCACACCAGTGACTTGATTGCAAAATTCACGCTTTGGTTTCGCCCATTGGGCTGGCGTCCGGATGATGTTCAGGAAGACCATCCCATAGCAGTGACCGCCAATCCTTATGAGCAAGAAAAATATCATCCACCCGCATCCATCTACCTGAAGGCATGGTCCTGGTTTCAATTGCTTGCAGTCTCTGCATTGCTCTTCTACATGCTTGTGCAATTTACCGCCATTGGACTCCCACATCTTTTCTTATATGGCCTCTTACTCTATCTTGCTGTCTTTGGCTACACGAGCATGATGGACCAGGATCAATATGCATATATATTCGAAATATTTCGTTCGCTGATCGGCCTCGGCCTCATACTGTACACTGGCGGTTGGTTTGGAATCGACCAAATGCTATACGGAGGCTCCTTCCTTGTTGCCTTCTATTTTGTGCTAACCATGATTGTTTCTTTGCTTTTGGCAAAGTACGATTTCAGACTGCAACAGGTCGAGCTGACTGCTTGATCTATCAGCTAATCTAAAAAGTTATAGGCGTCAATCACAAGTCGAAGCTCCCTATGTTTGAGCCTGTAAAGCTGCCTTATCACTGCCTTGCCCTGCTCAACATGAGCTGGCACAGAAATCAACAAACGCAACAAGGGTAAGACCAATTGAAACTCGTATTTGGAAGCAGACTTGCTACAGAGTTTGCGCACCCTTTGCTTGATCAGTTCAAAGCATTGCTCAGGACTTGAACTTATATTCGGTTTCAACATCTGCGCGAGATTGACATGGTTGGGATTTAGCTGTGCCAATACCAGCATACTCTCAAAATCATGTTCCCTTTCGAGTGCTTCTATAGCCCTAAGATTGGGCTTCATCAAAGCTGGGCGTCCTACAAAAACCTGCAAACTCGTGCCCTTCGTGGCTTCCTTCAGTACATCGATTTCTTCCATCGCCAATCTAGCAGTATTAACCCTGCGGAAAACCGTCCTAAACAAATTAGCATCCTCTTTGTCAACAAAGAGCAATGTGTGGGGAGACAGTATGCTTAGGTTATGTTTAACCGCTTTTTTGACCAGCTCTTGCAATTCCACCTCCCTTCCCTTCCTACGGAGAAATTTCAGCATTTGATAAAAAGTATACGCACTGTGAAAGCAAGAATCATAGACCACCTCTTCAATCAATTCATCATCGTTCGTGAATAGGGCCATTATCAAATGTTCTTCAGGAAGCTGTTTAAAATCCGCCTTAAATTCTTTCCATAAATCAAAAATCAGCCGCGCAGCCTTCTCATTGCGCAGGAAAGAAGGCCATAAAGTCAACCATTGCGGTCGAAAGCCCTTGCTGCATTCCTTGAAGGCTTTAATGACAGCACATTGTCCCTCTTCTCCAAGGTCTTGTGCAAAAAACGTAGTAGCAATTTCTCGCTGCAGAAACTCCAATTCCTCCAGCACGGGATTCCCATAAGAAAAGGACGCATTGGTGAACTTCCGGGTAGCCAAGTCCATTTCCTGTCGAGAGAATATTAGCGCATTCAGACATTGAACGGCCATATGCCAATCACCACGTTCGACCGCCTCAACGCCTCTGTCTCCGATGGGGTTGATAATCTCAGAGATTGCATCCTCGAGTTTCTCAAAGTTATACAGTCGCCCAAACTGATCATAAGTCCTACGCTTCGTCACTAGCTTTGAAACCTTCAATTGCTGAAGACGATCAATGATGCTTTTGGCCATTTGGTTGCGACTGATCAAACTAATTGCCTCAGGTGGAGCTGTGCCAAACCGTGCAACAAATGCCTTCGCCAAGGCTTCATCTTGCAAAAGCAACTCTTCAAAAAACAAGACTTTATCCTTGTTGGACACCATTTCCCGCACCTGTTCAAGCTCCTTTCGCAGCGCCACCTTGGGACTCCGCTTTGTCACTTTTCCAGCTTCAATTCCTACTGCTACAGCAGCCAGATGTTTGCAAATTGCCTGCTCGCGATTACAAGCACATTGTATATCCAGACTATCACCCCCAGCATCTATCCGCAACAAACCGGGCAGCTCCTCCTTGCTCCGTGCCTCATACACATCACCAATTTTGTAAATCTTTTCGAGCCCTCCGTCATGGAAAAATTGTTCCCCCGCTTGCCAAACTTCCTCACCTGCGGCCCGACGAAAGGCATCAATATCAAATAATGGGACCTTCTGATTCATCCAACAAAATACCCATGCAATTCGAGAACTGAAAGCTATTGCCTATTCGAATTTCAAATGTTCGATACAAATGAGGTCAGCGCTAAACTCACGATACAGAAAGCGCTGACTATCAGCTAAAATCTTAAAGTCGTTTTTTTGGAGCCCGGCAGAAAAACTCGTCGCAGCGACCTACCAGCTCTCCATTACAATTCGCTACCCCTCTGCCTACTACAGCTCCGGCACTGCCGTCTCCTCCTATCGTCGGAGCCACCATTGCCGGGCTTCCGTTTACGGCATAGGGGCAGCTCATTTTCATTGCGATCTGGGCTATTGGGCACCGACCTTCGGGCGTGGCACTGGTTGCTTTGGAAGGTGGATTGTGGTTCAAGGAGCAAGGATCAAGG
>JAHDDV010000364.1 GCA_020629205.1 Chitinophagales bacterium | reverse complement strand
TTGATCATTGATCATTGCACCAAGAACTCAGCCCTCCGTAAGCGCCTCCAACTTCCTCCTCAACCATCCCTTCTCCGCAATCTGAACCGTATCCCCTACCCGCTCCAAAATCAAACGCAATTGTTCTTTATCAAACTGATAAGGCCGGCTATACCGAATCATCTCCCGACTAAATTTCGTCAGGTTAAGGTAATACAGATAATGAGCTGGCAGGCGCCTTCGTTTGCGATTCAGAAAAGTGGTGAAGGCGGTGATATGGGCCTCTAATCGATCCGCATAATCTTCCTTCTCCGGATGCTTCAAACTGAGTTCATAATAGGTCTTCAACAACCAGGCCTTGGCAGAGAGATTCAGCAGCACCTCCTGATAATCTGCCTTCTCAAACAAGGCAACAACCTCATCATATCGCTCCTGACTAAAACGCAGAATGGCCAAATTGAAATGATATGACCCCGGCTCCACCGCCTCCCTGTTCTCCTCCAGAAAGCCCTCCAGCCAATCATATCGCTTAAGCAAGATTGCAACTGTGCTAATGTTCTTATAGGTCGCAGCTGGTATCTTTCCATTCACGTAGATCAAGCCCTGATCAATCTCCAATTGGTAGATTTCGTAAAGCTCTGCCAAATAACTTCGTTCATTCTTGTTAAGCTTCTTGATACAGTAGTTTCGGGCCACAAGCAGCATGGGCTGCAAGTCAGCTTCCTGCCCACCCAACAACTTTTCTTGAAGCAGCTCCTTCATTTCAGCAAAGTGTTGATCGCCTTCTCCCAGCAATGCTTTAGCGGCATGATGATAGTATTGTATGCCGTAGTGATGTTGAAAATTAGCCTGCTCCACTTCTTGCAACACTTCCTTGATCAATGAAAAGTCGTACTCAATCTTGCTGAAACGAGCCAGCATCAAGGAGCTGCAATAGAACTTCAACTTTTGATAATAGTAGAAATGATCCAATGCATCCGAGACCTCTTGCAGTTTTGGCTCCTTGTCTCTTTGACCCTCGGCAAAAATGATCTCATGCTCAATCCGAGCATACTCAAAATGCTGGAAATTGTAGCTGTCCGAATCATACAAACTAGAATCCAGAACCTTCCCAAGATCTTGCTGAAGGGATTCAGCGTAGACCCTTAGCCCACGTCGATCCAGCTCCTTCCACAAGAGCAGCTGTTGCGCGGCCCGATCCTGGGACTGTAAACGAAAAGCCCAAAAATCGTACAACTGATCCAACATCTCTGTCATCAGCTGCCGTACACGAATCTCTTTAAATGCCAGATTTTCGTATAGATGGTCGTGGACTTTGACTATCTTTAACCTCCTACCTAAAAACACTGGTGCGCTTTTGCGCAGATAATCAAATAATGGAGGCAGTTTGCTATTGCGATTGTGCAATGGAGACTGCAACCAACGATGGAAATCGCGTAACTCCTCCTTGGATAAGGTCCGAAGATGTGTCAGTAATTTGCTGTTTTCCATGCGTTCAAGGGCCTGCTTTGCCCAAATTTAGCTGATACTTGCCTTTTTTGCCAGAAAGTTCACATAATTTATGGGCGTTTCAACCTAATTCTAATAGCAAATATTGTCATTGATTAAAGTTACTAAATGAATCACTTATAAAGTGAACACATGAAAAACACTCAATACACCGATGGCAAATCAGCTAAAAAAAGCAACTAAGGATTTTTGACAAAACTACAGGATAGAATGACATTAGCATTGTCGAAAGGAAAAAGACACGCAAACACGATCTACTCCATGCCAGATAGAATCAACATCAATCTACTCAAATCCCTGCTACTTCTGCTTTTGCTCGTAGCAGGAACCGCAAAGTCTGCGCAAGCAGGCTGCTTTGGAGTGGAGCAGGAAGATTCTCTACAGCTGGTAGCATTGTACGAAGCAATGGATGGCCCCAACTGGACCGACAATAGCCAGTGGACGATAGGACCAGTTTCAGAATGGTATGGCATCACACTCACTGAAGATTCCTGTAATGTAGAAGAAATCAACCTCTACTACAATCAACTCCAAGGGGAATTGATCGATTTACAAATTCCAACACTCCAGAGACTAAAGTTAGACTATAATGATATAGAGGGCGATGTGCCAAACTTTGGCGGTATACCAGCACTTAATTACCTGAATCTAACAGGAAACCTATTGCAAGGACAATTACCGGATTTTGATCAGCTACCAAATCTGGAAGAATTGTACATAGAAATAAATGACCTTACAGGTACACCTCCATCGTTTGGCAATTGCCCTCAACTTAGAGTTATCAATCTTTATGACAATCATCTGGTAGGCCCACTACCCAATTTCATTCTGCCAGAACTACTAACACTCAATCTGAGTACCAACGATATAAATGGACCAATACCGGATTTCAACGCAATGACGAGCTTACAGCAACTAATCCTGTTTGAAAATAATCTGACTGGCCCAATACCAACTTTTGAAAACAATACCCAATTGTGGATGATTGCCATGCGCATCAATGAACTAAGTGGCAGTGTACCTGACTTCAATCTGCCGCTGCTAACCTCCTTGACGCTTGACCGCAATCAATTGGACGGCACCGTACCGAATTTTCAGAATTTGCCAATACTGCAGACCCTTCACATTGACAACAACCAGCTGACTGGCCACTTACCTGATTTTGACAACATTTCTCAGGTAACCAGTTTTGTAGTCTGCCCAAACAATTTCTCTGGCCCTCCACCTCCCCTGAGCGATATGGTGATTATGATGCAAGATCAGCCCTGGCCGCCACCAGGCTTCCCAGACTGCTTCTCCGGGGCAGAATTTGCCGGTCGGGCCTTTCAGGATGATAATGGAAACTGCTATTTCGACGAAGGAGAAACTCCCCTGGCCAATGTTCAGATCCAGGTAGATGGGACCTACTTCACCTACACAGATAGCGATGGATTCTACAACATAAACCTCGATCTGGGAGCACACGAAATCACTGCCTTACCACTCAATGAGCTATGGGACTATAGTTGCCCTGGCCTGGAAGTCATCAGCCTGACCGCACAGGAATACTCCGATAGCTTCGGGGATATCAACTTTGGCTTTCAAGCTCTGGAGTATTGTTCGATGTTGGAAGTTAACCTTAGCAACCCTTTGATTCGTAAATGTGCAGACACGCGCTTCCACCTCCAATACTGCAATGTAGGAACCTCCACTGCTGAAGAGGCCTTCATTGAAGTAAAACTCCCCGAAGAAATCTCAGTGCAGGAGGTTTCGCAAGACTACACGATAAACGGAGATACGCTACTCATTAACCTGGGAGATTTACCGCCTGCCATGTGCGCCACCATTCATATCGATGGCTTTGTGAGCTGCGATGCTGTAGGGGGCGCAACACTCTGTAGCCAAGCAAGCATATTCCCTGCAAACAACTGCACGGAACCACTCGAAGGCTGGGACCTCAGCAACATCATTGTAGATGGCCATTGTACTGAAGACAGCATCCACTTCATTATCAAAAATGTAGGAGAAGCCATGTCGCAGCCAAACGTATACCGATGCTACGAAGATGATATCCTCTCGGCCCTTGACCTCTTTATGCTCGGCACTGGAGACAGCATCATCATCAGCCGACAGGCAGACGGTAGCACTTTCCGACTGCGTGCCTATCAGAATGAAGGGCATCCCTTCCAGTCTTTCTCTCAGGAAGTAATCGAGCTCTGTGGCAACGAAGGCCCCTGGTCTCTGGGAATGGTTAATAGCCAGCCCGCCGAAGACACACCCGAGTATATCCATCGCCATTGCGGAGAGGTACTCGCTTCCTTCGACCCCAATGACAAGCAAGTGCTACCAACAGGTATAGACGAAGAAAATTACATTAGCTCCGATCAGGAGCTCAAGTTCAAAATCAGATTCCAAAACACTGGAAACGACACCGCCTTTCTGGTAAAGCTAGTAGACACAATCGACGTTCAAACGCTCGACATCAGCACTTTGACAACGACTATGAGCAGCCATGAGCAACACCTCAACATAATTGATGGAAACATTGCCGAATGGACTTTTGAAAACATTCTGCTGCCAGATAGCACAACCAACTTAATAGAAAGTCAGGGATTTGTAGAATTCAGTATCCGCCAAAACACCGGGAATGACAACGGGACTGTCATCACAAATTTTGCAGATATCTACTTTGATGCCAATGAGCCTGTTCGCACCAACAGTACACTACTCACAGTCTGTGATGATTACGGACTAGAACAGTTTGAATCGCTTATCAGCATCGACAATTTCAATACTTCAGATGAATACCTGACAGAAGAGACCATGGTCTCTGCAGAGGTAAATGGCGCGACGGTTAGCAATACTATCGCGCTGTTTTCCTCCACTCTGCAAGCAGGAGAAAACAACGACTTCGACTTATACCTCAATTTCAAAAACACCGCTAATGAATGTGAAGCAGCAGCTGGTCTATTCGAAGAAGAGATCGAATTCGGACAATTGAGTCCGGGCATATACGACCTCAGGATCATTAGCAATTTCCTTCTAAGTGGCGGCACGTCTTCAGAGGTCTTTAGCTTTATTGTTTACCCTTCTAATCCCTCCATCACTGAAGACTCTGTAGGCAGCATATGCTTCGAAGAACAACCAGATCCGATCACCGCCATTGGAGACAACATTCGCTGGTACGGTGATTCGGATCTGGTTAACCTCCTCGCTGAAGGAAATAGCTATCAGCCCGAAGCCATCGAACAAACCATCTTCTATACACAAACTGTAAACGATTTGGAAAGTCAGGCCAGCTCAGTACAATTGCGGCAAGCCACTAGCCCCAGCTTTGATACGATTCAAACAATTTGCCTCAATGATGAAGCCCCTGAACTAGCTCTACTAAGCAACAATGAAGAACCGATTAGCGGCACCTGGATTCCCTCGGAAATCAACACAACCGAAGCAGGTGTTCTAAACCTAACCTTCTTCCCGGATCCGGAGTTCTGCGCTACAGAGACTAAGCTGGAAGTCGAGATTGTTGAACTTTCGGTCAGCATCACTTATGCGGAAGAAATTCTGGCAGCATATGCGGACTCAGCTATAAGCTATGACTGGTACCTCAATCAGGAACTGTTTCTGGAAGACAACCCTTCGATCAGCTCTCCCCAACCAGGAGACTACTTCAGCATTGCAACTGATGACAACGGCTGCACTGCCGTTTCGGATATTATCACGATCGAAGGAACATCGGTAACAAACGAAATGACAAAAGATCAGGAGCTTAGGATTTATCCTAACCCTGCGGTGGACTATTTTTCATTTGATTCCGGATCCCAGGAGCCCTGGAAACTGCGTATCACAAATGCGCAAGGGTTAATTATAACAGAGCGCCTGGGTTCTGGCTCCACCACTATACACACAAAGGAATGGGCAAAAGGTATTTACTACCTAAGCCTTTTAACTGGCAAGAAGTATTGGGTGAAGCGGATACTGATTCTTTAGAGTCGGTTGATGTTGTACTACGAGCCAACCCTAGCGGCTGTTCCGATTAGTCGGAACAGCCGTTCCTTTTTAGTAACCAGTCATCAGTAACCAGTCACCAGTAATCA
>JAHDDV010000363.1 GCA_020629205.1 Chitinophagales bacterium | reverse complement strand
ACTAGAGCTATTTAGAGGCTTAACGATAAAAATACCAGGAAGATCTGTCAAAGCCCGAAAATTAGGCAAAGATGAGGAATTTGCCCGTAAAATTGGCCAGATCTGTCGGGACAATTTGTTTTGCGTCAAGCCAGTAAAGCATTGCTTTTTTTGTAATTTTGTTCGCCTGTTTGATCGGGGGTGATGATACGCCCGAGCCGGGAGAAAAAACACCAGATTAATGGATATACAAGCATTCAAGAAGTTGAATCGAATATTGGGCCTGCTTATGGGCTTGATTGCCACGGCGGTCTATGTCATGACGATGGAGTCCAGTGCAAGCCTTTGGGATTGTGGGGAGTTTATCGCTGCATGCTATAAGCAGATGGTTGTGCACCCGCCTGGTGCGCCATTGTTTGTAATGATCGGTCGAATGTTTACACTGCTGGCAGGCGGTGATGTCACCATGGTCGCCTATTGGATGAACTTTATGTCGGCGCTCTGTTCGGGGCTGTCGATCATGTTCCTCTTCTGGATCGTCACCCATCTTGGTAAACGCATGATGATGCGGATGAAACTGCTCAACAGCGATGCCATGATCCCTATACTCGGCGGGGGAGTGGTCGCGGCTCTTGCAGGCACCTTTTGTACTTCCATCTGGTTTTCTGCAGTGGAAGCAGAAGTCTATTCCATGTCCTTGCTCTTTACGGCCATCGTAGTCTGGGCTATTTGTCAATGGGACGAAAGGGCAGATGATCCACAGTCGGATAGATGGCTGCTGTTTATTGCCTTTACAATGGGCTGTTCGATTTTTGTCCATTGGTTGAACCTGCTAGCTATCCCTGCCCTGGCCTTTGTATATTATTTTCGCCGCTTTGAAGTTACAACCAAAGGCGCTTTTGCAGCGCTGGGGGTTTCGATTCTCATTCTCGGTTTCATCCTCTATGGGGTGATTACCGGCTTTATTACACTAGCAGCCAAGATTGAATTGATGATGGTCAATTCCTTCGGACTGCCCTTCAACAGTGGAGTAATCCTATTCTTTTCTCTCCTGATAGCAGCAATCGTATTCGCCTTGTATTATACGTACAAGAAGCGAATGGCTTTGGCACATAATATTGCCCTCTGCATCACTTTCATGCTGATTGGCTACTCGACGCTTACTACGGTAGTGATTCGTTCGAACGCCAATCCAAACATCAACATGAATGCGCCTAAGGATATTGTTAGTTTGAGCTCCTATCTGCTACGTGAGCAGTATGGAAACAGACCATTCCTTCGAGGCCATTACTATACCTCTCGTCCGGAGGATTATAAGTCTACCGGTAAGAAGTATGCTCGTGGAAAGGACAAGTACGAAGTGGTAGGCGAAAAGCTGGATTATGTTTACAACGATCGAGAGAAAAAGGTCCTTTTCCCAAGGATCTATGACTCAAACTTTACGAAGGACTATGAACGATGGCTAGGCTTAAGACCGGGACAAAAGCCCAGTTATGCGGACAATCTTAAGTTCTTTTTCAAGTACCAGATCGGCCACATGTACTTCCGTTATTTAATGTGGAATTTTACTGGTCGCCAGAATGATGAACAAGGCTTTGGTGCTGGAGATATGAAGAATGGAAACTGGTTGAGCGGCATTGGTCCAATCGATAGTTTTTTCTTGGGTAGCCAGAGCAATCTGCCGGAATACGTAGAGAATCATCCTGTTCGCAATACCTATTACTTCCTTCCATTCTTGCTGGGTTTATTTGGCTTGGTCTTCCATGCTCATAATGATCGTAGGAGGTTTACAGCCATCATGCTGCTCTTCCTCTTTACGGGTATCATGATTATTATCCAGGGAAACTCTCCTCCGGTTGAGCCGCGCGAACGAGACTACATTTTTGCAGGTTCCTTCTATGCCTTTACCATATGGCTCGGAATAGGAGTCATGGGGATTTGGGACTTACTAAGAAGCAAAATTAATGGCAAGACAGCGGGCGTCATTGCTCTTGCGATAGGTTTGGTGCCACCGCTCATTATGGGATACCAAAACTGGGACGATCACAATCGTTCGGGCAGAACGGCAGCCAGAGATTTCGCGCGTAATTACCTGGAATCCTGCGAAGAAAATGCCATCATTTTTACACAAGGAGATAATGATACCTATCCCTTGTGGTATGCGCAGGAAGTCGAAGGTATTCGTCCTGATGTTAGAGTGGTCAATCTTTCACTGCTTGGCGTGGATTGGTACATAGAGCAGATCGCGGTAAAAGTCAACGAGGCTGCACCTGTGCCGATGAGTATGTATAAACTCAATCCCGACGGCTCAGTTGCTGTGAATAAGATTCGAGGTACGGAGCGAGATGCGGTTCCTTATATAGAAAATCCAGAGGTAGCTCCTCCCGGTAGATCCATCGAGCTAAAGCAGATCATGGAGTTTATTGGCGACAAGAAGTACGCATTCCGGTCGAGAGGGGAGGAGACCAACTACTATCCAACTCAGAATTTCAAGATTACTGTGGATACTACAGCCTGGAAAAATCGCTCAGAGATTCATACGGATGACAAGGGCAAGATAGCTCCTGCTTTGGAGTGGAAAATGGGTAAGCGCACCTTGCTGAAGAATGACTTGATGGTACTGGATATCATCGCTCAAAATGCCGCCAATGGTTGGGACCGTCCGATCTATTTTGCTATTTCCGTTAACCCATCAAGCTATATGGGGCTTCAAAAGTACTTCCAGTTGGAAGGATTGGCTTATCGTCTGATACCGGTTGAGAAATCAGGTGATGATCCTTATACGGGATCAGTGAATCCAGACATTATGTATGACAACGTGGTCAACAAGTTCACCTTTGGAAACATTGAGCGACCAGGAATTCATGTGGATTCCGATCTCAAGCGAATGTTGTTTAATTTCCGTTCAAATTTTGCCCGGCTTGCCGGTGCACTGGTTGAGAAGGGTGACACAGAAAAAGCGGTGGCCTTGATGGATCGTTGTCAGGAGATCATGCCTAACGAAAAGATGCCTTATGACATGTACTGGTTTCCTATGATCGAGACCTATTATGATGCCAAGGCACCGGAGAAAGCTGCAGAATTGACAAGGAAGATTGCAAAGAATATATCAGAAGACGCTAAGTACTATCGCTCTCTATCTGGACGCTACGCGCGGTCTTTTGAAAAGGATAGACAGCAAGCAGAACAGGTGCTGGATCTGATGGCTAGAATCTCAACGGATAAAAAACAGCCGGATTTGGCTGAGGAGATTCGATCTCTAATGATGTAAGTAATCTTGTGTTCAATAGCACAATGGTGCATTGGACGGCAATCAATAAAGTAGAAGAAACAGGATAAAACCGTAATTTGAAACGGTCTTATCCTGTTTTGCTTTATAGACTATGATAATAAAAACGAAATACTCCTTCTTACTTGCAGCCCTGGCCTTGTTATGCTATGCCTGCAACACGCCCAAAAAGCTGAGCAAGCAGAATTGGTCGAAGCAGTATTATGGCTTTAGTTTTGAAAGTCCGCTCAAACATCGCTTGATCAAGCAGCAGGGCAGTGCCTATGATCTCTATCTTCAGATAGATGAAGAGGAAGCAGGTCCCTTGAGCTATTTTCAGGTACGAATCCGTCGCTTTGCCGGCTTGGAAGAACGCGAGCCAATCGATACACTTACGGTCAATGATCTGGAATCTCTGGATGGTGTATTTACAGTTCGTATCGATCCGCTTTTTTCCAATGATGTGTTGAAAATTGAGCTGATCAAACGGGGACTTCCTTTCCGTAGAGAGAAGGTCATTCTGGTAGCTGCTGAGCCTTATAGCGATGTGCTCTTGAGAAATGAGGACTCAGGTGAGCTCCTGTTTGATCAACATGTCGAAGTAGGAACTCCGGTGGTCAGTGCTCTTGAGAATAATGAGGGCGGGATTCGCTGGTTGTATACCGGAGCTTCCCCTGGACTGGCCCCGGTTCCTTTTGCAGAAAACTATGGTGAACAGAAGCTGTCCTTCAAGGAGCGAGCAGAGGTGGATGATGTAGGACTATATGTGGGCAAAATTGGAGACGGCAGTCAATTTCCGCTTGTGGTGACTGCTCCTTATTTCCCAAGGCTGACGGCAGTGGAGGATTTGGTTCATTGCTTACGGTACGTGACGAAGAAGCAGGAGTATGATAAACTATTGGGCTCTTCTGATATGGAGGCTTCCGTAGATTCTTTCTGGATGAGCAAGGCTGGCTCAGTGGAGAGAGGCAAGAAGCTCATCAAGGAGTTCTATGGACGGGTCCAAAGAGCGAATGCTTTTTTCACGGACTTCAAAGAAGGCTGGAAAACAGACCGCGGTCTAATCTATACTATCTATGGACAGCCCGAAGTTGTGCAATACATGGAATCGCAGGAAATCTGGCGATATAATGCACCCATTCCCAATCATCCCAATGGCTTAATGTTTACCTTTGACCGCCTTCAAAACGAAATGGGACTGCAGATGTATCGATTGCAACGCAGCAGTTATTTTGAGGAGAGCTGGCACTATATGATCAATGAATGGCGACACGGCAGAATAGCCAATGTAAGTTATTAAAGCAATGAGGAAAGATTTTGTATTTGGCAAGCAGCCTCTGGTAGAGGCTATGAAGGCAGGACGTACATTCGAAAAGGTGTTTTTGTTGAAGTCAGCCTCCGGAGAATTTGTTGAGGAGTTGTTTGCCTATTGCAATGAGCGCAATCTCTCGGTGCAACGTGTTCCGATGGAAAAACTGAATAGGCTCACCAGAAAAAACCATCAAGGAGTTGTGGCTCAGTTGGCCTTGATTGAGTACTATCAGGTGCAGGACATTGTTGCTCATGCCTTTGATCAGGGGGAGATGCCCTTGTTGGTCATGTTGGATGGAGTAACAGATGTAAGAAACCTCGGAGCCATTGCTCGAAGTGCGGCTTGTACAGGAGCACATGCTTTGATCATTCCCATGAAAGGGACAGCCATGGTGAATGCCGATGCGATGAAAGCATCGGCGGGAGCTCTGCAGAGTCTTCCGGTATGTAAGGTATCTTCATTGGAAAGATGTATCAGAGAGCTAAAGAATCTTGGGCTTAAGATTGTGGCCACAGCGCTGGATAACAGTAGTTTGATTCATGACACGGATCTCGATGGTCCATTGTGTGTGATCATGGGATCAGAGGATTTGGGTGTGCACAAGAAGCATCTTGTGCTGGCTGATGAGGCATTGACGATTCCGATGGTAGGTGAATTTGACTCTTACAATGTTTCGGTGGCTACTGGCATTGTGCTGTATGAAGTAATCCGTCAACGATCGAAAACAGTACCTCCCGGATCGCGGGACCAGAAGCTCAATCCCTAAGTTCGCGACACCTATCGCAGCTTCTGTTTTGTCATTCTTCCGGGCTCGTCTGTGATCGAGCTAATGCACTGTTCTATTCAGGTGGCTCACCTGAAAAAATCGGCTCACTTGAGATTTTCGCAGGGACAATTCAGCAAGCATTGGGTTTGGATTCATTTTGCCACGTGTGAATGCAGGTGATTACTAGCCCCGGGCGCAGCGGTATGAGGTGCCTGTATAGCGTCGTGACTGCCAGGCTATGGAGGCTCGACGAT
>JAHDDV010000020.1:18005-32151 GCA_020629205.1 Chitinophagales bacterium | reverse complement strand
TGGACCAGTGATTGATTGACCGTCTGCACCTGCTGGGCCTTGAGGACCAGCTGGACCAGTTGCACCAGTATTACCTGCAGGACCTTGTGGACCTGCTGGGCCAGTTGCTCCTGTATTACCTGCAGGACCTTGTGCTCCTGTAGCTCCTGTATCTCCTTGAGGGCCCGCTGGACCCGCTGGACCTTGAGCGCCTGTTGCTCCATTGTTTCCAGCTGGACCTTGAGGACCGGCTGGACCGGTTGCTCCTGTATCTCCTTGAGGACCCGCTGGACCTTGTGCACCTGTTGCTCCATTATTTCCGGCTGGACCTTGAGGGCCTGCTGGACCTGTTGCACCTGTATTTCCGGCTGGACCTTGAGGACCCGCTGGACCTGTCGCACCTGTATCTCCTTGAGGACCCGCTGGGCCTTGTGCACCTGTTGCTCCATTGTTTCCGGCTGGGCCTTGAGGACCCGCTGGGCCAGTAGCACCAGTGTTACCCATAGGACCTGCCGGACCGGCTGGACCTTGCGCTCCTGTATTACCTGCTGGGCCTTGTGGACCAGTTGCTCCCTGAGGGCCTTGTGGGCCTGCAGGACCTTGACAATCTAGTGCATTATATACACCATCATTATTTGTGTCTTCAGATCCGTCGTTAACTCCATTTCCATTGGTGTCCCAACAGTTTGAAGTAAAGCCTGCTGGACCTTGAGGACCTACAGCTCCATCGTTTCCTGCTGGACCCTGTGGGCCTTGTGGGCCTGTGGCACCTGTATTTCCAGCTGGACCCTGAGGACCCGCTGGACCAGTTGCTCCCTGTGCTCCTGTGTTGCCCATTGGTCCTGCTGGACCTTGTGGACCAGCTGCACCATTGTTTCCAGCTGGACCTTGTGGACCGGCTGGACCAGTTGCTCCTGTGTTACCTGCTGGGCCTTGAGGACCGGCTGGACCAGTTGCACCTGTATCTCCTTGAGGACCTGCTGGGCCTTGAGCACCTGTTGCACCATTATTTCCAGCTGGGCCTTGAGGACCCGCTGGACCGGTTGCTCCTGTATTTCCAGCTGGGCCTTGAGGACCTGCTGGACCAGTTGCGCCTGTATCTCCTTGAGGGCCCGCTGGACCCTGAGCACCCGTAGCACCATTGTTTCCGGCTGGACCTTGTGGACCGGCTGGACCGGTTGCTCCTGTATCTCCTTGAGGACCCGCTGGACCGGCATTACCTGCTGGACCTTGCGCTCCTGCAGGACCTGTATTTCCAGCTGGACCTTGAGGACCGGCTGGACCAGTTGCACCAGTATCTCCCTGAGGACCCGCTGGACCTGCATTACCTGCTGGACCTTGGGCGCCTGCTGGACCTGTGTTGCCCATCGGACCCGCCGGGCCTGCTGGACCTTGAGGACCTGTTGCACCGTTATTTCCGGCTGGACCTTGTGGACCTGCTGGACCAGTTGCTCCTGTATTACCTGCTGGACCTTGAGGACCGGCTGGACCAGTTGCACCTGTATCTCCTTGAGGACCCGCTGGACCTGCATTACCTGCTGGACCTTGGGCGCCTGCTGGACCTGTGTTGCCCATCGGACCCGCCGGGCCTGCTGGACCTTGAGGACCTGTTGCACCGTTATTTCCGGCTGGACCTTGTGGACCTGCTGGACCAGTTGCTCCTGTATTACCTGCTGGACCTTGTGGGCCTGCTGGACCGGTTGCACCTGTATCTCCTTGAGGACCCGCTGGACCGGCATTACCTGCTGGACCTTGTGGACCTGCTGGACCGGTTGCTCCTGTGTTTCCGGCTGGACCTTGTGGACCTGCTGGACCTGCATTACCTGCTGGACCTTGAGGACCCGCAGGGCCGGTTGCACCTGTATCTCCCTGAGGACCTGAGGGACCTGCTGGGCCTGCTTGACCTTGTGGACCCGCTGGACCGGTATTTCCGGCTGGCCCCTGAGGACCGGCTGGACCAGTGGCGCCCGTATCTCCCTGAGGACCCGCTGGACCTGAGGGACCAGCTGGACCTGCATTTCCTGCAGGACCTTGGGGCCCTGCTGGACCCTGTGGACCGGGAACTGTGCTAGCTGGACCTGCTGGACCTTGAGGACCAGCTGGACCAGTGGCACCTGTAGCACCTGTAGCACCTGTAGGGCCTGGAACTGTGCTAGCTGGGCCGGCTGGACCTTGAGGACCTGCTGGACCGGTTGCTCCCGTAGCCCCAGTTGCACCCGTAGCACCAGTAGCACCAGTAGCACCCGTAGCACCAGTAGCACCTCTACAATCCAATGCATTGAATAGGCCATCCAGATTCATATCCTCAGCTGGATCATTTAGGCCATCGCCGTCAAGATCCCAGCAATTTATGCCAGCAGTGCCAGCACCTTCGCATCCTTGACATTGGCAGTCTAGTGCGTTCCATACATTATCTTCGTTAATATCCTCTGCGACATCGTTGAGACCATTACCGTTGGTATCCCAACAGTTTATTCCATCTGATCCCTTAGGACCAACAGGCCCAACCGGGCCTGATATACCTGGAGGACCTTGAGGACCCGGAGGTCCTTGACAGTCAAAAACATTCCAAACGCCGTCTTGATTGACATCCTCCTCAGGATCATCAATAAAGTCGGCATTTAGATCCCAACAATTGATTCCATCATCTGCTGAAGTAGCAGTTCCGGTTACGTGATCGCTTGGTTGCCAACCTAGTTGGCCTTGTTCGTTGATCACTAGGATCATGTTGCTCTCTGGCATAGCTTCGAGATCCTCGAAAATGATGGATCCCTGAACGTGCAGTTGAGCAAGAGCATCCAAAACACCAACACCAACATTCCCCTGACTGAAATATTGGTTGACAGCAGCAACCAGCTGACTATCGCTGATTTGCCAGTCTGGCGCATTGGATCCTGTAAGCGAAACCCAACCAGTAGACGTACCGTCGACATTTCCCTCGAAGTCCTGAGACTCTGAGTTGTATCGAACGGTACCTATGAAGTGGTTGTCGGTTGAGCCTAATTTTATGGCTCCGCCTACGTCCAATTTCTCCTGAGGTTCTTCCACTCCTACCCCGACATTGCCTTCGACTTGCGCCTGAATGTCAGCATACAGTAAGAGGAAAAGGAACCCCACGAGAAGTAGTACCTTTTTCTTCATATGATTTTGAATTTTTGGTTAATTATAAATATTACTATGTTTTTCAAATTTGAGGAAATATGGAAGAGAAGATGGATCACTGCTTACACAATAACCCTACCAATCTATACTAGTATAGATTGAAAAGTCACAGCTTCTTAACCAGCAATACTAATCTGTTTCGAAAGGAAAGCAAAATAGTCCTGCTGGCTCAAAAACTGAACGAGTGTGAGGGAGGGAAGGATAGAACAAAAGGTAGACTGAGATGCAAGTTAGAGCTTTTTATCTAGTAATGCTAGTTGCAACGCAAAGGATTAGGGGATTAATTTCTTTTGCATAAATTGACCCTGCGCGCTAAACAACATCTATTCACATAATTTATTACCTAACTTACTTTATAGAATGCTCTTTATCAGAATAATGTGCGATTTGATTGTTACTATATCTTCTGTCAGTGACAGGTGATTTAGGACTGACGGTGTTATCGAAGTTCCTAGATAATATTGTGCTACCTTGAGCAATAAGGGAAGCACCTAAAGTCGTTTAATTAGCTTTAAAGGACAATGTAACTAGTTAAAAATAATCTATGCATAACAGGCTAATCTTCATATCTTTTACAATTTCACTTATTTGCACTTATCACGCTGCTTATTCGCAGTCATACTATGCTGGAGAGCCTGGACAAAAGCTTGATTGGGCACTTTATTACTTAAATACTGAGTATGTGGACTCTGTAAATTCAGAGGAGCTTGCAGAGGCTGCAATAAAAGCTATAGTATCACAACTGGACCCATATAGCACCTATCAAACGAAAGAAGAGCTGAACTCCCAACAAGGCAGGGACAAGGGCCATAGCTATGTTGGAGTTGGCATAAATTTTATTATTCTTGAAGATACCGTTCAGATTACAAATGTGGTACCTTTTGGCCCTGCAAGTAAGGCAGGAATTCAGGTGGGAGATAAGATCCTAAAAGCTGACAATCAAAGTCTTGTGGGAGTAAGTGAACAGGAGGTCGTAGAGAGTTTGCGAGGGGACAAAGACACGAAGGTCACTGTAGAAATCTGGCGACCACTATCTGGCAAAAAGATCTGCGCAGTCACCCGAGATAACATCCCCATGGTGGAGATACCTGCAAGCTATCTGGCGAAGCCTGGTGTAGGGTACATTAAGGTGAGCAATTTTACGCTTAACACGGTTGGCAAGTTTCGTGACTCCTTACAAGCACTGTTGGTATCGGGAGCTAGAGACCTAATACTGGACTTGCGGGGCAACCCGGGGGGATTGGTAAAGGCTGCTGTTGCCTTGAGCGACGTCTTTCTCGAAGAAGGAAAGCTAGTGGTATACACCAAGGGCTTTTCAATGGATCGAAAGGACCATGTTACCACGGAAGTGGCCACAAGTCGAGTAGGGAAACTAATTGTGCTTATCGATCGTCAGACAGCCTCAGCGAGTGAGATTGTCGCTGGAGCCTTGCAAGATTGGGATCGATGTCTCATAATAGGTCAAGAGAGTTTTGGCAAAGGCTTGGTCCAACAATCATACCTTTTAGGTGATGGATCTGCAATCAGAATTACTATTGGCCGGTATTATACGCCAGCGGGCCGCTACATACAACGTCCAAGTGTAGCCGGAGCCTTTTTGGACAAAAAGATCTCCTTCGAAGAAGCACCCAATGGTATAGTAAAGGACCTGTCTATTCCCGATAGCCTGAGAGAATATAGTCTGCACAAACGACCTTTGATTGGGGGAGGAGGAATTTGCCCAGACATCTACCTTCCTGTTGACAGCAGCTTTAGCTCAACGAGCTTCACAAAACTTTCCTACGATGCTGAGCTTTATGGACTATGCCAATCTTACATCAGTCGATCAGGTCCTGATCTGCGACTGCAGTTTAGTAATGCAAAGGACTTTAGCAGGGACCAGAAAATATCTGATGAACTTTGGGTGCAATTAGAAGGACGAGTAGCAGATCGACAGCTCATTTTGTCTGACTTTGAAGCAAAAAAGGAGGAGCTGCTCAAGCAAATGAAGGCTTGGGTAGCGACAGGGCTGTGGGGCCACAATGCATTCTATCAGCTTATGAATGAGCATAGCCCAGTCTTCCAGCGAGCCTTGCAAGAGATTGGTAATGACGCTTCATTTAGGTCTCACAAAATTCGATACTAAACGAAAAAGGGCCGAAAGCAAAGACGCTTTCGACCCTTTTTTTGTCTTGTAGACTTGTCTTTACTGACGCACAAATCTAGTAGTGCTTATCTCTGCTCCGTTGGCAACGGTTAGAAGATAAGTACCAGAACTAAGGTCAGAAGTGTTGATAGTCACTGTATTGAAACCAGCAGCAGCATCAACCACTGCAGATAATATCATTCTTCCAGTAATGTCATAAACTGCGGCAACAAGTGTATTGTCTTCGCGAGAATTCATGATCACATTTAGCTCGTCGTTCACTGGGTTTGGAACCAAGTTGGTGACAACAAAAGAAGCATCACCTCTTTCCAGCAAGATCACATCCGAACAGATGGTAGTAGAACCATCATAATCGGTTTGTGAAAGTCGGTAGTAGTTTGCACCTGCCAGGTAATCTTTATCTGTGTGCTCGTAAGCAGTAGCAGAGTATACGGTACCATTTCCAGCAACTGTTGCGATTGGCTCAAAGTTTACGCCATCAGCTGAACGCTCAATTGTGAAGAACTCATTGTTTGTTTCAGTGGCTGTTACCCATTGTAGCAAGTTTCCGTCAGCTTCAACGGATCCGTTGAAAGAAAGTAGTTCAATATCTACGGTCTCACAAGTAGCAACAGTGATAGACTCAGTGTAAGTACAAGCATCATCACCAGAGTCGCTAACAGATACTACCACAGTAGCTCCATTTGTAATACCAGTGATTTCGAATGAGTTTGGATTTAGCTCAGTGATTGTTTCACCTGACTCTGTCGTTACTGAGTAAGGAGCCGTACCTTGGTCTGATGGAATTGTAACTGTTACAGACCAAAGACCTGTTGCTGAGTCACAGTTTTCTGCGATACCAACATTTTCCAATGCACATTCTTTGCTGCAGTTTACAGTACCATTTACAACACCAGTAGAGCCATTTGCATCTGTTACTTCGATCATCCAAGAGTCTCCATCATCAAATACCAAAGCTGGTAGTTGGTCACCGTCGTAAGTATTGTCATTGAATGAGCCGGAGATATTGTATGGTCCAGTACCACCCATGATAGTGATGATAATTGTTTCTTTACCGGTGATTTCGTTACAGTCACTTACAACATCGAAAGTCAATGGAGCCAGTGCTGCACAGTCATAAGGAACTGAAACCGTAGTGGCAGCCGGTCCAGCTACGCCTGCCGGATAGTTGTATCCAACAGTAAATGTTGCATCACCTGACTCACCTGGAGCAGCAGTATAAACACCGCCATCAGAAATACTCATATTGGCACAAGTAGAAGTTACCATAGCCATACAACCATCAGCTGAGGTTGAGCTGCTATACAGGCCAGAATAGTCTCCTGGGTAAATGTTTACCGTAACAGTACCGGAGCTTAGTGCTGGTCCTCCACAATCAACAGTAGCTGTGTAGGTCACTTGCATCGCTTCACAACCAGCGTAGGTTGACATTGGCGCATCAATAGCAGAAGCACCAGTGCTTGAGAAACCGTTAGAACCAGACCATGTAACCGTATAGTCACCACTACCAGTTACATTGGCAGATAAAGTAACGGACTCACCTGCTACTATATCGCTTGCGCTGGCAGATACTCCTTGAATATTGGCAGTACAAGTTGCTTCACAAGAGACAGCCAGGTCGTAAGTCCCAGACAAGCATGCCAGACCCGAACTTTGTGGGTAGCTATAGCTGTAAGGAAAGCTTAGTACGGTTGTTTCACCAGGGATTGCACTTCCAGTATTGGTGTCAGTCAGCACGATGTACGGACAAACGGGAGTAACTGTAGCGGTACACCCCTCTTGTGTATACTCAGCTGTGAACTCCAGATTGGCTGGATTGATGTTTGCAGCAGGGTTAGTCGATTGGTTCGTTGGATAAACTAGTACAGATACGATCTGTTGTTTTGTTTCTCCTGGGTTGTTGATACATGTAGCTGTAGCACGGTAGGTGATCCATTGTGGTTCACATCCAGTGTTGATTGGCGTGTGTGTGGCAGAGGTTGTGTTAGAGATAACCTCACCAGTAGCATCAACTCGCCAGACCACATCAGTGGCTTCGGTATTGATTCCTGGGATCGCCAAAATGTCAAGCGCGGTAGATTCACCTGAGCACAGTGTGGTCGGGTTGGCTGCTACTTCCAGACCGCCTGTAATCAAACAATCCTGAGCTTGAGCTCCGAATGAAAGAACTAATAGCAAGGAAAGAAGTGTTCCTATCTTGCAAAGTAAATTCTTCTTCATGATTAATGTAATTTTAGTTTGATGAACTTATTATTATGAAATCTATTTATTATTTTCTCTAAACCAGAACCAAATCGATCAAAATCAATTCAGGTTAAACAAGTCGTCATTAGGCTCATATGAGACGCTATTGCAAGCAATCGTCACGATAAATAGGCCAATCATGTGTCCTAGCCTGTATTAATGCCAGCTGCATGACAACTTATAGATAGTTTTATAATTCAGTCTTCCGAATTGAGGTACATAGATATTGTCTAGACAGTCCCAGAAACTCATTGTAAATCAGTTCATTAGTGGCCAAGATCCTTCTTCCAAAAATATAATCCTGATCTCCTTGAAAATCGCTTACATGGCCTCCAGCCATTTGCACTATGAATGCACCTGCAGCAACATCCCAAGGGGATAGACTATGTTCGAAAAAAGCGTCGTATCGTCCACAAGCCACGTAACATAGATCAACGGCAGCGGCTCCATATCTTCTAATGCCCCCACTGTTTTTCACAAGATGCTTCAGGAAACACATGTATTCATCAAGTATCTCAAAGTCGTAATATGGCATTCCGGTTGAAATCAAGCTTCCTTTAAGTTCGCTTGTTTTCGAAACAAAGATCTGTTGCTCATTTACACGAGCAATTCCACCCTTGTAAGCAGAAAAGCACTCCTTTTTATTGATCTCGTAAACTACACCCAGAACTGTTTCGTCGCCTCCTCTAAGAGCAATTGAGACAGCATAGGAGGGCAGTTGATGCAAGAAGTTTGTTGTTCCATCTAGCGGATCAACAATCCATTGCCATTCTGCTTTTGTTTCTTCAACTGTTCCTTCCTCGACAATAAAACCAGCATCAGGGATTATTGTTTTCAAGCCTTCTACAATTAGTGCTTCTGCCTTTTTATCGACATAGGAAACAAAATTATTCTTGTATTTCGTTTCTATTTCCAGGGCTTGAACTTTCCCACTTTCACTTCTTATGAAGCCTCCCACCTCTCTTGCAAGTTCACAGACCTGCTCACAAACTTTCATCCAATTCATGCACTGATTTATGTCAGAATCTTCGTCAAATCGACACCAGAAACAATTCGCATGCCGTCTTTTCAGAGGGCAGATTATCAAGTCCAGAGTTCACAATGCAGCAAATTTCCTGTATTTCCGGCCTTCAATCAAATACAAAAAAAGTCAATTTCCGTTTTTTAGTGTAAACGCTCCAAAACCGCAAGCAAACAAAGTGAGAATATATGCCACATTCAAAACACAGTATAACAACTAGTTACAGGCATAAAGGGGACGTATTCCAAGCAAATTGCAAGCATCCATTTATCGACACAATCCGAGAACATGAGGATAGGCAAAATTATAAAAAATTCACGCCTGTTTCAAGTAGAATCCCTGGTCTTCGCAGAGGATTAGCCAGCTTTGCTTTTGGCACTTTTTCCTGCCACCGAGATAACAATTTCTCCCTTCACCTTTTTACTGGAAAAATGGGTCACGAGCTCCTGCAAGGAACCACGAACATTTTCTTCGTATAGTTTGGTCAATTCTCTGGAAACGCAGGCTTTCCTTTGCTCTCCAAAATGTGTTTGCAGATCTGAGAGTGTCTTTGTGAGGCGAAATGGGGACTCGAAAATGAGCATGGTGCGCTCCTCTTCGGCCAATAATCGAAGTCTGGTTTGTCTTCCCTTCTTCTTCGGCAAGAAACCTTCAAATACAAATCGATCACTTGGAAGACCAGAATTGACCAGTGCGACAATGGGCGAACAAGGTCCAGGAAGGCACTCGACTTCAACATTAGCTTCCAAAGCAGCTCTGGTCAGTAAAAATCCGGGATCAGAGATTGAAGGAGTACCGGCATCACTGACTAAGGCAATTCTTTGCCCTTTCTGCAGGCTTGAGACGATAGTATCAACTGTTTGATGTTCGTTGAAGATATGGTAGGATTTTATGGGTTGATCGATTTCCAGATGTGTGAGCAAACGCTTGGTCGTTCTTGTGTCTTCTGCCAGAATCAGATCCACTTGCTTGAGAATTCTGATTGCTCTTAGTGTAATATCCTCCAAATTGCCTATTGGGGTAGGAACGAGGTAGAGTTTTCCGGTACTGTTTTCCATTTGCCTGCTCTATAAATCCAAATCTTCTAGTTGCACCAAATCAATCGGCCGATTCGTGCTTTCCTCCAAAGATATGAGGGTTTCTGTTCTTTGAATGCCTTCGATTGATTGGATTTTCTCATGTAGTACTGTTCGCAGGTGATTGGTATCTCTGCAAATTACCTTTGAAAAGATGCTGTAGTTGCCTGTTGTATAATGGACTCCTACCACTTCTGGAATTTTTGATAGCTTTTCGGCTACGATATCATACATGGAGCTCGAGCTCAGAAAAATACCTATGAAAGCCGCAATGTCATAACCTAGTTTTTCATAGTCTACCAAGATCTGATGCTTCTTTACTACACCCATTCCCTCCATTTTCTTCATTCTGACGTGTACTGTTCCACCACTAACATATAGTCTCTTTGCTATTTCTGAGAAGGGGGTTTTTGCATCCTTCATCAAAATGGCTAAAATCTTTAGATCAAGCTCATCTATTTCAGGTGTTTTTGTCATAGGTCTATTCTATCGTGTCAAAGATGTTTGCTTCCCAGCTCGAAATTGGTTCAAGGACTTTGGCATAGCAATTGTCCATGAAGGCATAAGAATAAGGTCGTTAGGGTTGCTGATTAAGGATTATCAAAAAAGGGCAGCCTTCAGCTTGCAAAAATTTAATAATATTAAACTATCAGCTGTAAAAATACGATTTTTACAAAAAATTCGGCATTTTCGTTGATTATTTGCAAAATAGAAGATTGGCTCTTAAATTTGTCATGTAATCATTAAGCAATACACTGTAGGGTGATGAAACTGGCAGACATGCCCTCTTGTCTCGGGGGTGGAGATAAGGTAGAAAGCTGGCCCTGGTTAGTCTAACTGCTCTGTGAAGGTTCGAATCCTTCCCCTACAGCCACCAATGCTCTTGAACGTAAATTTCGTTCAAGAGCATTGTCTTTTTTGGGCTGGCTTGGCGGCTGGCGCCCCGAGCAGTGCTCGGGGGCAATGGGATTATGGCCCTCCGGGCCCCGTGTGGGAGCTTGAGTTTGCATTGTTTGACTGACTTCCTGATGAGTGGAGCTTACGAAAGGGCCGATCCAAGTAAGGCAGCAGGCTCTTGGGTGGGAATTCGTGTTGGTGGGCTCGCTTGGCGGTTGGCGCCCCGAGCTGCGCACGGGGTCAATGGGATTAGGGCCCTCCGGGCCCGGTGTGGGAGCTTGAGTTTGTACTTTTTTGATTGACTTCCTCATGTGTGGAGTGAGCTACGCAAGGGCCTAAGGGCCACCCTATATCCGGATGTCCCGATGCGCTCGCGGTGTCGGTTGTTACGCTTTCTTGTTTCTTTCTATTGCATTTACCTTTGGTGAGAATTTGGTAGCGCGTAGGAATGGTGGTGCAAATTAGCCGCGGGCGTAGCGGAACGAAGTGCCCAGATAGCGTGACGTAGGCCAGCCAATAGTGGCTCCGACGATAGGAGGAGACGCTAGTGGCTGTGCCGAAGTAGCTAGCTGGGTGCTGAGTATTAGCGTAGCACGGGTATCATGCTGCTACGTGACTGAGCTGCTGGGCTCCAAAAATTTTTCGGATTACAATTGGGTAAGCATAATGTCCCTTTGAGGGGATGTAAATTGTGTTTTTTTTGTCTTGAGTTAGGAAAATTAATTTTCGAATTGGACGTATTCTTGTATTATATCAAGAAACAGTAACGAAAGTTGTGGCTTGGAGTCTTTATATGGGGAGGGGGATTTGTGCCAATTAGAATTTTGACATTGGATCGAGAGGCAAATAGAATAATAGAGAGAAATCTGCGGAGGAATCGCAATCTGAAATTGATAAGCGGGTTGAGCTTGCTTTGTTTGTCTATCTACACGATTGTGTTTGAAACGGCGAATATGCCTGAGCGTACTGCCATCCTGGTCGCTATACTGTTTTTATTGGTAGGGATGGTTGGCCTTTATTTTCTTCTTCATGCATTACTGAGGTATGATAGTCAGCGAAATCATGTGCTTCAACGTCTGAATGAGCAACCGGATGGTGTGGCTTGGGTATATTACGAGAGCATACAGCATTTCCCGTTTGGGATTCAGTTTTTGCAAATTAATATCATTCATATTCGGATGGTCAATCAGGAGCATATTAGTATGATGATGCGGGAGGAGGAACTCCTGGAATTGATGAGAATGCTGCGTCGTGAGATTCCTTCTGCGAGTTTTGGTTATAGCGTGTACAAGGAGCAGCTATACAATATCAATCCTGACCTTTTGATCAACATGAAGGAGCATAAAAATTAGCCTCCTGAATCCGTGGACCCAGGAGGCTGAATGAGAATTTTGGTGCTTTAAGCAGAGCAAATTCTTGTTTACGTTTTGTTTTATCCGATTATTTAGGGCGGGCAAGGATGGTAATTCTCACCTCCTTGTTTGTGTATTCAGAGGTTCTGGTGTAGATCACATTGTAAACATCTGTGATCTGGCGTGAGAAGCTGGTAAATATTTCTGAAAGATCTTCGATGGATTCTGCCGGTTTATATTCTCCGTTGACGGCGAGGCTATCGAGGATTGACTCGCTGATATCCCCATTTCCTCTAAGTCCTATTGTATAGCTTCTAATTCCTTTCTCCTTCATTTGCTCTGTCAATACATTGTAGTTTGTAATGGCTGAGAGGTTATTTTTTCCATCTGTGAAAGTTACGACTGCTTTAGAATCGAAGGCATTATTGGTCCATTCGAAGAGGTTTATTCCTCCTTGGATAGCATCATACATTTTTGTGTATTGTCCTTGTTCTCTGGTATTAATGAAGTTGTTTACTACGTATTGTTGAGATTGGAAATTGAGCATACTGGTGTCTGTGGAGAAACTGATGACGGCAATTTCTGCTTCATTGTCTGTGATGTTGAAGATATCTTCTACGAATTGATTTGCGTAGGTCTTGACGTTTTCAAAATCATCACCTAGCGAATCACTTGAGTCGAGGCACAATACTACACCAAGGTCTGTGTGGTTATTTTGTGAAATGGTAAACTCGGAGTCGAACTGCCATTCACCGTTTTCATTTTTTTCTTCGACAATTATTTCGTCGATTTGATAGCTACTTGCGTCATCGGACATTTTGAGCCCTTCGAACTTCAGGTCTACAAACGGCACGGTCAGATTGGCTGATATGTCGGAAATGCTGATCTCTTCAGGCATATCGGAGATGGTGAAGCCTGGTATCGACCCTGGACTATGGTGGTAGATTCCATAGAGGGTAAACTTCTGGGCGCATCCATAGCACTCGCCTTCGATGACCGCGTTTGCATCATAGTTGTTGCATCCGTACTGCATGCATCCTTGAACATCCCGGTTTCTTTCACAGCTTGTCGAAACAAGCAGGCATGTGATCATCAAACTTAACGATATTATTCTTGTAAGTCTGCTCTTCAATAAATTCATGTTCAATAATTTTAAGTGTTCACCCAGCTAATGCCAATTCTGTTCCACAGTGGCGTTAATTTAGGCAGGAGTGTACGATTCTTGGCATAAAGGCCTCAAAATGACGCCTTTAAACACTGAAAATAATGCAAAAAAAATCCTGAAGCCAATAATTAATTCTATGAGTGGCCTAAAAAGGGGACAAGCTTGTCGGGTATTATACACAATGGTGCTACGCATTAGTGGCGTGAATGTATATAGATTCCTTTTAAGCAGGAAGTTTAAGCGGCATTAAATCAAAAGGATCAACTGTGTTTGGTCGACCGATTTCTGTTTTTCCACCAGAATGTGAAGCCAATTGCCACAGCCAGGAGGTATGGAGTGACAAATAGATATATGATACCGGCATTGAGGCCGAGTCCTGTTGTACCTCCTTCCTTGAGGTTTGACTCTACGGATGCCTTGCACATTGGGCACTGTGCGATTAGATCGCTGGCTATGAGCATGGCTACAAAAGTGATAAGAATTGGAAGAAGCTTTTTCATTTCCCAGTCTTTGATTGATACTCGGAGTCTAATAATACGGAGAAATCAGGAGGTAAACCAGTACACCAGTGATTGAAACATACAACCAAATCGGCATTGTCCATCTTGCGATCTTCTTATGTCTTTCTGTCTCACCTGTGAATGCTCTGAGGAAGGTAAACAACACGATTGGAAGAATGATTGCAGAGAGGACAATATGTGAGATCAAGACGAAGTAGTAGATGCCTTTCAGGATTCCCTCCCCTCCGAAGCTGGTGGGTTCTGTGAGGGAGTGATAGATGACATATGAAACCAGAAAGAGCGAAGAAAGCACCAAAGCCAAGACATTGCATGCCTTGTGTGCGCTGATGTTCTTGTTCTTTATAAAATACCAGCTGGACAATAGTAAGAGGCTCACGGTGAAATTGATACCGGCATGAAACATTGGCAAAATGCTAAGATCATAATTGTGATCTATCTGCGGTGGGGCGACCTTAAACATTATAGCAATCAATGCAGGGATCGCCACTGACACGAAGACGATCAGTCTGATTAGCAGTGGTTCTTTTCTTTTTGCTAGATTGGCTTCTGCCATAGTTTGTGCTTGCTGTTTAGTGCTTAGTGT
>JAHDDV010000020.1:0-17905 GCA_020629205.1 Chitinophagales bacterium | reverse complement strand
TAGTGTCTAGTGTCTAGTGTCTAGTGTCTAGTAGAAACAGCTATTTCCTTTGGATGTTCGCTTTGGAAGCAAGCTGTTCAAATTCCATCTGGGTTTGCGTTGTATTCGAGCTTTTCTCTCCTCGGGTATTCCATCTTAAGTATGTAAATATCCTCTAGGAGGCGATTGACATCATCGGGATCTGTGCCATGATAAAAGCCACGAATGATTCTATCTTTGTCTACCAAGACTAATCTCCCGCTATGATCGATGGCTTCTGTCTCTTCGGTACCTGGTTTGAGGGAAAGGAAATACCCTTTTGTGGACATCATGGTAAGGGAGTCCATTGAGCCTGTCACGAGATGCCATCTTGTCGAGTCGATACCATGTCGCTTGGCATATCTTCTCAGCACCTTTGGGGTATCATAATCAGGATCGACGGTGTGGGATAGAAACATGACATCCTTCTCGTCGGTCAGTTTTTCCTGAAGTCCTTTGATGGCTGCCGTCATTTTGGGGCAGATTCCAGGGCAACGGGTGAAAAAGAAATCGACTACATAAATCTTATCCTTGAAGGTTTGCTCCGTGATTTGTTTTCCTGAGTGACCTTTGAAAGAGAAGGGTGGGACCACATGCCAGAGTGTATCTCTTACTTCTTTGGAGTATGGTGAACTAAGTTCATCTCCTAGTGGAAAGAAACGTTTTACTTTGGGGCTTTTGGGAGGCCCGGGATAATCGAAGTACATGAAGAAGGCAACGGGTACGATCAGTGCAATAAAGATTGCAGTAAAAACATTTCGCGCATTAGCTGCCGTAGTCATACTTATCCTATTACTTCCCAGAAAGTCCTTGCATTGAGCCATGCACTACCTTCCCAGAGAAAAGCGATGATGAACCAAATCAGGAAGACGGTAGGTACCAATACAGTCAGTACCAGGGCTCTTTTTTCATACCTCATGTGCATGAATTCTCCTACGATAAAGAATGCTTTAAGCAAACTCATAACGACAAAGAAGCCATTGAGGAGGAGCCTTGGTCCCTCGCCAGCTTCATACATTTCCATGTAGATAATGGCTGCGACTACCTCAACGACAGTAATGACAGTGAGCCAGATAGTTGCTTTCCAGACTGCGCTAACTTGTGATTTGTATACTGCTGGATCAAGTGGTTCGTGATGTGCCATGATTGATAGTAGTTAAGAATTTACAGAAGGTAGAAACAAAGGAAAACGAAGACCCAAACGAGATCGACAAAGTGCCAGTAGAGGCCAATTTTCTCGACCATTTCGTAGTGCCCTCTCCTTTCAAAGACCCCTGCTGCGGCCTGGATACAGATAATGATATTGAGGACAACACCACTAAATACGTGAAAACCGTGAAAACCGGTGATAAGGAAGAAGAGTTGTCCGAAGGAAGAAGGAGCGCCAAAAGTATTTCGATATAAGGTCATTCCATGTCCGTGATCGGCTCCGTGAATAAGGTGGGTCCATTCCCAGGCCTGACAGCCGAGAAAAGCTGCTCCTCCCAGAATCCCCAGAAACATCCACTTGACTACCCCTGCCTTATTCATCATGTGTCCTTCCTGCACTGCTCGAACGACGAATACTGAGCTAAGGATGAGAATGAAAGTCATGATACTAACGAAGCCTAGTGGCAGGTTGGCATTTTCGATGAATGGCATTCCGTTGAACACCTCATTGGGATCTGCCCAGGTAGGTGACATGAATCGAATGGTACCATAACTAATAAGCAGTGCCGAAAAGGTAAAGGCATCTGAGAGCAGGAAGTACCACATCATCAGTTTCCCATAGGAAACGTTGAATGGTGATCTACCACCGCCCCATTGCTCGTCAGCGGATGCTGCATGTAAAGTATCGCTAGCCATTTAACTCTTTTTTGCTATCCAAAGTAGAGGAAAAAAATGAACAAATATAGCCAAAGTAGGCCGACAAAATGCCAATAGGTGAGCAAAAGTTCGACGCCCAATGTACGTTCGGGGTCGATCTCTTCCATCAGTCTTTTGACTGGTTCTTGTCGTCGAATTGACTTGAAAAAGAAGATCAGGAGCAATGCCACACCACCTAAAAGGTGTGCAGCGTGAACACCTGAAATAACATATAGAAAGGAGCCAGATGGATTACCTTGTAATCTTACACCAAGTTCAGTTAGTTGTGTCCAGCCAATATATTGTGCTAGAACAAAACCTAGTCCTAAGAAGAGGGTAGCTCCCAAGGCCATCCGGTACTTTTTTGCTTTATTATCCCTGTGAAAGACGTATGCCAAATGCAAGGTCAAGCTGCTTAGGATAATCATTGCCGTACTCAACCAAAAGATATCTGGCAGTGCGTATTCTACCCAATTGCCTTGTGCACGACGTACGATGAAAGCACTTGTTAGACCAGCAAACATCATCACGATGCTTCCGAGAAATAACCAAAGGACAAAGCGCTTTGGATGAATCTTGCTGTAGTAATTTTGTGTTAGTGTGCTCATCTGCTAGATTTTATCTAAAACCATGAAAATTTGCACAATGGGGAGGTATACGATACTGGCAAACATAACTTTTAAAGCAGCTTTATCAGTTGCCTCTCGAAAAAGTTTTACTCCATAGTACAGCATCATCAATCCGCCCAATAGGAATACAATCATTGAAAGCATGCCAACAGCACCAAAAAAGTATGGCAATAGACTTACCATAGTCAAGAACACAGTGTATACAATGATGTGAAAAGCAGTCCGCTTCCCTTTTCCATCAGCGGTTGGCAGGAGTTTGTATCCAGCTTTTCGATAATCATCGTAACCAATCCAGCCAATTGCCCAGAAGTGTGGGAATTGCCATAGAAACTGGATGGAGAAAAGCATGTAGCCAATCATTCCAATCTCGCCTGTGGCGGCCACCCATCCAATCACTGGAGGCAGTGCTCCTGGTATTGCTCCAACAAAGACTGCTATAGGCGAGAAGCGCTTGAGTGGTGTATAGATGAATGCGTAAGAGAGCAGAGCCAAAGCTCCGATGAAGGCTGAAAGAGGATTGAAGGCAATTGCCAGAATTCCTAATCCAGCTACGCCTGTCACTCCAGCAAGTAGTACAGCTTCCGGCACCCCCATACGACGCGCCGCAAGTGGACGATCTTTGGTGCGCTTCATCAGTTTGTCAAAGTCTTTTTCCAGTATCTGATTGATGGTATTGGATGATCCGGTAACCAGAAAGCCACCAAGAGCAAGTAACAACATGGATGACCAATCAAATGACATCCCTGTTGCAAAGAGAAAGCCCATAAGCGCGGTAAATACCACAGTAAGGTTCAACTTGAACTTCATCAAGACCCCATAGTCTTTGAGCTTTGCTTTCAGCAAAGTCAGGGATGACGACTGTGATTCAAGGCTAATTTCTTTCACTACATTCAAATTAGAAGATAGCCCCAAGGGGCTATCTCTGTTTTTCTATTTCTTATCTAAGAGTGCTTTGCAGTCACTCTTTTCAATTCTTCGTCCGAGACGTGTTGTGGAATGAAACCATGACCATCAACTTCATAGTCATAAGGCCATCTGTGCACTTCCGGAATTTTGCCAACCCAGTTACCGTGTCCTGGCTCCATTGGAGTAGTCCACTCTAATGTAGTACCTCTCCACGGATTCAGGGAAGCTGGCATTCGCTTGCCTCTGTTGATGCTATAGAAGAAGTTGATCACAAACAGGAACTGCGCGAAGAAAACCACGATTGCTGCTGTACTAATCAACATGTTTAGGTCATCGTATTTATTGAAAGTCTCGAAATTGCTAAACTCGTAGTATCGGCGGGGTACGCCAGTCATTCCGAGGTAGTGCATTGGCCAGAAGATGAAGTAGCTACCGATGAAAGTAATCCAAAAGTGCATTACTCCCAGTGTTTCGTTCATCATTCTTCCGTTGAACAACTTCGGGAACCAGTGATAAACACCGGCGAACAAACCGAATCCAGCGGCCAGACCCATTACAATGTGGAAGTGGGCAATTACGAAGTAGGTATCGTGAAGAGGAATATCCAATGCGGCATTTCCTAGGTAGATACCAGTCAATCCCCCCGAGATAAACAAGGAAACAAATCCAATTGAGAATAGCGTAGCGGTAGTAAAGCGTATTGCTCCTCTCCATAGGGTCGCAATCCAGTTAAAGACTTTAATTGCAGAAGGGATTGCGATCAAGAGTGTGAATAGAACAAAGATAGATCCCACAAATGGGTTCATCCCTGAAATAAACATGTGGTGTGCCCATACCAGGAATGCGATAATGGTAATGGCCATAATCGAGTACACCATGGCATGATAACCAAAGATTGGTTTTCTTGAGTTGGTTGCCAGAACTTCAGAAACCATACCCATTGCTGGGAGGATTACAATATATACTTCTGGGTGACCCAAGAACCAGAACAAGTGCTGGAACAAGATAGCAGATCCACCTTCGATCATTTGACCTGCACCGTTGGTCAATACTTCTCCCCCGATGTAGATATCGGATAAATAGAAGCTTGTACCAAGCGAACGGTCAAACATCAAAAGAATACATCCTGACAACAATACTGGAAAGGAAAGTACCCCTAACACAGCAGTGAAGAAAAATGCCCAAATCGTCAATGGCATCCTGAACATGGTCATACCCTTTGTTCTCATATTGAGCACAGTGGCGATGTAGTTCAAACCTCCCATCAAACTTGAAACCACGAACATTGTCATTGACAACAGCCATAGGGTCATACCCAATTGGGAGCCCAGATTTGATTGTCCTAAAGCACTAAGTGGTGGGTATGCAGTCCACCCACCTGCTGCGGGACCAGTTTGAATAAAGAGAGAGATAGCCATAATCACGCCAGCCAGCAGGAAAAACCAGTAGGAAAGCATGTTGATAAATGGCGAAGCCATATCTCTTGCCCCAATTTGCAAGGGTATCAAGAGGTTACTAAAGGTTCCACTCAAACCAGCAGTCAATACGAAGAAAACCATGATCGTCCCGTGCATTGTCACCAATGCGTAGTAAAACTGCGGACTCAGTTTTCCACCTTCTGCCCAAGCTCCCAGTAATGTCTCCAAAATTGGGAAGGTCTCATTTGGCCAACCCAACTGTAAACGAAACAGTACGGAGAAGAGCACACCGATGAAAGCCCAGATGATTCCAGTAATCAGGAATTGTCGTGCGATCATCTTATGATCCTGACTGAAGATATACTTCGTAAGAAAGGTCTCGTGATGATCATGATGATGGTCATCGTGATGATCATGACCAAGCTGATCGTGCAAATGTATATCTGTACTAGCCATTTAATAATGGTTAATTGTTAGAAAGTAATAGAACAACCACAGTAGCGATCTGTTCTCTTATAGTTTGGCGAGATCAATTTCTTCATCTTCACCAGCCTCTGCGTGATGACCATCATCACCATGATGATGGTGATGATCTTGCTTTAGCTCAAGTTCTTTTTTCTTTATATCCTCGAGTTTTTTCTCGAAGGTCTTGATGTACTTGTTACCACCCAATTTTTCGATGGTTGGCTTTTGTCTCTTAAGCCAAGCCTGATATTCCGCTTCAGTACCCACATAGACAGGCTTTCTCATGTTGAAGTGTGCTTGACCGCAGAGCTCTGCGCAGGCAAGCTCGTAGTTGAAATTTGGATTATCCTCTAGCTTTCGGAGATCCTCCGTAGTCTTCGTAGGAATAAACCAGAACTGGGTTGGAATTCCTGGCACCGCATCCATCTTTACTCTAAAGTGTGGTAAGTAGAAACTGTGCAATACATCGATTGAGTTAATCTTTATCTGCACGGGCCGATTGACAGGTATGAAGAGCGTATCGGTGATAAAGTCGTCATAGTTTGGTTTGTCTAGCCAGTTTTGACCTAGCGTGTTTTCACCATCTATGTATTTTACTGACTTCTTGCCGAGATCGTTATCCTCGCCAGAATATCTAAGAGTCCAATTAAACTGCTGTGCCGTAGCCTCTATTACGATAGCATCTTCCGGTGCGGGAGCAGTGATTTTCAACCAGCTTCTCATTCCTTCAAATACCAACAGAACCATCACGATAGCAGGAATAACAGTCCAGATTACCTCCAGACGATTATTTTCTGCATAATGGTAGGCTTTATGGCCCTTTCTCGCACGATACTTATAGGCAAAGTAGAACAGGACAAAATTCGTAATAAGGAATACAGGCACTGTTGCAACCAGAGTCCAGAAAAACATGTTTCTAATCCACATCCCGTGTACAGAAGAGGGTTCTGGCAAATAGAGCCCGCGGTAATACCATGCCGACCATACCGTCAAGACCAGAAACCCAACTACGAAAATCATCGACATGATGGCATTGCCATTGCCTTGGTTTTCACCAGGGGTTCCCTCCTGCAACACATAATTCCCCTCAGCGTCAAGCTTCTCGTCTTCACCTCCTTTGATGATTGAAGTCAACTCGCTTGCCTTGGCAATCTGAAACAGAATTGCCATGACCAGGATGATGCAAATGATTCCTATTGTTGTCGTACCCATTTTCTAATAATGCTTTATTCGTTTTCCAGACCAGTCTAGGTATGGTGAATAATACTTTCTTTTATATAAGGATGATTCACAGGCACTAGTGATGCCTTTGAAAGTTCCCAGAATACTACAGTTGTAAACAACCCGCAGAAGGCCAGAAAGGCTCCAATTTCAAGAAATCCAAGTCCAGGATACTGAAAGTGATGTGCTGCCTCATGGCCTAGCGTATGTGCAAATGCCTTTTGTGCCCCTGGCATTGCCATTAGATAGAAGTCTAACCAATGACCAAAGATAATCACCAGACAGGCAATAAACATGATTTGAATTCTTCTCTTCGCGCCGCGTGAGATTAGAACAAGTAAGGGGAATACAAAATTGAGCACTACTGCCCCAAAGAACAGTACGGGGTAATTGTCCCATCTATCTCTAAAGTATATGGTCTCTTCCGGAATGTTTGCATACCAGATTAGCATATGCTGTGAGAACCATAGATAAGCCCAGGCAACGCTGAATGCGAACATAAATTTACCAACATCATGCAGATGCTCCTCTGTTACGTTCTTTAGGTACCCGAAGCTTTTTAGGGTGATAATCATCAAAGCGACCACAGCCATGGAGGCAACAAATGTACTGATAAAGGTATACCAGCCAAACAACGTACTAAACCAGTGTGGATCGATTGACATCAAAAAGTCCCATGCTGAAGTGGAGCTTGTCACCCCAAAGAACAGCAAGAACACAGCACTGAGTGTCAGACTACTATTGTAATGCTTGATTCCCGGATGCGAATCATGGTCTCTTGAATTTTTCACAATGAGGAAAGCAAAAGCAGACCATCCGACCAAGTAAACAATTGTTCTCAACCAGAAAAAGGGCTTATTTAGATATGCCGATTTTCCAACCAAAATAGGGTCACTGGCTGCATGCGGATCAGTCCAATGGTATATATAACCCATTCCGAACAGGAGTATGGGTATCATTATTACGGATCCGACCTTGACAAAACCAGCCAGAGCTTCGCAAATTCTTTTGATTAGTACAAACCAACCGTTGTAGCCCATAGTTTGTGAGGCCACAAAGAAAAGTCCTGCCAATCCCACTAGCAAAAAGTAATGGTTGGTGGCAAGCAGAGTCGTCCAGATTCTTGCCGGATTATCCAAATTAGTAACCACACCAATCACAAACATGATTAGACCAATCACCAAAAGGCCAAGGCCAACGCTTTTCACTCTGGCAGGTGTGGTAAAAGATTCTAATTGCATCATTAATTATTTTAACGAGCTGTTCAAAAACTACTCGACGACCTTGAATTCTGTTCTTCTGTTTTGCGCTCTACCTTCCTCCGTTGCATTATCAGCGACAGGCACGGATGCACCATAGCCCATCGCAGTCAATGCTTTTGCTGGAATCCCATTGGATACCAAGTATGTCATCACTGCTTGTGCGCGATTCTGCGAAAGTTGCACATTTGCCTGAGCATTGCCCTGACTGTCGGTGTGCCCGCTAATCTCTACTTTACTATTCGGATTGTTCTTCAGAATCGAAACCAGCTTACCCAACTCGGCAAATGACTCTGGCTTCAATTGAAAAGAGCCGGAGTTGAAGAATACGTTCTTCAAAGTTATCGTAGAACCTTTCTGCAGCTTTTGCGACATTAGGGCATCAAGAAAAGAAGCTGGCTCCTCATCCGTTGGGGCCACATATCCGCTGCCCACGGCACTATTTCGAAGCACATACTGCAAAGCCGCATCATCTGAATCCAGCTTTTGAGAAGATTTTGCTGCCTTTGCTTGTAAGTTCTTTATATAAGTGATCACTTCCCAACGCTCGTTTTGCGTCAGCTGAGAAGCATAAGATCCCATCAAGTTTTTTCCATGGTGCACAGAGTGAAACATTTTCCCTTCTGCCATATCAAGATAGCCCTCTTTAAAGTAAGAAGGTGGTGGTGGATAGACTCCATTCGCTACAAGTGTTCCATTACCCTTTCCATCCTTACCGTGGCAAACCGCACAATAAATATCAAAATTGGCTTTCCCGCTCTTTAACACGGCTTCTCGATCTTCGTGATACGGATTGCGAACCGATTGGCCAGCCAATTCATAATCTTCCGCTGTATCCTTCAGGTGATATGGAATATAACCCCTTGGAATACTTCCTTTGGCGGGAGTTCTGGCACTCATCCCGTTGGCAAACAACACTTCGTTATCCACAGTAGGACTGGCTGAATAAGTCTCCACAGCTTTAGAGTGTGCCATGTCTGGCATGTACTCCATGCCGGGGAAATTACCTCCAGCTTTACAGCCTGCAAAGCACAGCGCTATCAAAGCAAAAAAGTAAATATTGTATTTCTTCTGAAAGACCATTTTTGGTTGCTCTTTATTCTTAAGAGATTCTAGCTTTGTTCCTCAGCACTATACACTTTGTGCTTCATCTCACGTACGTTGATCTCTTCGACCTTAGTAGATTCCAACACTCGCTTGATCCGATTGATATCCTCCTGAGAATCATACTTTGCCATATCGAAGATCATGGCAAACTTGTGATCCGTCAAGCGGACATCCAAAACCTCATCATGATTGAAAATCGACAAACGATTTCGCAAATAATAAGTTACAGTCATTCCGACTGCGGCGAATAGGACCGTCAGCTCGAAAGTAATCGGGATGAATGAGAGCAGGGAAAAGTTAGGCTTTCCCCCAACATTTAGTGGCCAGCTTGACGTTTGAATCCAAGTCATGCAACCCAATGCAAACATCGTCCCTGTCGCACCATAAAAGAAGCCGGCAGTATGTAGCCTTGTTTCCTTCAACTCCATTGCTTTTTCCAGTCCGTGAACTGGGAACGGAGTGATACAATCATGAATCTCCAATCCTGCAGCCTTTACTTTCCGTACTGCCTGGATCAAATCATCATCATCACCGTATATTCCAACTAGATAGTTATACATCCCAAATCGTTTTCTATATACCCGGGGCGCTGCTTTATGCAGAACACCCTCTTTATTTAGTGTTTGTCATGTTCAGCGTCTCTAGGGGACTTCGGTGAAGCCAGATTGCCAGCTGCAGCTGCTCCGTAGGAGCCATCTACCCAACCATGACCTTCAGCCTTATCCTGACGAGCATACTCAGCAATGTACTGATCGCCACCTACTTTCAAAATACTCTTGACCTCAGCAATCGCAATCACTGGGAAGAAACGAGCAAATAGTAAGAAGAGCGTCATAAAGATCCCCATTGTGCCCACGAAAATGGATACTTCCACCCATGTCGGAGAATAGTAAGTCCAGCTTGATGGCACATAATCCTCGTGTAGCGAGGTTACAATAATCACAAAACGCTCAAACCACATCCCGATGTTAATGACAATAGAGAGGAAGAAAGTAAAGGCAACACTTCTACGCAGTTTGCGAACCCAAAACAGCTGAGGAGAAATCACGTTGCAAGTCATCATCGAAGCATATGCCCACCAGTAATCTCCAAAGATTCTGTTTTCAAATGCATACTGCTCGTAGATTGCTCCTGAGTACCAAGCGATGAATAGCTCGGTAATATAAGCCACACCTACTATCGATCCTGTAAGCGTAATTACCTTATTCATTGACTCGATGTGGCCAATGGTTATGTATTCCTCCAGATTCAGTAGCTTCCGAGTAATCAACATCAAGGTCAATACCATGGCAAAGCCGGAGAAGATCGCTCCAGCAACGAAGTAGGGCGGAAAGATCGTGGTATGCCATCCTGGAATAACTGAGGTCGCAAAGTCAAAACTTACAATCGTGTGTACTGATAGAACCAGTGGAGTTGCCAGACCAGCCAAAACCAAACTCAGGGATTCAAAACGTTCCCACTGCTTGGCCGTTCCGGTCCATCCGAAAGCCAGAACATTGTATATCTTTCGCCTAAATCCTCGTGCACGGTCTCTAATCGTGGCAAAATCGGGCAATAGCCCGGTATACCAGAAAAGAAGGGACACGGTGAAATAGGTACTAATTGCAAAAACATCCCACAAAAGCGGTGAATTAAAATTCACCCACAAAGGCCCCCTGCTATTGGGGTAAGGGAAGATAAAGAAGGCCAACCAGATACGCCCCATGTGAATACCGGGATAGATGGCTGCACACATTACCGCAAAGATCGTCATTGCCTCTGCTGCCCTATTCACTCCCGTTCGCCATCGTTGCCTAAACAGCAAGAGAATTGCGGAGATCAAGGTACCGGCGTGACCGATACCGATCCACCAAACGAAGTTGGTAATATCCCAGGCCCAGCCGACAGTTTTGTTCAAGCCCCAGACGCCAATACCATACCAAATGGTGTAGAGGATGTTCAAAATCCCCCACAGACCTATGGTGGCACATACCAATAGTGCAATCAACCACATCGGCTTTATGCTACCTTCAGTTGCTTTTGCTATATCATCGGTAATATCGTGATACGTCTTATTTCCTTCAATCAGGGGCTCCCTGATCGGCGAAGTATAGTGATGAGACATATAAACCTGTATTTATAATGCTTCAACTAAACCTGCAATTGCTTACAGGCTGGTTATTTATATTAATGCCCATGGCCGTCATGATCATGCCCATGGTCGTGGCCGTGATCGTGTCCTTTATGAGTGTCTTTTTTATGTTCCTTGTGATCATCGTGACCATGCCCATGATCATCATGCCCATGTCCGTGATCGCTTTTTGGTCGAGTATCGTACCATGAATCCAATTCATCGACGTTGCGAATCTTGGTCAGGTAATTAACTGAAGGCAATACGTGTATTTCCTCCAACATACGATAGGCTCTCTCGTTGGCTTTCCACTTGCTAATCTCGCTATCCGGATCGTTTACATCACCGAATATGATGGCATTTGTAGGACAAGCCGTCTGACAAGCCGTTTTGATTGCCCCATCTTCCAAGACCTTTCCAGCTTTCTTAGCCTCTAGCTTGCCATCCTGAATTCTCTGTACACAGAAAGTACACTTCTCCATCACTCCACGCGAACGTACAGTTACATCAGGATTAAGTACCATTCTTGAAAGATCATCAATGATTGCGAAGTCGTCATTGTCGAATATTGTTCCTCCGTAGAAACTATCAGCTGCCTGCCAATCATACCAATTGAATCGACGAACCTTAAATGGACAGTTGTTAGCACAATATCTTGTACCAATACATCTGTTGTAGGCCATCTGATTTAGCCCTTCCGAGCTGTGATTCGTTGCTGCCACCGGGCAAACATTCTCACACGGAGCGTTGTCGCAGTGCTGGCACATCATCGGCTGGAAGGCCACTCGTGGACTCTGAGGATCACCCGCGTAGTAGCGGTCAATTCTCATCCAGTGCATATCATGCGCCCTGAATACTTCCTGCGCTCCAACTACAGGTACATTGTTCTCCAGGTGACAAGAAACCACACAGGCACTACAGCCAATGCAAGTATTCAGATCTACCCCAAGATTCCAATGATGTCCGTCTTTTAGTTCCGGACGATCATCATAGAGTGTAAACAAATGCGACTCCTTATAATGGGGATCCGCTAGCTTTCTGCCGTAGGTATTACCTACGTATTTATCTTCTTTATAGTCAGACAATTTAGCCTCATTGATGATCCCAATTCTAGGCTTTGCAGCAGCCAAAATTTTGACCCCTGTATCATCAATAAAATTGTGTGTCTGCGTCAATGGTAACTCATATCCACTGCCCACTTTCTTTAGCGATACACCAGTGTGATAGACTAGGTTTTCACCATTGAAACTCATGAAAGGGTAAGCGTCCTTTCCAACTGCACATCGTTCGTTTACCCCTTTTGTTCGTCCATAACCCAAAGCGATGGCACAAGTACCTTTTGCCTGTCCTGGCTGCACGACAACAGGCAGTTGAATCGAATAGCCATTAGCACTCACTTCCAACACATCGTAGCGCTCCCATCCGAATGCTTGTGCATCATCATAGGACACAGCAACGAAATTGTCCCAGCATACTTTGCTGATCGGATCCGGTGTTTCATGTAGATATGGATTGTTTGCATAGCGACCATCACCCATCGTTAGGTTTTGGTGCAGCAACAAGGCAAAATCACCAGTCGTTTGTGCCGCAGCAACAGCCTTTCCAGCTGCCGCATTTACATCACCATTAAAACCAGGTGCTCCAGCAGCTCCACTTGGGATACTCACCACACCATCGTGAACTGCATGATCCCAGAAACTCTGGAAATTCCCATGCTTGTTTTGACGTCCGAATACACTTGATCTCCAAACATTCTGGATATAACCATAAAAGTCGGTATCTGATCCCAACCAGGTCAAGATGCTATCTTGCCAGGATCTGGTGTTGAATAGTGGAGATATGGTCGGTTGACAAATAGAATAGTGGCCTTTTTTGACTTCAGCATCATTCCACTTCTCAAGGTAGTGATGGTCTGGACAAACATACTGAGACAGACTAGCTGTTTCATCCATTGTTGAACTAAAGGAAATAGAGTTCCTAACCTTGCCCAATGCCGTCTGAAACTGATCCCTCATTGGACTATCAAAGGCTGGGTTTACTCCTTGAATCATCAAAGTACCTACCCGGCCAGAGCTCATATCTGAAACCAATTGATTGAAGGCCTTATCATCGCCACCACCAATCTGGTATGGACTACCTAGATCAATAGTACTGCCATAGCTATCCAACATGTAGTTGATCGCATTCACGATCAATTGCGTATTGGAATCATTGGAGCCACAAACGACCAAAGAACGGCCGCGGCTATTCCAAAGATCCAAGGCAGCTTTCTTCACCATTTCTGCAGCCGTCTCCGAAAGTCCGCCACCACCAGATACGCTGGCATTTCCAGACTTGGACGCCAATGCATTGTACAGTGCAATTGCCGTAGCCGGAAGCTCGGCAATATTTACTGGCTGGCGATAATCAGCATTCGCACCGGTCAACGACATCCTTGTCTCAAACTGATAGTGTCGGGACATGGTCGGATTATCGACCTTTACTTTTCTGTTTTTGCTATAGTCTTTTGCAAATTCTACCGGAGAAACCCATGTTCCAAGGAAATCAGCTCCCAAGCCTACAATGACAGCAGCTTTATCGAAATTGTATCCAGGAATAACAGAGGATCCAAAACAAACCTCATTTGCTTGCATCAATCCGGAGTAGGAAATTGGGCTATACTCTACATGTCGTACATCAGGGAAAGTAGCCTGCATTTCCGCAATCAACTGACGGGTAGATGGACTAGCCACGCCAGAAGTTAGTAGTACTTTTTGTCCAGCACCTCTCAAGGCAGTTGTAATAGCCTTATCTACTTCACCCCAGGTCGTTTCATTTCCCCCAGCAATCGGATGCTTAAGGCGATTGATGTCATAAAGACTCAAGACCGAAGCCTGTGCCCGTGCCGAGGTACCTCCTTGGCTAAGTGCAGACTCACTGTTCCCCTCAATCTTGATTGGTCGGCCATCACGGGTCTTTACCAATACATTGCAGAAATCAGAGCCATCCATAAAGGTAGAGGCATAGTAACTAGCGATACCCGGTACAAGCTCTTCCGGCTTATTGACATAAGGGATCGCATACTTTATTGGAATTTCACAGCTTGCAGCAATGGTAGCTGCTGAAACACTGAAACCCAACATCTTCAAAAAGTCTCGTCGGTTTCCACCGTAACCTTCCTTAGTCACCTCGGCTGCTTCTTTTACCACTGGCAGCTCCTCCGGAAATTCATCCTTATGAGCTTTTCTAAACTCAGCCTCATTCTCGAATTGCTCCAGGCTTTGCCAGTATCTGATTTTTTTCTCCATCAAAAGAAAATTGTTTGAGTCTGTATGGCAGCTTCAATTGCATAGCCGCCTTGACTAATCCCGTTGATTAATAGTGACACTTCTGACACTCTGTTCCTCCAATGCTTTCTACAGTCACCTGATCGATTGTTCCATCTTTCACCTTATCATGTAGTTGCTCATAAGTCTTGTAGTAGTCGTTACTAGAAAACTGAACCGCAGTCTCTCGGTGACAGTCAATACACCATCCCATGCTGAGTGGTTGCATCTGTTTTACCTTTTCCATTTCCTGAACCTCTCCGTGACAAGTCTGACAAGCAATCTGACCTGCATTCACGTGCTGAGCGTGATTGAAATAGACGTGATCTGGTAGGTTATGTATTTTCACCCAAGGAACTGGGATATTGTTTTCGTAGTGATCGTAGATCTTTGCGATCTCCGTCTTACCGTAAGTTGGTCCCTCCTGCACCGCCTTGTGGCAGTTCATACATACATTGGTAGAAGGAATAACAGCAGACTTCCCTTTTGCCGCACCACTATGGCAGTATTGACATTCAATCTTATGAGTACCAGCGTGCAAAGCATGCGAAAATTTAATTGGTTGATCCGGCGCATAGCCCTGTTGACGACCTAGTGCTGTTGCGTGATCATAAGTTGTATAACCCATGATACAGAACAATAACAGCAAACCTATCGCCACAAACTTACCATTCTGAAGTAGGCTTCCGAAAGTAAATGGCTCCGGTGCAGGTTCCCCACGGGACTCAGCAGCCATTCGGCCCAAATTGTTCAAGACTCGGCCCATCATGAATAACATGACAAGAAGAACAATCGCCATCAAGTAGAGGAAAATGCGAAGTGGACTAAACATGTCCTGTGCTGCAGCACCTGTGCCTGCAGACCCACCAGTACCGGCAACCGCAGCTTTAGGCTCCTCGGTCTCTACACGAACGTACTCAAGAATCTGATCAATCTCTTCGTTCGATACCGGCTGAGCAGGCATTACACTCTTGGAGTATTCGTTGAAGATCGCGATGGCATCACCATCTCCCTCCTTGATCAAAGCCTGTGAGTTCTTAATCCATTTGTACAACCATTCTCGATCGTACTTGTCGTAGACTCCGGCCAAGCCTGGACCGATCAGTTTACCCTCTATCTTGTGACAGCTCGCACAGTTTGCTGTATATAGGGACTTTCCGTTTTTATAAGCATCCGAAGACCGGGAGTCTTGGGCTTCGGTAGCTGAGAATGGCAGGACGATTACCAACAAACAAGCTAAAATCAAGCTCTTAAGCCAGTGGAAATCTTGGTACTTTTTCCCCATAACTAAGGAATTAACTGGATGGTCTTTACTTAAAAATTCAGGGTGCAAAGCTAGGAATTAATGGGTAAAAGAGTAAGAATTGAACTAAAAATCTTCTTATTTAGAATGCCTCTAGATAGGTGATTTTCAAGGACTAATTGCATACCTTTGAGCCACCTCAAAAGGCGGAAATCAAGCACAGCTGCAAAGTTCTTGATTTTCATCATCCTATTGCTATTTTCACGCATAAACAAATGGAAGGCAGTTACTTACAAAGATTTAAAAAGAAGTGGCACATTAAAAGCAATTTTAGCCTGGTAATCATCTTTATCGTTTTTGGTATTACTGGTTCCTCTTCTGTCTATGTTTCTGAGATGCTCATGCCCTACCTGCCATTTTTGGACAATTTGAACGTTTTGATACGCTTCATCGTTAAGCTGATCATCGTCCTGCCGATCTACCAGCTCCTGCTTATCTTTTTTGGTACCATCTTCGGCCAGTTCAAATTCTTTTGGGCCTTCGAAAAAAAGTTCCTGGGGCGAATTGCCAGCCTCTTTGGATACAAAGCCCAATAGACCAATTACCACCTCTTTCCCATCTCATGCTATGCTTGGAGTTCATCAAGGCATAACATTAACTTTAAACTACGAGGGCCGTAGCGCTATCTATAGGGAACAAGCTAATTGAATAACCCCTAATAGAATCGCTATGAAAACCCTAAGCACAAATGGCATGATCGCCATTCTTTCCGCCTTTCTCATTTTCCTCCCCTCTTGCAAAGTCGCTGAAAAGGCACTCAACAAAGGAGATTATGATAAGACCATAGACCTCTGCGTCAATAAGCTATCTAAGAATAAGAACAAGCCCGATAAGGTTTTGTTGCTGGAACAAGCATTTAGAAAAGCTAATAAACGTGATCTCGATCGAATTGCATTCCTCAACAAAGATGGACAGCCAGAACGACATCAGGCAGTGCTCGATCTCTATTATCAGATTAGCAGGCGTCAAAACAAGATCATGCCGCTGCTTCCGCTTTATCTCGAGAGCCCCAAACGCGTAGCCAACTTTGACATGGTAGCCACCAATGAAGCGATTGTCAGTACCAGGAAAAATGTTGCAGAGTTCCTTTATGTAAAATCAAACAAGTTGATGACTGAAGGTGACAAAATGGACGCTCGGCGTGCCTACGGCCTGCTAAAGGAGCTCAAGACCATCTACCCAGGCTTTCGCGATGTGGACACACAAATTGACAGAGCGATAAATCTTGGGACCAATCACGTACTGGTACAAACTCATAACAGTACAGGCTCGCCATTGCCGCCACAGATCGAACAAAATCTCCGTAAAATTTCCCTCAGCAATCTAAATCAACAATGGCTCAGTTTCTACACCAACAAAGGAAATCGTGCCTATGATTATGATGTAAAAATCAATATCAATCGCATAGAAATCACTCCGGAGCAACTAACAGAACGACTCTTCAAAGCAGAAAAGGAAGTCAAAGATGGATGGCAGTATGCAAAAGACAAATCCGGCCGCGTACTCGTCGATAGCCTTGGCAAGAAAATTAAGGAAGATGTATATAGAATGGTCTTCGCCGATGTCGTACAAGTACAGCAGCAGAAACGAGGCACAATTCATGCCAGCGTAGATGTCCTTGACACCAGTAGTCGACAACTTATTGGTAGCTATCCTGTTTCCAGCAATGCTGATTTTAGCAATGTCTTCGCAACCTTCCACGGCAACCCCGATGCACTGGATTGCGACACTCAGGAGCTGACCAACAATCGTTTCTCACCCTTCCCATCTAATGAGGAGCTGGCAGTACAAGCAAGCCAGGGCTTGAAGCAAAGCCTGCTGGATCTCGTAAGAGAAAACAGGCGTCTTTTGCTAGACTAAAATAGAAGTACATTAGTGATAGAGGCTCGATGCTAATCATCGGGCCTCTTTACTTTTTCCACCATACAATCCTAAGCTACCCCAATTTTCCGGGACATAGATTCCTACAGGCCTCCGAAACAATTTTCCCCTCAGTATCCTCAAGACTTTGCTAGATTCTTTTATTAGGAGCACAGCATCTTTAGGCCGTCGCAGCATGGTACCCGTTCTCCGCTAATACTCAGCACTGAGCTAGCTGTTCATGCCGGAGCCAGGCCGTCTCTCCGCATGCGCTCCGAGCCATCCCGGCTCTGGCATTCACCACGCTATCACAGCACTTCGTTCCGCTCCGCCCGCGGCTAGTTTTCACCCTCATTGCTCGCGCTGGTTTTTTCTTTTCTGGAATTGGGCTGCTTTGCTGTCGTGGATAGCAGCTTTTGCTCATGGCGGCCTGGCCTTTTGTGCTGCCCTTGTGTACTG
>JAHDDV010000362.1 GCA_020629205.1 Chitinophagales bacterium | reverse complement strand
AGGGTTTCTTCTTTGATGCTTACCTTGTAGCCCATGTCATCAGCCTGCTTGAGTACCCCCATCGCATAGCCGCTCATCCATGAGTGAAATCTTCCGCCCGGCCACCAGCCCCATGTCCTGTCTTTATTCTGCGTAGCTTCCAGCCGCTTAATAAGCTTTCGGACGACTCGTTTGTGTTTAAACTTCTGCCCGGTAAAAGTGCAGATCTTTTGGTCGACGAGGTAGGCCATCAGTCTGGAAGCGGCTTGTTCTGTGCAGAGGTGACGATAGTTCTGAAGACCGCGTAGCGAGCGTCTGATTGTCGGTAGCATATCTGTCTCCACATGCAGCTGTACCGGCCCCATCTGCGGATCGATATCAATGCTGAGCTTTTCGCCAGCCTCCAACACACCAAAGGTCCCTGAATGTTCTTCTGTACCGACTGGATAGATAGGGACCTTACGCTCTTCACCATCTTCGAAATCATCAAAAGACATCGAATAAGTCAGACTGACTGTATCCTGCTCCGCGGCTACATATTGATACTGATCCACCAGGGCATCCAGTAATTGACTGGTCCCCTCTTTGACTATTTGTCCATCAACTTTAAACTGGGTCTGAATCTCCTGCTGCTCTTGTGTATAGCTCACCGACTTACCGACGAGCGTGATGCTGTCTCCAGTGCGAAAAAACCTTGGGGTGGATAGCCGCGCAGACAACTGCATGACTGCTGGAACATTGTAGCCCGCAAAACCAGTGCGCCGCTTCTTGTCCACTGCTATGGCAAAGCAATTCCATTTGGTAAGGTTGTCTGGGAACTGCACTTCGAAACTTGCTTCGCCGTTTTTATCGGTTTGCAGATCCGGGACCCAAAAACCGTAGTCGCGAAAATCAGATCGGATGCCAACCTGTTCAGACCTAGGGAACTGCTCCATTTTGCTGAGCAGACTGTCCGGGCAATCGCGTTCATCCCATTGGCCATCCTCGTTTGTGTCTTCCTCAGGGTCCATCAATCCATCTTCATCCTTGTCCCAGCAAGGCACTTCCAGCAATCCAGCGGTGCTAGAGCTCAAGTCCAGTGATTCCGTCCTCGAACCAACAACCGAGATGCTTGAAGCGGTAGCACTCATACTGTAGGCAGTGACCACCACTTCATCCAGCTGCAGATTACCTTCGTTCAAGGCCACATCAATAGACCATCTGGTGTTTGGATCGATGAATACCTGCTCCACATGGCTGTTGTAACCAATGTAGTTTACTTCAAACTGGTAGTAGCCAGGAGGGATGTCATTGATTTGATAGTAGCCATCAAAATCTGTCTGGGCTCCGATCAACTTCTGATTGGGCGCTTTGAGCACTACATTGGCAAAAGGCACTGCCTCTTTGCTCGCTGCATCTGTAACGTAGCCTTCCAAAATACCACCTTCTGTTCCTCTTGGGCTGGTGGAGCCATGAATATCCATCATAGTGGTATCAACTTCAAAATCAAGGTGCTTAATTCGATAGAACTGAAAACCACCTTTGGGAACATAAAGGGAATCAGAATAAGCCACTGACCTCCTGTAGGTTTCCAGCTTCACTTGATACCATCCTGCCGGCAATCGTGCATGACCTTTTAGCTCCCCATGAAAGGATTGCAACCGTCTCTGTATACTGGTATCCGCCATCGAATACAGCGTATACTTCTGAATGAGGCTATCGCCTGCATACTCTATCAGCAAGGTGCTGTTTCCGACTTGTCTGCTTTTTGAGCTGCGGTTCTTTTTCAGCTGCTTTGGCCGAGGCTCTGGCATAACTTCCTTTCCAGGCAGCAAGTCGCCGATTACTTTCTTTAGAGTATAGGTACTACGATTCCTGACTTTCTTATTTTCCTTGCGTTTCAAGGTATCCGATTTGCCTGCTTCGATCCAAACATCACTTTCGGCTGAATGCAACAAGCCCAGTTCCCTTTCCTCATCTACCAATATGAGACTCAAGGAGTCTTCTTTAACAGGGAAAAAGATACCTGTTCTGCCTTGGGATAAATTGCTGATAGGATAGTAGTGGTCATCTTGTACCAAGTAGCCACGGATGGCCTGATCAGCAGCTCGGATGCGTAAGGTGGCTGCATGAATTGCTGTTTGCTCCTGAGCTGTCAGGTCTCTTCCAACTGTGTCTACTCGGACGCTCGGAGGAAGCTTCCCGATATCCACAGAAAGGTGCAATTTCTGACCCGACTTGAAAAGCACGCTATCCATCTCGACGGAGAAGTTGGCAGTACGGACTCTGACCTCATGATGACCAGGACTTGCAGAAAAACTGTAGGGTATGCTCGCTCCTATCCCTGTTGCATAGACCAGTTGATCATCGACATAGACCAACATCGGAGATAGGTTTCCTCCTTTAAAAAAGAGATGTGGGGCTAGCTGGGCCCGTTCATCACCGATTGGCTGATAGTATTGAAAGCCATTCTCTCCTGGTCGTATCATCTGATAATACATCATAGTATCCACACCGAGCTTCTTCACCCAATCTTTACGGTGTCCCTTGGAAAACAAGCTTCGAGGCTCCAGGTGATAGGAAAGACTGGCCCGACGCTTTGCTCGTTTTTTGCCCAGATAGGGTGGCGTCTGCAGTTTGGGATTTTCAAAGCCAGCATTGTAAGCCCCAAGAGTCAGATTTACATCTGATGCCTTTTCTCCTTTAAAATCACTTGCCTTCACCGTGATGGCCGTCTTTTGCCCTGGATAAATGGCATCGGGACCATCGAACTCCAGGTTCAAATCCTTGTCTTTTACTGCGAAGACCTTCTCTCCTTTTTGCAGGTGTCCGGCCAGATAGTAGTGATACTGGATACCATAGGACCGATAACTCTGATCCTTTTTCGCCCAATCCAGCTCTGTGGCGAAGCCTTTTTTAAGAACTTTTCCCTTTGCGTTATATATCTCGTAGTGGACTGGAATTAAAAAAGGATTATACATGACGAGCTGTACCGAATCAGCAGTACGTCGACCTTCTATGCTCAGCACTTCCTCCAAATCACGGGACAAGCTATAGCTGGCCCTTTCTCCCTTGAACTCCAACAAATAGGTCATTACAGTTGGATCTACTTCTATAAAGTGCGGTAGTTGCACTTCGCTTTCTTCCACTGTCTGATTCAAGCGAATCTGTTTAAAGGTAGCTTTACCGCTGAGCGCTCCTTTCTTGTCTTGAGCAATGCAGTGTAGCTGCTTGCCTTGCAACTTTATTGAGACCGAATGAGCCAAGCCATTATAAGTCCATTCTTCCGCCATTGTATCACTGCTTTCATCACTGATGTAGATCTCAGCTTCGGCCCTCAATACAAGCTTGGCTGCCGGAAGCAAGCTATCTGGGAAGGTGATCTTCGTCTCGCCAAATGAATCCAATTCATAGCTCTCGCTGGCTATGTTGGTTGGAACGAACAAGCTATCAGCCTCTGCAGCATGCAGCTGCTCTACTGTGTACTCAATATCGATTTGTCCATCCAGGGCATTGAGCCCATTCAGTTCTATAGCTCTGGCGTAGAAATCAAAGGGGCTAAAGCGATCCCGGTCTCCATGAGATTGACGGCGAAAGGAATACTCAACGCCACGCAGCTCATAGTCCTCTATTCTAAAACTAGAGGAAAGCAGTCCGTACTTAGCCTTCCTATTGGAAAAGCTCAGTCTATGTGCTTGATCGATCTTTAAGCTGTCACCCAGAACAAAGGTGCTGGTAAAAGAGCCCCTACCAGGATTTTCGTATGATAGGTTTATTGCTTTGCCTCCTTTGGGATGCAGTGTCAGGGTCAAGTTCTTCCTGCGGATCGGCTTGCCATTCTTCTTGAGAATCATGGCTTTCATCCGCACCGTGTCACCCGGCAGATATAATGGCTTATTAAAACTCATGTAGCCCCCGAATCTTCTGAGAGGGCGAAAATTGAATCTGCCGAATAGCGATCGCAGTCTTGGTCTTTCAACAAAACGTCGCATTCGCTGAAAACGATAGCGCACCAGATTCTTTCTTGATTCCCACAAATTTTTGAAGAAAGGGTTTCGACTTTGATAGTTTCGTAAGAGGTAATAGCGCGTATATCCATTGCAAGTGATGCTGAGCTTTCTTGTCTTTCTCGAGCTGGGCAAACGGTAAGTATCCACAAACTTGCCCTTTTGGATCTCGCGACCATCCAGCTTTACCGACATAGGATCCTTGATAGCAGTACCATCAAAGTTTGACACCTGCAACTCCAGTTGATCATACTCCTCTAGTAGCTCTACTTTGTAAGGAAAATAAGTAAGCAACTCATGTTGAACTAGATCGTGATCTGCAAAGACCTTCACCCAATTGCCCTTGAGTGCAATCGACGGAACAATGCTATCAGCAGGAACCTCTATATCTGGCTGTCTATCCAATAGCAACGAGGGCATACCAATTGAATAGGGCATCAGCAGCGTATCCATATCACCATCACTTAGCTGATAATATTGATGACTGATGCTCTTCCAGGGGCTTTTGAGCAGATGTTGAGCATGTGACTGATGGAACAATCCAAGCCACAGAAAAAGACTGAGAAAGACGCATGACTTCTTCAGGAAGTAATCCCCAATGAGTCCGATACCGGATCGCTTTTCTATGTTCCTAAGCTTGTTCACTTCATTAAGATGCAGTGAGACCGGACATGGGTGCCTGCAGCACAAAAAAAATCCGTCTTCAACTGAATTGAAGACGGACCCATAAAATATTAAACCTAAAACTTTTGTTTAGTTGAACTTGAGGTAGCGCTGATCTAAATGACTCAAGTCAATTTCCTGCTCCTGACTAAATGAAGCGGCAGCTGATTTGATATCGTCTACCAAGAGTGTTTTTGCACTTGCTTTCTCCGAGGCCTTTTTCGGATCATCAGATTGAGCCATCCGCAGATTCTGCTTCTTGATAATCACATCAACCAAAGTCCGGATCATTCGGCCATTGCCAAAGAACTGCTTATTGCTTGCAAAGGCAATTTCGTCTATGCCCTTTCGCAGATACTTTTTGGCTTTCGCCTGCAACTTGTAGCCGTTTTCCTTGATCAAAAGTAGTGCAATTTCCTCCAATTCGTCAAGATTAAATTCCTGGAAGTTCAAGACCTTATCAAATCGAGACTTCAAACCGGGATTAGCTTCAAGGAACATTTTCATATTCTTCGCGTAACCTGCTACAATCACCGCAAACTCACCCTTTTGGTCCTCCATTCGCTTCAGCAATGTCTCGATTGCTTCCTGTCCAAAATCATTTGCCCCACGCTGAGACAAAGCGTAAGCTTCGTCTATGAACAGCATACCACCATTCGCCTCATCCACTTTTGTGGCAGTTTTCAGTGCCGTCTGCCCGACAAAACCAGCCACGAGACTTTCCCGATCACACTCAACAAGATGACCTCGCTCTAATACGCCAAGCGCCTTGAAGATGTCGGATAGGATTCTAGCCACAGTAGTCTTACCTGTTCCTGGAGGGCCTGCAAAGATGAAATGCAAAGACAACTTGTCCAATTCCTCTTCCAGATCATTTTCCTTGTAATAACGAACCAATTCTACCAAATCACTGATATCATCTTTCACCTTACGAAGTCCAATCAAGGAATTCAACTTACC
>JAHDDV010000361.1:3031-5594 GCA_020629205.1 Chitinophagales bacterium | reverse complement strand
CATTGTATGTTAAGCAATAGACCCCTTGGTCCGTTTGCGTATCGCTGCCAGCTTGTGTAATCAACTACGAGAGCTATTTAGGTTTCAGACTTGACCAGAGGTCAAGCTGGGCCACTAAACCACTGACACAAACAATTGCACACTCCCCACCATGCACTAAATATTCACTATCTTGTCGCGATTGAACCTTTCAGTATGAAGCTAAGACTTAATTGGTGCTTGTTGATCATTTGTTTGATGAGCCAGCAGAGCACCGCCCAGCAAACTTTGGGTGTGTTTGTCAATGCGCCAGAAGCGCAACAGGGTTATACGATGATTGCACCCACCCGTTACAATGAAGTCTATTTGATCAACAATTGTGGGGAACTTGTCCATCAATGGGAGTCAACACTTACGGCAGGAATGAAGACCCAGTTGACAAGTGACGGGATGCTGCTTCGTGCCGAACGCAGCTCTACGACCTTTGGATCTGGAGGCGTCGGCGGTACAGTATTGGAGCGAGCAGCGAATTCAGATCTGGAATGGGAGATCGAATATTCCAATAATGAGTTTTGCCAGCATCATGATATTGTGGAGATGCCAAATGGAAATATTCTCCTGCATGCCTGGTACAGAAAGGATGTTGAGCAGTCTCTTATGGCTGGGCGAGATCCGGCTTTGATGCCCCCGGGAGGTCTTTGGACAGAGCGGGTCGTCGAGCTAAAGGAAGTGCTTCCGGGCCAGTTTGAAGAAGTTTGGTCCTGGGATGCATGGGATCATCTGGTTCAAGATGTCGACCCTTTGATGGATAATTTTGGAGAGCCCAGTGAGCATCCTGAATTGATTGATATAAACTACCATAATCAGTCGGCGGATTTTTTACATGTAAATGGACTTGACTACAATGAGGCTTTGGATCAAATTGTCATTAGTAGTCGAAACTACAATGAAATCTGGATCATTGATCATAGCACCACTACTCAGCAGGCAGCTACTCATACTGGCGGTGTGCAAGGTAGGGGAGGGGATATTCTCTATCGATGGGGAAATCCAGCTGCCTATGGGCGTGGCTCGGTCTTGGATCAGACATTTAGTGGGCAACATGATCCGGAGTGGATTCCGGAAACAATGGTAGATGGTGGTGCCATCAAGGTTTTTAACAATGGTATTAACCGAGGTTATTCTTCTGTCGATATTCTTGTGCCTCCTGTGCGACCTGATGGTTCTTATGTGCTGGAGGCCGGGGAAGCTTTTGGACCCAGGGAATTGACATGGACCTTCGATGATGATGGAAGCTTTTATTCCCTCAATGTGTCTGGTGCCCAACGCTTACCCAATGGCAATACTTTGATCTGTATAGGAAATGGTGGCGAATTACGGGAGGTCGACTATGCCGGTAATCTGGTTTGGTATTACATCAGCCCTGTCGGCCAGACTGGCCTTTTGGCTCAGGGTTTTGAGCCTACAGGCAATACCATGTTTCAAGCCAGAAAGTATGTGCCTGATTATCCCGGACTTTCCAATCTTAGTTTAGAGAGCCAAGGCAAATTGATTCCTGGAGATTTGGATTGCTCAGTGTACCCTGAGGTAGCACACATGCGTTTTCGGGCTCAATTAGAAGGGGCCTTTGAGTCGAGTTATGGACATATGCGTACGCACTTAAAAGCAAAGAAGTTGATTCCACAATTGCAGCCTTATAATGGGGACCCTGTATTTTATTTTGGTGGTGAAACAGCTGCACACCTTCCTTCCAATATGGTTGATTGGGTACTGCTGGAGGCCAGAGATTCAAGCAATCCTAATATAGTCCTGGAGAGAATTCCTTGTTTGCTGTTGCGCAATGGAACGATAGTCAGTGTCAGTGGAGATATCAATCTGCGCTTTAACACACTGACTCCTGGACAAGCGTATTACTTTGCGATTCGACATCGCAATCATTTGCCGGTGATGTCGATGAATCCTGTGACCTTTGGCTTTGGAGCTCTGGTTGATTTTACGGAGGTGAATCAGGTACGCGATGGTGGCAATCAACTGATTTCGCTCGGCCCGGAGGGATTTGCTTTGAAGGCAGGTGATTTTGATTCCAATGGACGCATCAATTTTGCCGACTATCAGAAATACCTGACCATGTCTTCAGCGATTGATCAATATGAGTGGCCAGACGCTAATCTTGATGGCCATGTGACTGTAAAAGATTACGATTTATACAAAAAGAATCAAGGCAGCGTTGCTATATCAGAGCTATTGTATTGACGGCTTGATTAGATCATGATTTTAAATGGGTAGACTCATAAGAAAGCTAATCATTCTGCTCTCTGTATTGTTGGTCCTGGTGCTAGTGACAGCTTGGGTGATTGCATGGAAGTTTGAAAAGCAAGCCAAACAGTACTTCCTTTCCTTGCTCAATGATCAGTTGACAACTGAATTGACAGTTGATGGAGGGATGGAGCTCTCGCTTTGGACTCACTTTCCAAATGCAGCCTTTTCCTTCGAAAAAGTATCCCTTCAAGGCTCTTTGAAATCTACAGACAATCCTCTCTTAGCCCTTGATAATCTATCCTTTGTGTTTGGTTGGCTGGATTTG
>JAHDDV010000361.1:0-2931 GCA_020629205.1 Chitinophagales bacterium | reverse complement strand
TCGATCTGGAGACGGATGAGGCCTTGGATTTCTATAAGTTAAATCAAGCAAAGCTTAGCCTGGTCAATAATCATTTTTTGGCTGGCGGCAGTATTCGACTGAGTGAAGGCAAGCAAATATATGATTTGCAGATTGCTGGTGTTGACTTAAATCTCGTCGAGTTACTGGATTTACTTCCCGATGGAGAATGGGCCGCTTTGGACTTCGCTGATCAACGTGGAGATTTGCTTTTTGAAGCAAGTGTCAAAGGAATCTACTCGGCATTACAGCATCCGGCCGTTCAGGCAAGTGTAGATATGAGCAATGCCATTCTAAGGCACAAATATCTTGGCTATCCCATGAAGGACTTTGCTGTTCAATTGGACTTTGACAATGGACCCTTGAAGAGTCTCGCTGCTTCGACTATTAGACTAAACGACTTGTCCTTTAATTTGCTGGGTGAGCGATTGGTCTTGCGTGCGGAAGTGAAGAATTTGCTTTCTCCTTTGATTAAGTTGGATCTACAGGGCATTTTCGACTGCTATGCAATGTCTCGGTATGCAGATAAGCATGGCTGGGAAGATTTGAATGGAAAGCTTTCTTTTGAGGGCTTGCAGGCAGAGGGACGTCTTGATGCCGCACTTGGTGACATAAGTATGTCAGGGTATCTGCAGTCAGACATAGCAGCCAGGTACAAAGATGAGCCAGTTGCCATACAGAACATGAGGGTTGCTTTACTTGGAAAGGACCTTCAGATACAACAGGGAAGCTTGCACAGTCCAGGTGGTCAGCTAAATTTTGATGGGAGTCTTCGGGGAATTGGAAACACCTTGCTTAAGTATGCTTTGGCGGATTCATTGACGGACTATTCGAAGCTGCCTATGGCCGAAGTAGATCTTGATTTGAGTGCAGAGCAGCTTTACTTGACTCCGCTATTGGCGATGCTTCAATCCGAAGATGAAGAGCAGGCATCAGAAGATACATTAGCTGGATCTTCGATTGCCGATTTCTTGCGCACGGATCTTCACTTTAACTTTGGCAAGCTCATTCATGAGCAGTTGGAAATTGAGCATCTACAAGGTAGTATCCGACAGCTCGAAGACTATTACTATTTGAGAGATATGAGCATGAAAGCCTTTGGCGGCAGTGCAAAATGCGATGCTAAGATTCAGCTAACCTCATCTGGAAAGCTCTTTGCCCAAAACTATCTTAGACTTGGAGGAATCCGAGCGGAGGAATTGATGCGGCAGATGGACAATTTTGGTCAGGAGCAATTGACCGGAGAGAATATCTCTGGGCGATTGGATGGAGAGTTCTACTTCGAGACTACCTATAATGCTCAGCAGGAATTGGATATTGATGGCTGCTATTTGGTAGGGGATTTTACGGTGCAGGATGGACGGATCAAGGACTTTGCTCCTCTTCAGGATTTGTCTGAAGCCAGTAAGGTGCTGGAGCTAAGTGATCTTCGGTTTTCCCGCCTGGACAATCAAATCCAGTTTAAGAATCGCTTGCTTCGGATTCCGACCATGAAAATCAGCAGCAATGCCTTTAGTTTGAACTTTGCAGGTAATACAACACATAAGCGAGACGTTCAGTACTTTGTGCAAGTGGATGTCTGGGATATGGTCAAGAAGAAAATGCGGAATAAGGCCCGAAATCCCGGAGAAGGCAGTAGTCCAAAAGGGCTGAGCAGCCTCTATATCACGATGAATGGATCCATGGATGATCCCATTATCAAGCTAGGCCAGAAGAAGAAAGTGAAGGCCAAATTTATCAAGGATGCCAACACTAAGAAATTAGATGTGGCTAATTTCGTAGATTGGTAGCACAATCCTTGGATTACTAGAAACAACGAATGGACATATACCTGAATAAATCCTGGTGGAAAATTGCCTTAATGGTCGCCGGATTAATCATCATTGCGGCCTCTTTATACTACAATAATCAGTTGGCCAAGAATTTAGCGGAGGAAGAGCGAAAGAAAATGGAAGTCTATGCCGGTGCGCTTAGAGATATCGGTAAGTCTGCACCAAAGTTCACCACTCAGCGAGACACGCAAGCATTCGAACGCTGGCATGATACTTCACTGATGCTGACAATCAGCTCGGACAATACTACCATTCCGGTGATAGTAACCACTTCGGATCACAAGATCATCCTACACAACAATCTAAACAATAGCCTCATTCAAAGGCAGAAGGAACAAGGGGATTCCACCTACCTGAAGCAGGAGCTTTCCAGAATGATGTCCTATCACAAACCCCTTGAGCTCACAATTTCTGAGGACGTGAAGCAACTGGTCTGGTATCGAGAATCATATCTGCTTCGGCAGCTAAGATGGTATCCTTATATCCAGCTGCTTTCTATCTGTGCCTTTTTGAGTTTTGCTTACTGGGCATTCAGCTCAGCAAGAAAGGCAGAACAAAATAAGGTTTGGCTGGGCATGGCCAAAGAGACTGCTCATCAGTTAGGTACTCCACTGACAAGTCTTTTGGGTTGGGTAGAGTTGCTCAAGATATCAGAAGATCCTTCTGGTACCATGGCAATGGTAGGAGAGGGCGTCGAAAAAGATGTGGATCGACTCAATCTGATTTCCGAGCGTTTCTCCAAGATCGGCTCGGAACCAAAGCTGGTCGAGATGGATCTGGGGGCAGTGGTTCAGGACAATTTCGACTATATCAGCAAGATTGCTCCGAAGAAGGTGGAGATGAGCTATTCTCAGGAAGGACCTAGTCCTGCCATAGTGAAAGTCAGTCCCACGCTCTTTGGCTGGGTAATCGAAAATCTGCTAAAGAATGCATTGGATGCCATGGATGGCAAAGGCAGCATTGATGTCCTGCTACGCAATCAAGCTGAGCAGATTGTGATTGATGTTACGGATACTGGAAAAGGCATGCCCAAGTCGCGATTCAAAACAGTTTTCGAGCCCGGCTTCAGCACCAAGAAGCG
>JAHDDV010000360.1:2940-5602 GCA_020629205.1 Chitinophagales bacterium | reverse complement strand
CTCTTCAAACCCCGTAAATCCCCAATGCGCAAAACACCCAAGAACTGAGAAAGCATCAGCGCAGCTAATCCCGCCAAAATCACGGCAATTTTCCAATCAATTGCTGCTTGCGTCAAAGCATAGCAAATGCCAATCAAAAGGCCGGTGAAGAGACCCACTCGAAGGATACCTGACACACTGGGATAGAGAGAAAAATGCTTTACAGCATAGGCGTAATTGAGGCCTCCTGCCAGCACTTGTGTGGCAAGCGTAGCCAAGGCAGCTCCGGCAGCTCCGTAATCAAATATGAGTAGATAATTTAGCCCGATATTGAGCAGGACACAGAGAGCAGCGATGCCGTTTTGAATCATCACCTTGTTGCCCGCTACCAGCAGGCTGCCATAGACATAAACCGAAGAAGAAAAGACATAGGCAAGCATCAAGAAGCCGAAGACCTCCCCATAGGCAGGGCTGGAATCCACGTATAAAAGATCCATGATTTCCTGTTTGAAAAACCAGCCGATGACGGCAGAAGTGCAAGAGATCAAAAAGACACAACTGGCTCCAATCTTTGCCAGAGCCGCAATGGGCTTAGCCTCAGATAAATGACGGCTAAACATCGGCATCAGCAAGGTCGAAAATAGTAGAGCAACGATCGTGGCAGCATCCAATATTCGATAGCCGGCTGCATAGACAGCCGTCTGGGCCGGACCATCGGGCAGCAGCTCTTTGAGCATGACACCGTCGATCCTAAAATAGATGCTCATCAGCAGGCCGATCAGGGCGTAGGGAAGACTGTCTTTGAGCAACTGCTTCATCTTGCCGCTGTCCCAATGCCAGTGTAATGGGCCAAGAACTGTCTTGAGGACAATGAGGCCAATGAGAAAGGCAATACTGTAACCGATAGTCTGTGCATACACGAAGTGCTCGATACGAAATTCTGATACCAGTCCACCCCAGAGCAAAGCCGCGCAGAGTAGAATCATAATCAGCTTGTCGCTAATGCTAAGCAAACTGTCGAGTCGAAAATGATGCAATCCCGATACATTCGATCGAATGAAAAGGATAGCTGACAGCAAGACTTGGTTGAGCACCAGAAAGAGCAAAAGCTGCCATTGCAATCCCTGATAATGTAGATACAAACCACCCAGCAGGCAAATGGACACATATACTCCCGATAGCAATAGCTTTAGCAATGCCAGCTGTGGTACATGGTGGCCGGCGAGATGAGGCTCGGCGGCGATGGTGCGATTATTGAAATTGTTGATGCCAAAATCCAGCAGGATATGGAAGAGGTAGGTGAAGTTGAATATGCCAAAATAGAGCCCGTATTCCTCAGCTGCAACCGTGTTCTGCACTGTTCTGTCAATACCAAAAATCCAAAAGGGCTTTACGATTAGATTCAGTAAGAGAAGAAAGGCCAGATTGCTGATGAAGCTGCGATTGCTGGAATTCATTCCTTTTGGCTTAATTTACGCCCAGATACATGCCGATGACGAAGAGACCAAAGATAGCAGTTAATACAAGATTTCTACTCAAAGACAAACTGGAAGGCATCGGGCGCTTTACCGATGAATCCCTAAAACGCATCACGAAGCAACATCCGGAGGTGGATTTTGTCTTCCTCTTTGATCGGTCCTATGATGAGTCCTTTATCTACAACTCCAATGTGATTCCCAAAGTAGTCTCGCCACCGGCACGCCATCCGCTGCTTTGGTACCTTTGGTTTGAATGGGCAGTGCCACGAGCATTGAAGCAGATCCAGCCCGATTTATTCTTATCTACCGACAGCTTTCTGTCTCTAAGCACCGATGTGCCGACCGCTCTGGTGATTCACGACATTGGCTTCGAGCATTTTCCGGAGCATCTCGACTATCTGCCCAGTAAATACTACCGGCATTATACACCCCTCTATGCTCGCAAAGCCAGGCGCATCGCCACTGTATCTGAATACACCAGGCAAGACGTCTGCAAACGCTATAAGGTTGACAGCAGTAAGATTGATGTGGTCTACAATGGAGGAAGTGATGTCTTCAAACCGGTGTCAGAACTTGTTCGCCAGGAGATACAAAAGCAATATACACAGGCTTGTCCCTACTTCGTATTTGTAGGCACCATCCATCCCAGAAAGAACATTGCCAATATCTTTCGGGCATTTGATCAGTTCAAAGCCAAATATGATCGAGACTGGAAACTGCTGATGGTTGGGCGGAAGGGATGGACATTTAAAGAGATATTTGAGGTCTACGAAAACATGCAATACAAAGAGGAGGTCATTTTTACGGGTCATGTGCAGCTGGAGGAACTGGCTCTAATTACTGCTGGAGCCTCAGCGATGCTGTACCCATCGGTATTCGAAGGCTTTGGTATCCCCTTGCTGGAAGCCATGCACTGTGATGTTCCTGTCATCAGTTCCAATACCAGCTCCCTTCCCGAAGTAGCGGGAGATGCCGCGCTACTGGTAGATCCCCATTCTATCGATGAAATCGTGGAGGCCATGCGCCGTTTGTCGGTCGAGCAGGCATTGGCACAAAATCTGATCAAGGCAGGTAGAGAGCAGCGAAAGAAATTTGGATGGGATAAGACAGCCAATGCCCTCTGGCAAACGGTCGAAAAGGCGCTGTCGGACAGTCCCGCTTAATTCAGAGCAGCTAAGGTATAGAGAATCAATAAATATCCATTT
>JAHDDV010000360.1:0-2840 GCA_020629205.1 Chitinophagales bacterium | reverse complement strand
CATTTCCAGCGGCGTAAAAATCAGATAGTTATTGATTCCCAATACCTAAAGGCTAAAAAGCCTATCTTCACGGTACTAATTACACCATCAGCACGTTCTTTACTGTATGTCACGAGTAGCCCTTTTACTGTGTATTTTTGCCCTTTTTTGTACCTCAGTACACTTATCGGCCAGCCACAATCGAGCCGGGGAGATCACCTATGAGCACGCGCCTCGTGAAGGCGAGCCTTTTCGATACGAATTTAGCATCATTACCTATACCAAGACGGGAGGTCAGTCAGATGCGGCAGATAGAGACTCTCTGGAGATTTTCTGGGGCGATGGAACCAGCACCATGCTACCACGTACCAATGGCCCTGGCGCACCGCAAGGGGTCGGATCAGGAGAGTTGCTGGGCAATCAAATCAAGAAAAACGAGTACAAGGGAATACACACTTATTCCGGCTTCTTCTTCTATTATGTGGTCCATATGAAGGACCCCAACCGGATCAACAATATCATCAATATCAATGACGGGGCATCGGAAGAACCTTTCGTCATTCAAGATACGCTCTTCTTGCTAGATCCTCAGTTCTATGGATACAACAATTCCCCGGTCCTGTACCAGCCGCCATTAGACTACGGTAATGTTGGCTATACTTTTGTACATAATCCCAATGCCTATGATCTCGATGGAGATAGTCTCTACTTTGAGCTCATTCCGCCCAGAAGGGATATAGACGAGAACTGCACCAATTACTTTGATCCCAATTTTATCAGTGCCGGGCCAGACAACAATATCACGCTGGACAATCAATCAGGGGAGTTTACCTGGGATAGTCCACAGCAAGCAGGTATCTACAATATCGCCTTCCTGATCACAGAATACAGAAACGGTCTCAAGATCGGTAGCATGGTCAGAGATATGCAGATCATTGTGGAGGAAGTGGATAACCGTCCACCGGAACTAATTGCGCTGCAGGATACCTGTGTGCAGATTGGACAGTCACTGGAGATCTTGGTGGTAGGGGAGGACCCGGATACCGGACAGGATGTTACCCTGACGGCCTATGGTGGTCCGCTGGAAGTCATCAATCCTGCCACCTTTCAAGTGGAGGTCGGACAAGGCAATATTGCCGAAGGTCTCTTCAATTGGGACACTACTTGTGATCACATATTCAGTGATGAATACACCCTTGTTTTTAAGGCCGAAGATGACTTTGTGAGTGGAGGTAACCCGCTCCCCTTGGTAGACCTCGAAACCTGGCAAATCACCGTGGTACCGCCAGCTCCTACTGGGCTGCAAGCTACCGCAATCAATGGGGATGTATTGCTAGAATGGGATTCCCCCTATATCTGTGAAGGCACCGACAAGTTTCAAGGCTTTTCTGTCTACCGGGCTGTAGGTTGCGACTCGACGGAATTTGATATCTGTCAACGTGGTCTGATTGGTAGCAACTATACCCGCATCGCCACCGATATTGATGCTTATACCTATACCGATGAGACTGCCGTCCGAGGGCTGTTCTATTCCTACCGCATTATCGCAGATTTCGCCGATGTACTGACGGGTAGCAACTTTGGGATTAACCTTGTAGCTAGCCATCCTTCAGAAAATCAATGCGTAGAACTGCCGCTCGACATCCCGATTTTGTCGAATGTCAGTATCGAAATTACAGATGAAAACAGCGGAGAAGTATTTATAAGCTGGCAAAAGCCCGATCCGGAAGCATTGGATACCATAGCCAACCCCGGCCCTTATACCTACGAATTGAAGAGACTCGAACCGGGAGGAGAAGTCAGTTTGGGTATCTTCCAGTCCCCCACTTTTTCAGCTGAAGTGCAAACGACTTTTACAGACACAGATCGTAATACAGTTGCCGGGCCCTTTACCTATACGGTTGGATTTTCCAGTGGGGAGGAGTTTCTGGATGACTCCGAACCAGCCGAATCACCCTTCCTAAGCCTGACGGCCTCTGATAATCAGCTATTGCTCGAATGGACCGAGAATGTGCCCTGGTTCAATTTTGAATACCGCATATATCGATTCGACGACCAATCCAGCGACTGGCTGCAGATTGGTGCCAGCACTGTGCCTTCTTACCTGGATGATGAGCTGGTCAATGGTCGTACTTACTGCTACTATGTCGAATGCCTTGGTACTTATGCTTCCGCATATTTCCCGGATACGCTCTACAATCTGAGTCAGCAACTTTGTGGATTTCCGATAGACACACAGCCACCATGTGCTCCTGAACTGGAAGTGAGCAATATTTGTGATGATATTGACACTGATACTGAAGATATCTTTCAAAACCGCCTTAGCTGGACCAATCCAAATCTCAGCTGCGCGGATGATGTGCTATCCTACAATATTTATTATGGATTTGCTGATGCAGATACCAGCCTGAGCCTGATCACTAGCATTGAAGGGGCCAATACCACCGCCTTTCTCGATGAATTGGAAAGCTCTTTGGCCGGATGCTACGCCATCACAGCGGTGGACTCTTTCCAGAATGAAAGTATCTGGAGCAATGTCGTCTGCAAGGAGAACTGTCCACTCTATGAGCTCCCGAATGTCTTTACGCCCAATGGCGATGGAAGCAATGACAGATTTGTCCCGCTTCGTGGCCAAAGATTTGTCTCTTCTATTAAGCTGGAAGTCTTCAATCGATGGGGAAACAAGGTCTTTGAAACTACTGATCCCGCCATCAATTGGGAAGGACCAGCGGAGGATTCAGGCACTGGCGACGGGGTCTATTTCTACACCTGTCAGGTATATCAAACCAACAGCTTTGGAATAGAAGTACAGTTTGATGAGCTAAGTGGGTATATCCACGTTATGAGATAGTGCCTGGTGT
>JAHDDV010000359.1 GCA_020629205.1 Chitinophagales bacterium | reverse complement strand
TGAAGCCATTTAGCCACCTCCTTTCTCTGAGATGGCTTTACCACTTTTTTCGCAAAACCTCCTCCCTGAGGACTGCTTTGAGTTTTTCTTCAGCGTACATTTTCTTCAGACGCCTGTTTTCGTCCTCAAGCTCTTTCATTTGCTTCATCAGGGAAGCATCCATACCACCGAATTTAGAACACCATTGATAAAACTGTGCGTTACTGAACCCGTGTTCCTGGCAAAGATCAGCCACCTTGGCACCTTCTTCGTTTTGCTTTAGAAACCCGAGTATCTGGCTGTCTGTAAAACGTGATTTTCTCATTGAAATCTCCTGCATCAAAAGTATGCGGAAATCTCTACTTATCCGTCTAGTGGTTTTTCGGAGGGGGTACACTTTAGCACGCGGGACCGATGATTTTGAAGAGCATTTCTATAGCGATTCAACTAACGAGCATCGTCGATCGCGATTTTCATACGATTTACAACATGACTAAAACACGCATTTTTCCTGAGATCGAAAAATACCTCTCACCAACTTGAACAATTTGGCTCAGAAGGATCGTCCACATATGTTCCCAAAACGGTCTCAAAAATCGGCTTTTATGGATCGAAATTCCTGAGCATCGCCAAACCCTTCCGCATAGAAATACAAATAGACGTTTTGTGGCTAGTCAAGCCAGTAGACTTAACACAAAGTTGCATAGAGCTACCGATTGATGAACAGTCAATATCCTTTGAGATGCAGCTTTATTTGCAATTTCAATACGGGCTCAAAACTCATTAGAATAGAAATTCACAAAACTACCACTATTTTCAATTCGAAAATATCTGCTATACGATTCTGCACAGTTAACCAATCGTTCCACTAATCACCACTCTCACTGTACTTGCAGAGTAAACAGACATGCAAGATTTAATACGACTCAACCTATTCTTGAAATGATGTTCTTGCGATCTGCCCATACATCAATCCAGAGCGCCTGTATTTTTTGCAAGAGCCGTTTGACTGTAATACCATCACTAGCGAACGTATTCCGAGACAAATTTGCTTGCTATTTAAATGCTTAATCGATATTGCAAACAATCGACGGTACGATCGAAATGCTGTAGTGGCAAAACCTGCTCGTGCTACGTATTCAATTTTAAGTAGCGACGCCCCCAGTAACCAAAATTTTCAGATTCGCTTTAAGCGGTAGAATGCTCACCCTCAAGAGGCCTTTAAGGCACTTTAGATTATGTAAATGGTGTTCAAAGCTTTATCGTTCTTTTAAGTCGATACAAACGTTGTTGAGACAACGCATTCGTAAGGTATTGATCTAGCGTTCACTTTGTTGTACTCGTGACGGGTTGGTTAAATTTCGGTCACAAAGATTCTGCATCCGGATAGGAGTTTCCGTTAGCCATCATTAAAAGGAGTAGCACAAAGTACATTCCCCCAAAAAGCACCCCAGAACTAGAGGAGCCCACCTTTGTTTACGCATGCATGTGCATCAAAAGCTGGTCTTCATCCTCGAACCCTATCGTTCGCCTCACCTAAGAAGAGTCTAGCCAAACCAACACAACAATCTCTATTATACCTCTCTAACCCTTCAGTTTTCAAACGTATATCCAGTTCAGGCACGCTAGAGCTGGCATGTTTAGACATAAAAACGATCTAGCATTCGATTCTTCTGAACTTTTTCGTTGTAGACACGGCTTGGCTGAATCTTTTACTTTAAATCCGGATAAGTCCTTCTGTGAATTACCGAACATCGACGCCGGCCCAAATTTATCAATCCTGAACTAGGTGCGGAGCTTTAGACTGGTCCGTACCGCGCAGACGTACACACTTTTGCTACGAGCGGTTTCAACAATATTACTCGACAAATCACCTTAACATATCGAGCTTGAGCCGGGTTTCTAGATCCAGATAGCGCGCGACTTTCTCGTACCCATACTTTATGCGGGCTCATATTGTTGCTTTCGTTCTTAAGAGCACAGAGAACCAGATTCAATTTGCTTATCTGCAAATTAGTACGAAGTGTTAATTATTACTCATAACAGTGTGAAATTTGAGCAAATAACTGCTTTTTTTAAGATAGGATGGTCGGAAGACGGGCTAGTGCTGCTGAGATAGACAACATTTCAATGGTCAAAAAAATTTTTCCTACATTTATATTCTTTACACTCACGCTCTACAGCGCATCCCATGCGCAACCATTGTCTGAATCAACTTGTCCTGCAGATCTAGCAACCGGCGATTTGGGCATGGGAATCGCTGCAATGGACCAAGCAACTGGATCTGGTTGGCTTATGTGGTCCGAAGCACCAGTCTCCCAACGGTTTTCCCCCCCGCCCTTACCCACCAATGCGAATCACTTTGTTGCAGTCAAGCACGATGGCAGCCAATGGCTGTTTGACAACAACTCTCAATTGTCACCCTTCTCTATCGAACCATCTGACTGCTTGGTCGCTACGCTGGACTTTTCGAATGATTCGGCCTCCCCATTAGCAGATGAGGGGGTGCGTATTTTTGGCATTGACTCTGGCTTTTCAGGAAACAATATTAGGATTACCCCAAACCGTTGGAACAATTCAGTCAATGATGGCGAATTTGGCTTGTCTATACTGCAAGACGATAATACGGTTAATCCGCCATTGTCTGAATCAACTTGTCCTGCAGATCTAGCAACCGGCGATTTGGGCATGGGAATCGCTGCAATGGACCAAGCAACTGGATCTGGTTGGCTTATGTGGTCCGAAGCACCAGTCTCCCAACGGTTTTCCCCCCCGCCCTTACCCACCAATGCGAATCACTTTGTTGCAGTCAAGCACGATGGCAGCCAATGGCTGTTTGACAACAACTCTCAATTGTCACCCTTCTCTATCGAACCATCTGACTGCTTGGTCGCTACGCTGGACTTTTCGAATGATTCGGCCTCCCCATTAGCAGATGAGGGGGTGCGTATTTTTGGCATTGACTCTGGCTTTTCAGGAAACAATATTAGGATTACCCCAAACCGTTGGAACAATTCAGTCAATGATGGCGAATTTGGCTTGTCTATACTGCAAGACGATAATACGATGAGTTCCTTAGATTTATCTAGCTACGACCTAGTATTCGAGGATAACTTCGATGGCTTAGCCTTGGATTCGACAAAATGGGACACTGGCCTGCTGTGGGGGCCGTACCTGCCAATAAACAATGAGCAACAGCTCTACGTCGATACGCTTGGCATGCACTCGGGTTTTTCGCATAGTCCATTTGAATTTACGGGCGAGTCGCTAAAAATTGTAGCAACACCGGTTGCCCCATCTATCCAGCCTCCACCTCGCCCGTCAGAGGGTGATCCCGTATGGCAACCAAATTCGTACGCTGAGTATCGTTACAACGGCCCAACAGTTGATCAAGATACTGGGACATCGAGTCCCGGCTACCAATCGGAAAATGTGGATTATCTCTCAGGGATCATTACCACGTACGGAAACTTCAAGATGACACATGGCTATGTTGAAATGCGTGCGAGGATGTCAGAGGGGCGAGGTCTCTGGCCAGCGTTTTGGATGTTACCGACACATTACGTCAAGGATGTGCCCGAAATAGACGTAGTGGAATTCCTCGGTCAAGATGTGGATAGGCTGTACAACACCTATCACTATTTCGATACAACTAATAACTGGGCAAAGATTTCTACCCCATCATTCCCTGTTTTCAACTCGGACTGGACACAGGATTGGCATACCTTCGGCATGTCTTGGTCACCGAGGAAGATAACTTGGTACATCGATGGTGTGAAAACTCATGAGATTGACGATTCACAATATAAAATCGCTAATCAACCGATGTACCTTCTGGCCAATCTCGCAGTTGGCGGTAACTGGCCGGGTTCGCCAGATTCGACAACCCCATTTCCAGCAAGCTTGGAAATTGATTACATCCGCGCATACAAACGAAAACTGAGCGAAACTTTAGACCTTACCAACGACTATCAGCTGATGTTTGGTGATGAATTTAACGGATCAACGTTGGATGCATCCAAATGGAATACCCATTTTCTATGGGGACCGTATCTGCCGATAAACAATGAAGAACAGTACTACATTGACGCGCTGGGTTCTGACGCCGGGCTGGGGTATTCTCCGTTTACTGTTAGCAATGGAAACCTAACCATCTCTGCGAGAGCGGCAGGAGACCCTGCAGCAATTACACCTCCAGCCACGTTACCTAATTTGAATGATCAAATGTGGACAGACTTCGGAACATTCCAGCGTAACGAAGATTACTTACCCGGAAACTACACTTCCGGAATGATCACCTCCTATGATGCATTCAAGTTTGCTCATGGTTATGCAGAGATTCGAGCAAAAATCCCTGAAGGTGATGGGCTTTGGCCTGCTTTCTGGCTGCTAAATGGTTACTACGTTGGTCAGCAACCGGAAATCGATATAATGGAGGTTCGGGGAGAGAACCCTCACCAAATAATACATTCCTACCATCGTCTTGTTGATGGCGACTACGACTCAACTAGCTACATGACTGACAATGGCGAGCCAAGCATAGGGTATGCAGATGGTTTTCATAGCTATGGGGTTCGTTGGGAACCTGGCACTATTACGTGGTACATCGATGGCGTCGCTGTTCATTCTTACTCAGGGAATGATGTTGCGTATCAAGTCATGTATGTCATTGCCAATTTGGCGGTTGGTGGAAATTTCAACTTCTCACCGGTTGACTCTGCAAAAATTCCTGCTGAATTGGTCATTGATTACATACGGGTATATCAAGAAAGGGACCCTACCTGATTTCGCTTTCAATAACATTAACTGTGAGTGCTTATTAAAAAGGGGGCTGGTTATCAATTGTAATCCCCTAACAAGCACTGGACGGATAAGTAGAGATTTCCGCCTACTTTTTAATGTAGGAGATTTCGATCAGAAAATCACGTTTCACAGACAGCCAGATGCTCGGTTTTCTAAAGCAGAATGAAGAAGGTGCAAACGTAGCTGATCTTTGCCGGGAACACGTATTCAGTAACTCGCAATTTTATCAATGGCGTTCTAAATTCGGTGGCATCGATGCTTCCCTGATGAATCGAATGAAAGAGCTTGAGGAAGAAAACAAGCGTCTGAATAAGATGTACGCTGAAGAAAATCTATAGGCGGACCTTAGAGGGGCGGAGACTGTAAATTCTTTTGTGTAAACGCCCATGACGGTTATAAGTAAGCAGTCACTCGCTCACCAAATAAAATAGTAAACCGATTCAATGCCGGTTTCCAGTTCTGAATCGGTTTTGTCCATTTCTTAGAAGCATCGGTTATGGCTAGGTAGACCACTTTTAATGCGGACTTCTCTGTTGGGAATTCTTTTCTCTGACGTGTTGCCTTTCTTATAACGCTGTTCAAAGACTCAATGGCGTTGGTGATATAGATTGCTCTACGGATCGCCGGTGGATAGCCAAAGAACGCATCCAAGTTGTCCCAATTGTTACTGTAACCAGTCCATCCCTAGGCATACAACAAACTAGAATTTCCCGGTTGTTTGCTTGTGGCCATGAACTCGAATGGAGTTAAGTCTCCGAGTGAGTCATGTGGCGAGAGTGTAAGTAATTTTGTGTGTTGAGCCATACTATCCCCGAGTGGGAAGG
>JAHDDV010000358.1 GCA_020629205.1 Chitinophagales bacterium | reverse complement strand
TAAAATTACTGCCATTATTTGGAGCCCAACAGAAAAACACGTGGCAGCATGGAACCCGTGCTCCGCTAATACTCAGCACCCAGCTAGCTGTTCGTTGCACAGCCTGTTGCGTCTCTCCTATCGTCGAGCCACCACAGGCTGGCACTCACTACGCTATCTGGGCACTTCGTTCCGCTGCGCCCGGGGCTAGATAGCACCCTCATTCGCTCGCTCCGACATTTGGTATTCGAGCTGTGTCGCTTCAAAATAGCTTCTTACCAAATACAAATTTGAAAACAGCATGGCCCCTACCCCACTTTACATAAAGTGTTGATATTCAGTGTTAGACGCACAGAATTAGGATCATCAGTAGTAAAGTAAAAGACCGGAATTCCGTGCGATTTACCAAGCATCAACCACAGTAAAACTCACACGTTCCGTGCCATCCACCGAGGCAATTCTTTGGGACACCGGCCGTGTTTTGCCGGGTTTGAATTTACCTTTGAGGCTTACATCTTGTCCCCATATCTCTCGACCATTACCGTCAAAGTACCTCGCTTCCAGCAGCACATTTCTGTACTTCTTCTCCCCATTATTTCGGATATCAAAATCAAGAAACACGGAGTTTCTGTTTCTGTCGATGTCATAATCACCACTTACGGCAATATAGGAGCCTGCTCTGTCATCCCATGAAGCACTAGAGCTAGATGATACTGCACCGAGCTTCTTCTTTCTGTTGCGTTTGTTATGTGACGTGGTATTGTTGTAGCCTTCAACAAGGATTCCAGAATCATAGTCATTGGGAGGAGCTACGACTGATTTAGATTCTCCCTTTTGGGGCTTAGGTAGCATAGCAAAAATCACAAGAATGCCCATAATCACAGCTGGGATCAAACTGGGTGGTTTCTTCGGAGGCTTCTCTTTGATAAGCACGCCTTCCATACCCTCGATCCACTTGACTTTGTGTCCGGGTTTCTCTTTTCCTTCCGCCACGCTAAGGAGTTGTTAATTAGGGGTTTATACCATCTTCGCGTCTTAGGGCGGTGTTAAACGGTGCTATAAGTGTAGAGGAAATCGCTTGTTTTGAACAGCCGCCTTGTTCAGTAATTCGAGAAGATCGTATGTATTTGGAGGGAATATAGGGTTTATGTCTTGGATTCGATTAATAAATGGCGTATAAAATATTGATTTTGGATGATTGGGGACATTTTTTTTTTGGGGGGGCTTGACAGCTGATGGCGCAAACTATACAGAGTCAAAGGTCCCGAAACACAATTACTATTCTATGACTCGAACAAACTCAGCCAGCACGCGCATACTTCTCGCACTTTCTTGATCTACCACGATGTCCCCATATCGATCATCATATGAATTGGGCTTCAAAACGATTGAAGTGTGCCTCCAATTATCTTCTTCAATACTCTTTTCACTAGTGTAGGTCTTCACTGTAAAGGCAGAGTTGAAGTCAGGGTCTTGATAATCTTGGTATTCAACAAGCACAACTTTTCCATTGCGACTTCCTCCCTGATACATCTTAAACAGACACAAAGATCCATTTGGTATGATTCGATTCATTGACTCTCCTAATACGCGACAGGCAAAGTAGTTTTCACTTAAGCTGAGTTCACCTGAAATATTGATTTGTTCATAATCCTTTTCCACTTGAAGCTCGCTGAAACTGCCCGCAGCCGCATAGAAACTGTACAATGGGATTGTAGTCTTCTTCTCTTCAACTATTGGTCGGATTACTGGGAGTTCTACTTGACTGGTAGGTTGTTCTTTTGCCTTGCCGACAATCGCAGCAGTGAGGTAAGCATACAAAGAGTCGACTACTGGATCCTGTAACTTAAAGAGAATTTTCACTACAGAAACACTCCGACCGCTATCACTACTCATTTCGGTTTGTTCGACTTGATGTGTATCCGGATACACGTCACCCATGTAGTAGAAATCCTTTCCTTCATCGTTACTCTTTTTTATGAAAAGTGGCAACCGAATCGGGCCATATTTTCCTAGAATAGCTTGCACATCTTTACTAGTAATCTTTCTATTTGATTTTGACATCCAACTGAACTCCGATGAGCTAATGAACTCATCTTCATACTTGGTGGACGCTGATATGTGTTCCTCTTTATCATAATTGACAAAAATCGGACAATGCTTGTTATCAGGGCTAACCAGATAGCCTCCGACATTCTGAGCAACTGGATTTTGCTCCACATTTAGAATTCTAAAGACATCTTTCCGTGAATATTTTCGATACAATACAAAACCATCACGCCAAAGGGCTGACTGATACAAAACATCATATCTCTCTATCGAATAGTTAACAGAATCCAGCAAGTACTTTTTGAATGTGGTGTTTTGCAAGAAATCGTCTAGTTGCTGAGTCCTTGCAAATATTCCTTCGGAAAAAGAGATCAGTTCTAAATCGTAGACAGTACTTACTGGTTTCAGCTTACCATTTTCCTTCTCCCTGACGAACTGAAAGTTAAGATTTCTCAGAATGGACCTTAAGGTATCTTCAGTTACGACATGACCATACTTGGTTGATATCCTCCTTCGAAACTCATGCATGTTGACCTCCCTCTTCGTGATCAACTGCTTCAACAGAACACATTCTTCTACCCTCTTGCAATTGTTGATTTCTTTAGCATATAGCTCCAGAAGCTTCTTTTGCCTGTCCGAAATGTCTACTATGTTTTCCTTATCTACTCTTGCGGCAAAGCTGTAAAATGACTTGGAATGTTGCACAAACAAAAAAGGGTCCCTATGGCCATGCTTGACAAAGTCAGTCATCAAAGGAGTTCGACCCAGCTTATACTTAAGAAGTAGATAATCCTTTCGGAGATCGGCCAACAAACTCAAATTTGCTGAGTCAATGGAATTGAAAATTCGCTCCTTAGTAATTTTGTCAAAGTTGATGGTCGACGCGCCGGGAATCATGTTACTGCCTTCAGACAGCAACTTTCTCAGTGAGTCTTTACTATAAGAGGTGTCACCATACAGTGCAATTGGTATTAGGTAATTGTTTTTGTAATTACCAATAAAATCAATGATGGTCAGGTACCCCTTTCCATCTGCTTTTCGGAGTCCTCTTCCAATCTGCTGAATAAAGATGATGGCAGACTCCGTTGGTCTCACAAGTAGAATTTGATTCACCCTAGGTATGTCAACACCTTCATTAAACACATCCACTGAAAAAATGTAATCAAGCTTTTCCGACAAGGATTCCGATTCCAATCTAGCTATCGCCGCTGTTCTTTCCAATTCAGAATTTTGGCCACTCAGCGCTACAGATTTGAGGCCTCTCTCATTAAACTTGCGAGATAGTTGCTCTGCTACTTCAACCCGTGAACAAAATACCAGTCCTCTTACAATTCCATTGTCTGTCCCGTAAAATCTTGCATACCGCAACATTTGATCAACTCGTTCATCTGCTGTCAAAAGGTTGAAGTCTGATGCATTCTCCAAAACTTCATTATTCACACTGAGGTCTGTCACTCCATAATAGTGAAACTGGCACAACATATCCTCTTCCATTGCTTGACTAAGCCTGATTTCGTAGGCAATATTGTGGTCAAAGAGACTGAAGATGTCATTGCCATCGGTTCGCTCAGGTGTTGCTGTCATACCTAGTAAGAACTTCGGCTCAAAATGAGCAATCAGTCGCTTGTAGGATTCGGCACCAGATCGATGGGACTCATCTATGATTATGTATTCGTAGTGATCTTTCGGGAATGCTTCAAGATGCCTCGCTTTCGAAATAGTCTGCACGGTTGAAAAGACAAACTCTTTATCAAGTTCCTTCCTGTTTCCAGAATATAGGCCCATTGATCTGCTGGTGCCAAAGACGTCCATAAATGAACGCATAGCCTTTTCCGCGATGGTCAATCGATGTACCACAAAGAGCAGCTTTTTTGCACCAAATGCTTGAGCGTCAAAAGCGGAGAGGTAGGTCTTACCAGTACCTGTCGCCGATATTATCAATGCCTTTGTCTTTCCAGCACCCCGGAGATTCTTGAGATTAACCAAAGCCTCTACCTGCATTGAGTTTGCAACCAAGCGGCGAACAGTTTGCTCTGCAAGCTTGCCAGCTGCTTCTACTTTCAACCGTTGAGCTTGATAGATGCTTTGGTACTCTTGAATGTACTGTTCAGTGACTAAGATCCCATAAGAAAAATCCCTATCAAATTCACCTAAGACTTGCGCCATGATGGCACTGTCACGAAGGGCAGAAACCTTGAGATTCCATTCTCTATTAGTCGCCAGTGCGGAGGCAGTCAGATTACTACTTCCAATGATCACATTGAAATTGTCCCTCGATTCGAAAATATAGCCCTTCGAATGAGCGTTCTCCGAAACCGCAATTCTCAGCTCCACATTGCTGAATTGCAACAAGGCCCTGAGCGCTTCTGGCTCTGTAAAATTCAGGTATTGAGACACTAGAACCTTTCCCTGGACTCCTTCACGTTCAAGATTCTTCAGCGAATTGATTAATGTCGCTACACCCGACCTCGTCACAAAGGCAACTGAGATGTAGAAGCTCTTACAGCTTTCCAGCTGCTGAAGGATGGAAGTAAGCACTTTCCTTCTTGGCTTCTTTTGGTTGACCAAGAGTCTTGGCTGATAGAATTCATCCGACCGAAAAGACCTATCGATGAACCCAGTATACAAGCTGTCTTGCAGCTTATTCGGCAACGGTTTAGTCATCCAGCAGCAATTTTTCGACAATCGGAAGATCGGCAGCAGCCCAATCTAACTGAGCCAGCTGATGCTTTGGGAGCCACAGCGCAGCGATGTGCTCCTTCAGCTTCAGCTTTTTTGTCCTTGCATTACAGATAAAGCTGTGCATAGTCAATTCAAAATCTGGGTATGAATGAACGACAGTTAGAAACAAATCTTCGATCTCTGGTTCAATATCAAGCTCCTCTTCCAATTCTCGCTTAAGAGCTTGAATCTTGGTTTCTTCACCTTCAATCTTGCCGCCAGGAAATTCGAATTTTCGCGAAATGTACGATAGCTTATGCTCGGCTCTTTGTACACATAATATTTTGTCTTCAAAAAGCACAACTGCTGCTACTACTTCTATCTGTTTCATAGAGCGGAATATAACAAGTTCTCAGTGTCAAAACTAGTGCCTTGGGACCTCTTTGATGGATAATTTGCATGAGCTTATCTTTTTAGCCAGCTGAGGCCTGAGGAGGGATTAGAGCACAGCAACCTGAGCGACGAGCAAGGATAGATGGCGGAAAGAGAAGCCATTCAAACTGTTCAGAAATTAGGTCCCAAGGCACAAACGATATACTATTTGATGACTTACCACTTCTACGCTTCCTCAACCTTAGCAATGCCTTCCATCAAACAATCGCATTCGAAGGCCAAAATGCTTGGTTCTAAAGGATTTCCAAAATGATATTCCCACGACTCGGCATTCTTCTTGACATACCCTTTTGTCCGTCCAAGCAAACCCAAATCATTATCTGAGAACTTGACTAAAAACAAACCGTCTTCATTCTGAATCGGCAAGTTTCCCGTACAAAGTGCCTCCAGCATCGCGTGGGAATCAAGATCTATTTGAGATGTCAACTTCTTCACAATGTTGAATCTCGTGAGATCCATTCCCTTGTGAAAGAAAGTATCAGCCTCGACT
>JAHDDV010000357.1 GCA_020629205.1 Chitinophagales bacterium | reverse complement strand
CAAGGATCAAGGATCAAGGTGCAAGGTGCAAGGATCGACGGGGTAAGGTGCAAGGATCAAGGTGTTTAGAAACTCCACCTTAAACACAATCCACAATCCACAATCCACAATCCACAATCCACAATCCACAGATCCGTCAATTCGTCAAAGGCGGCAAACCCACATCAGCAGTGTTGAGTACCGGATCAGCCATATCGTACTTCACCTTCCAGTTCTCCACACTAGCGATGAACTCGATGAGCTTGAAAGTCTCGATGCCTTGCTCCTGAGCTTTGTCTAGCAGCTCGCTGTTGAGCGCATTATCCCGGACCATTTGCTTGGCTTGTTTATTTAGGGTGGTAAGCTCTTCGGGTGTGAAGCTGTTGAAATAGCCTTCTGAGATATCATAGTAAGATATGTCCGGGTCGATGGCCAGAATCTCCGGCTGCGGGATATTGCTGATATGTATGATCTTGTTGGTATGGTCGAAATCGAATTTGACCTTTTCCATGTCGAAGCCAACAGAGACTTTTGCCTGCACTTTTAGCAGGGCCTTCTTTTGGAATGGGAAGTAATCGTAACCGACATAATCCTTGTGATCGAGGATATTGGCAAACTGTCCCTCGACGGTGATCAGCTTTGCTACCTCTTTGATGCGTTCCAGTATCACGGTAGATTCCTGCTCGACGACTGGCTCCATATTCATCATGGACTTTGCCTTTTGATAAATCAGGCCAGCGCCCACAAGGACGCCAAGAAAGATGCTGATCGAAACGGCCAGGATCAGTTGAAAGGAACTTATGCGCGCTTTTTCTCCCAAATTATATGCTTGTATGCTCTAAAATACTTGATTACCAAGGGACAATACAATGATTTTCTAAAATTAGTTCTGCAGACCTGATTTTATGAGCTCGATTGACGTAATTGGACTGGTTTTTTAGTACAATAGATCGACAAAAAAGGAGCAATGAAAGCATATCAGGATTTACTGCGCAAGGTCTATGAAGAGGGATTGACCAAAGGGGACCGCACCGGCACGGGCACCAAAAGCATTTTTGGCTACCAAATGCGCTTCAATCTCCAGGAAGGCTTCCCACTCTTAACAACAAAGAAACTGCACCTTCGATCAATCATTCATGAGTTGCTTTGGTTTTTGAAAGGTAGCACCAATATCGCCTATCTCAAAGAGAACAAGGTGCGAATCTGGGATGCCTGGGCAGATGAAAACGGCGAACTAGGGCCAGTATACGGACATCAATGGCGTTCATGGCCAGATCCCGAAGGCGGGTCCATCGACCAAATTCAGACCATACTCGACCAGATTAGAAATCAGCCAAACTCCCGTCGAATCATCGTGAGTGCCTGGAATGTTTCCGACATTCCCAAGATGAAACTGCCGCCATGCCATTGCCTGTTTCAGTTTTATGTCGGCGACGGCAAGCTTTCTTGTCAATTGTACCAACGCTCAGCAGATATTTTTATTGGTGTACCCTTCAATATCGCCTCCTATGCTTTGCTGACCATGATGATAGCACAGGTATGTGATCTTGAGCCGGGTGATTTTATACACACCTTCGGCGATGCACACCTATATTTGAATCATCTGGAGCAAGCAGAATTGCAAATGAGTAGGGAGCCTCGGGCTTTGCCTAAGATGCGATTGAATCCTGAGGTAAAGGATTTGTTGGAATTTAGGTTTGAGGATTTTGAGCTAATCGACTATGAACCACATCCGCATATCAAAGCCCCCGTGGCGGTGTAGCAGATTATTGCTACTATGAATTGGCCTCATAATCACAAGCCGATATATTAGCATAAAAAGAATGGCATAAATTTGCCACTATTCAAAATAAAGACTAATTTGAGCCCAAGCTTCAAATAAGGGTACACACTAAGCTCTTCAGGGCTGCATCAAACAGAATGGCAGCTACCAAACACTAAACTTTCAGGGAGTCAAACACTAGCTTGATTGACAAAAAAAAGCTCGTGCTTTATGCACAAGCTTCAAGATATCTGATGCAATGTCTGATGAGGGCGTATCGACGTTGCTATCATTGTGCGGACTGCTATGAGTGGAGACGATTGGCAGTCCGCTTTTATTTTACGAAAAAAAAGGGGATTGGTTACATAAAAACACGTGATATACAGACCTTTGTGCCAAATTTGCGTCTCAATCCCAAAATAGGAAACAATGATTACAATCAAATTTGGTACAGATGGTTGGCGAGCAATCATCGCGAAGGAGTATACAACCGATAATGTGGCCCGAGTGGCGCATGCTACTGCTGCCTGGGTAAAGGCTAATTACGAGAATCCTAGCGTTGTTATCAGCTATGACTGCCGCTTTGGCGGACCGATGTTTACAGAAGTTGCGACAAAGGTGCTGTGTGAAGCCGGTGTGAAAGTACTGATGACGGACAGCTACTGCTCTACCCCAATGGTATCGCTTGGTGTAGTAAAGCACAAGGCTAGTCTGGGTGTGGTGATTACTGCCTCACACAATCCACCCTCTTACAATGGATACAAACTGAAAGCTGACTTTGGCGGTCCTTCCATCCCTAAGCATATTAAGGAAGTAGAGGACTTGATCCCGGAGCAAACTTCTATCCCGACCACTACACTAGAAGAATACAAAGCGAAAGGATTGATCGAAATCGTTGATCTGGAGCAGGAATATCTGGATGCCATAGAGGCCAACTTCGATATGAAAGCCATCAGGGAATCGGGTTTGAAAATTGCCTATGATGGCATGTACGGTGCTGGTCAGAACGCTATGCGTCGACTATTCCCTGATGCACATTTGCTCAACTGTGAGTACAATCCTTCCTTTCATGGACAAGCTCCGGAGCCACTGGCTAAAAACACCAAGAAGCTGGCAAAGCTGATGAAGGATGAAGGAGATATCGCCATTGGCATTTGCAATGATGGAGATGCGGATCGTATTGGTGTCTATGATGCAGCCGGAACTTTTGTAGATTCTCACCATGTACTGCTATTGCTGGTACATTATATGCATAAGTACAAAGGCATGAACGGAAAGATCGTGAGTTCTTTCACGGTCTCGGATAAGGTGAAGAAACTGGCTAAGCATTACGGTCTTGCTCAGGAGACAACTCCGGTTGGCTTCAAGCACATCGGGCAGATCATGGTGACACCGGGAGAAGATGTATTGGTAGGAGGAGAGGAGTCCGGCGGTATAGCTGTGAAAGGCCATATCCCTGAGCGCGACGGCATCTGGACTGGCTTGATCTTGCTGGAAGCGATGGTAAAGACAGGCAAGACGCTACGTGAATTGATCGAAGAGATTTATGCTATCGTTGGAGGTTTTGACTTTAGCCGTAATGACCTGAAACTTCCTATGGAACAGAAGCTCGCGATTGTGGAGCAGTGTAAAGCTGGCGCCTATAAGAGCTTCGGTAAATTCAATGTAGAGCGTGTCGAGACCATTGATGGTTTCAAGTTTCACCTAAGTGAAAATGAATGGGTGATGATTCGTCCTTCAGGTACGGAGCCAGTGCTTCGTGTCTATGCCGAGGCACCGGATATGGATGGTGTTCAGGATATCTTAAATACCGTTCAAGACACGATTTTGGTATAAAAAAGGCGACCTTCGGCTTGATGAATAGCCGAATCATAGTCCTGAATATGCTTTGCCTGCTGATGCTATTGGTGCAAGACACAAATGCTCAGCAGGCAAGGCATTCTTTTTTGGAACCGGCTGATAGTCTGTACAAGGGACGTGTTTGGTTGGTTTCGGGATCGCTGGGAGGCGCTTACGCGGCAGGGATGCTCGCCTTGAATGCGGTTTGGTACAAAGACTATCCCCGAGGCAAATTCCACTTTCACAATGACATGGATACCTGGCTTCAGATGGACAAAGTCGGTCACGCCTGGACGGCTTATGCGGAAAGTGAAGTAGCAATGGAATTGTATCGCTGGGCTGGATTGGAAGATCGAAAGTCTGCCTATGTTGGCGCTGCAATTGGCAGTCTTTTTCAGGGCTCGATTGAGGTGCTGGATGGCTATAGCGAGCAATGGGGCGCTTCTCCTGCGGATATAGTTGCCAACACTTTTGGATCCGCGCTATTGTTGGGGCAGGAACTGGCCTGGACAGAGCAGCGGATACGTTTGAAGTGGTCCTTTCATGCGGTAGACTATTCAGATCTGGACCAGATCCTGCAAGATCGTGCGGAAGCCCTCTTTGGCAAGCAATATCAGCAGATGATGTTGAAAAATTACAATGGCCAAAGCTACTGGCTGTCCATCAATCCCAGCTCCTTTATGAACACGCAAACCGGCTTGCCCAAATGGCTGAATATTGCCGTGGGCTACGGGATCGAAGATGTATTCGGTGGTAGTGATAATATCTGGGAAAACGATGATGGCTTGCTATTTGACTATTCACATCTCGAAAGAAAGCGCGAGTACTATCTTTCCCTGGATATAGATTTCCGAAGAATCGACACCAATAGTCGCGTGCTTAAGACGCTGTTTGGGGCCTTGAATGTATTTAAGGTGCCTGCTCCTGCCCTGTGCTATCGCCAGAAAGAAGGGCTTATCTTTTACCCGCTATACTGGTAGCCGAAGTGTCTGTAGTCTGCTGTAATCTTATAAAATTCCCTGCATGCGAACAAAGCTGAGAAGCAGACGTTCTTATTAGGTATGAGTAGATTCAGTATCAAAGACCTTGAAAACCTTAGCGGCATAAAAGCCCACACGATTCGCATTTGGGAGCAGCGCTATAGCTTGTTGAATCCCCAGCGATCGGAGACCAACATAAGAAGCTACGGTCAGGAGGACCTGAAAATGCTGCTCAACATAGTCATGCTGAAGGATAGTGGCTACAAGATATCCAAGATCGCTAAGATGACGGAGCCGGAGATCTGCGCCAGTGTAGATAAAATGGCTAAGGGAGATCAGCGCTATGAAATCCATGTCAATGCCCTTACATCGGCAATGGTCGAATTTGACGAGCAGCGCTTTGAAAAGATCATCAGCACCGCAATCCTTCAAAATGGACTGCTCGAAACCATGAAGAACGTCGTTTTCCCTTTTCTTCAGCGAACAGGCATTCATTGGTTGACGGGAGTGATCAATCCTGCTCAGGAGCACTTTATCTCAAATTTGATCCGACAAAAGTTGCTGGTAGCCATTGATGGTCAGGTAGTGCGTAGGAGAGGGGTCACACCTGTAGCCTTGCTTTTCCTGCCGAGTGGTGAGCGGCACGAGATCAGTCTTTTGTTTCTCTCTTATATGCTTAAAGTCCAAAAGTACCGGGTCTTGTATCTTGGTGCCGATGTTCCTTTGAAGGATGTCCGGCATGTAGCGGAGCAGGTCAAGCCCTCCTTTTTATTCTCCTTTGTTTGCACTTCATTGGCAGGTTCTGATCATGGCGCTTACTTTCGGCAGCTTAGTGCCGACCTACCTATACCCATCTACCTTGGCGGGGCACAAGCCGCTTCCGTGAGTCAGGATCTGGATGGACTCTATTGCCTCGATAGCTTTGATGAGATTATAGATTTTGTGGAGGCTTTGGATTAGTTTTGATATTCAGCCTTTGCTTAGAAATCTTTGTGCTCTTTTGTGTCTAATTCTTTGTGCCCTTTTGTGGTTCAAATAAAAGATCAGAATCTTAGCAAATAGGCGGCAATTCCCC
>JAHDDV010000356.1 GCA_020629205.1 Chitinophagales bacterium | reverse complement strand
TTGGGTTTGATTTCTCTTGCAAGAAACAGAAAAGTTTAGAAATTGTTTAGTGAAAACTACTTGGCCCCCGCGAGCCACGGTCGGCGAAAAATAGCCTCGATAGAAGAGGAAATGTAGGTAGCTGGCAGAGGACTGAGCGCTGTGCTGGCAGGGGCTGCATTAGCAAGACCCTGCCAGTGCAGCAGCGAAGCCTCTGGCAGCTGCCTACATTGGAACGGATAGCGAGACGGCCGTCGCCACGCCCGAATCAGCTCTTGCTCCAAAAAAGAAAAGGCACCCTATGGTAGAGTGCCTTTCCTAAAACTAGTGCTGATAAGCCATAAATCTTTTCCTTATTCCTTGACAAACTTTTGGTTGAGATAGAGCTTATTCTGATCCAAAATTTGCACAATATAGGAACCTGCATCGAACTCTGCAATATTGAGGTTGATCGCTTTGGCACCTTCAAGAATGTGCGACTGATAAACCAGCTGGCCCATGACGTCGAAGATTTGCACTTCCGCATTTGGCAGTTCATTCGAACGAATGGTGATTTGGTCATTTGCAGGATTTGGGTATAGCTCAGCCTCAATGAAATCGATATTGTCATTGGCAATTGGATTTTCGAGACTGCCTTCACTGTAGAGATAATAGCCGATAAACATCTCGTCATCGGTCGTCAATCCGAAGCTCACAGTTTCAGTTCCAGGATTATTGAATACCGCTTCGAAGATCAAGCCTTCAGACATTTTGATTTGCAGAGGGTCTTCAAAGCTCTTATAGGTGGCATGAGAAAAATCGTAGTAGCCCTGATCAAAACCGAGGTCGTAATTATAGAAACCCTCGTAGACCTGCTCGCCCTTAGTACCATCGGGATTACGCTTGTAAATGTCGAAATCCTTGCCGAGTGCATGTGTATGTGGAATCAGCTGCCAGATGTCAATCACCTCTTCAGATCCTTCTATGAAGTGCTCCATAACCAAAGTCGTATCCGTGCCAGTCGGCTCTATGTTGAGTGCTGTGACATCATAGGTAACCGTCTCGGTCTTCATGGCTTTCTCTGCTGTGTTTCTAGGCTGCACATATAGGTTTAGGTAGCCTTCAGCTGGTAGAATGCCTGTGTTTGAATAGTTTTTGATGTGGTAATTAATGGTAATCCAATTGGAACCATCCCATCGATAGGCCACATTTTCGGGAAGATTGTAGATGCTTGCAGGTAACTGGGAACTGGTAATCAGCTCAGAATTTCCGAAGAAGTTTGCGGCAATAATGAAGTTATCGACAAGGGTGAAACCTGGCGCAATCTCCTCTTCATAGCCATTGAGAATTCTGGCCAGCGCATAGTGATGAGAATCTTCATTCATCACGATTTCGAAACCTACGATTTCGTGGTCATCACCCAGAGGCACCTCGACTGCCTTCATGATTTCGATTTCCTCACCAGGCTCCAAAAAGATCGTTCCTACATTAAATTGGAAGCCCTCTCCTTCTGCAGGCGGTTCCAGAGGCTCGACTCGGTCGAGGCCATTGCCATTGTAATATTGATCCAGAACATCTTGATCATGCACCATTCCTTCCATCGGTGCACCCCAGATAATCCACTGACGGATGGTCTCCTTCTGCACATCGGTAAGCTCCCCGCTAGGCGGCATGGATTGACCCTCAGCCGAAGTCAGCATATCAGAATGGTATAGCTCGCCATTCACTTTTCTATAAAGGAAGCTTTCCGTCGGCTCACCTGGCTTGACCAATTTATAGCCTGCCGCTGCCGCTGCTGGGTTGCTTGGATCAGCATTTATCAAACTATTGTAAACATTTTCCATCGTGCCTCCGAGCTGCAAAGGATTGGCACTACCACTGCCGTGACAGTAGTCATTGGCACAGCTTGTAGTCAGCATCGTATAAACAGATTCGAAGGTAGAATCCTGTGCTTGAGTGGTGGTGATCGCAAACAGAAATGCGAGAGATAGGTACAATGACTTCATGGATTTCATCGATTATTGGTTTTGCCCAAAGATACCCATTATTGAAGCAGTTGTCGCGATGCTGGCAAGGGCATACTGTGCAAGGGTTAGGTACGCGACAAAATGCGGGCTGAGCTGGAAGAATTTAACTGTCTTGATTGTTTGGGCGTGCCCCTACGTTCGCTTCAGTCGCGCTATCGCACTCCTTTCTCTCACTCCGGGTCGCGGCCTCCGCTAATACTCACCTTGGGCAGGTCGCTTCGGCTCTTGGCTGCTGTGGTCTCTCCACTGCGTTCCGAGCCCCCATCAGCCAGGCCTCAGTCGCCCCGCCCGGCGGCTCGTTCCGCTTCGGTCGCTCACGCAATGGAACTTATTTTCAACCTGGCAAACCTGTAAAAAACAAAGCCTCCAGAAAAGCAATCCAATAGCCCAGCAGCACGTATCCAATCAAAATGGCACCATGGGCAAGTGTTAATGGTAGCATATGGGAAGGTCGGGCTTCTTTCGCTCGGTATAGTATAAGATCAGACCAGCGAAATTAAGGACTGGACTCCATTTGCCCAATCCAGCAAAAAAACTTTGAGCAGCCATCACAAAGGCCCTCTAGGAGCGGTTGTCGATTGTTTCGGGATTGCCGTAGAAGAGGTAACTGCCAAGAATTACAAACAAAGAGATACCGAGTAGGAAAGCAGAAGCTTGTTTAGATCCCATAAAGAAAGATTTATTAATGTGAGTAAATCCTTTTCATCAGGAGACAAATTCGAAGACTACTGCGATTTTCAAAAGTGCGATCGACGAACTTGGGTAATTAGTCGACGAGATTCCCTTGATCATCAAGCTCGGGATCCCATCTTGGACACAGCTACAAGCTGTCCACTAAATGCGGCATTGTAGGAAAGTGGATCGACCCGCCTGTGATCGACGATGTCATTGACGTTTATTCCAGCCTCCTGGCGGGCTACCTGTAATCCCACACCTTGACTTTCATGCCCCCAGCCATGTGGGATGCAGACTACACCGCGTGCGACATGATCCGTGACCTCTGCAACAATGTTAATGCTGCCGATTGGGGAAGAGACCAGGATCTTTTCGCCATCAACAATACCAAGATCTTCTGCATCATCTGGATGAATCATAGCTGTGCATCTTCGAGAGCCTCCCGCCAGCATCGGCAGATTATGCATCCAGGAGTTGTTGCTCCTCAAGTGTCGGCGACCGATCAGCTTGAATGGAAATTGCTCCGCTTCCTGAGCAGAAAACCAATCTGGAAGCTTTCTCAATTCTTCTGCCATTTGAGAAGGGACTAGGTCAACCCGCTTGTTTTCTGTGAAGAGTCTTTCGGGAAAAACCGGTTTCAATGGGGACAGTTCAATTCCCTCTTTCTTTTCTAGCAGACGTTTGAGACTGAGGCCATCCTTTTTCATAAATCGACCACCTAAAACACCGTAAGGGCCAGTCTTCAAGGCCATATCCAGTTTCGTCCGTGGATGAATGCGGGAGTTTATGTTGTTCTTGATCTTTTGCAGCGAATTTCCACTAAACAATCGACGTTGTAGCTCGCCAAGGATTTGCCAATCATAGCGTTGTTTATCCGAAATAGGGATTGGTGCAGGACTAAATTTAGTCGTGTTGCGGGTGGCAATGATATGCAACACAAATGAATAATGCATGGTCTCCAATCCCACGGCTGGTGGTAGGATGATGTTGGCGTACTTGGTTGTTTCATTGATGTACATGTCTACGGCTACCATAAAATCGAGTGCGCCCAAGGCCTCTTCCATTAATGCTGAATTTGGTGCAGAGCGAGCTGGGTTACCAGCGATAGTAAGCAAGGCTTTCACTTGTCCTTCTCCTTCGGTCAAGATTTCCTCGGCCAGGGTCGCGGTGGGAAACTCGCCTACGATTTCCTGATACTGTCGAACGCGGCTTTTGTAGCGGAACATCTTGGATTCATGGGCCATCAATTTCACATAGTCGATCGCTGGGAGCGTAAACATCAATCCCCCCGGCTCATCCATCTTTCCCAGCAGGATATTGATGCAGTTGATTAGCCATTGACATAGGGTGCCGTGAGATTGGGTATTGATACCCAGCCTTCCGTAGAGCACACTGTTATCATGTGCCAGTAGATCGTCGACGATGTGATTTATCTGCTCAGCTGTGATACCTGTATTTGGGGCAATGGATGATATGGTGTAGCCCTCCACTAGCTGTTTTAGTTGGTCTAAGTGGTCGGAGAAGTCGAGCACGCGCGAAGAAACCACTGCCTTTCTTTTAAAGATTTCATTGGTGATCGCTAGTAGCAGTAGCACGTCGCTTTCCGGGCTAATAAAGTAATGCTCACTTGCCTTCTTTGCTGTTTCCGTAAAACGGGGGTCAAGGACAACAACTTTTCCTCCCCGATCTTGTATGGCTTTTAATTTGCCCCTGATGTCAGGAGTAGACATGAAGCTGCCATTTGAGGCGATAGGATTGGCACCAATAATCAGGAAATAATCCAGCTTCTCAATGTCGGGTACTGGGCTCAGCATAGCATGCCCATACATCAATTGGTTGACCACAAACACAGGCACGGAGTCCATGCTATGAGAGGCATAGCGGTTCTTTGTGTTGATCGCGTTAATGGTATCATACAGGGTGAGTGCTGTACCAGCATTATGAACAGTAGGATTTCCGGTATAAGTAGCGATGGCGTTGTTTCCGTGCTGCTTTCTAATTTTTTTCATCTCCCGTTCTACTGTATCGTAGGCCTCTTCCCAGGTGATCTTCTTCCATCCATTTGCTGTTCGCTTGATCGGTTCTTTCAAGCGATCTTTATCTGTATGTAGTTCTTTTAGAGCTACCCCTTTAGGGCAGATATGGCCCCGACTGTAAATGTCCTCTTTGTGTCCCTTGATCGATAGCACCTCTCCCCTATCCAGCTCGATTTGCAATCCACACATGGCCTCACAGAGGTGACAGGTTCGGTATTTTATTTCTTTCGGCATTGGCTGGACATTTGAGTTTCAACAGTTAAAACAGGCATTTTACATTCTCTTGAATACCACATTCTTAGTCCTTCGCGAGTTCAGGGAAAATCCGGTAATTCCCCCATTATCAGAACGCTCGAATGTCAACATTATACCGAGGTCAGGACAGGAAAATAAGTCCTTGGGTGTCATTGGGCATCTTGTATGCCAGATTGGCCAGACCGAACCCTTTGCCGTAAATCAATTCTCCTTGGTGAACGACTCTGATCACAAGACCCGGAGTCGTATCGTTTACAAAGGGAGGAATCATCTCGTCGATCTTTGCTTCGAGGCTATCGAGCTGTAGATTTTGAGCACTAAGGTATGAGAGATGGACCAGAAGAAATACGAATGTAGTAGCTAAATATTTCATGGTTTAAATTGTTCGGGGTGCTACAATTTAATGAGATATATGGAGGCAAGCAAACCGAAACCTTAGTTCTTCAGGCACAAGGACAAGGAACAAGTTCGCTAGTGCCCCGGGCACAAAGTTCTGGATGGTCTGACTGGCTTCTATTTCTGCCACTCTTCGTTGCTCGTCGGTCATGTAGCTAAGGCTATACTCCCTTCTCGCGCCTCGGTTGGCAAAAAGATAAGCTCATTCAAACCATCCATTACTTTGTTCCCAGGGCACTAGAGCAGCGCCGCTATCTTCTCCGCCTCTCGCAATCCACTAAGATAAGCACCA
>JAHDDV010000355.1 GCA_020629205.1 Chitinophagales bacterium | reverse complement strand
TACCCAGACTACTGGTGGAGCCAGATGATCTTTCGGTAGCAGGCCTGTTGTAGATGTGGCTATGCTTCCTGTTGGCATATATACTCTCCAACTTAAAGTAAATGGAGAACAGCATATCCTTCGTTTCTTGAAGGAAGCAAAGGGCCAGTGAGGTACAGAAATTTGTTCATCCCCAATGCAAAATTGAAACATCATGAGGCTTTTACTGATCACAGTTATGCTTTTAATTGGCACTCGTACGATCTCTGCCCAGTTTACAGAAGCGCAACTGATGCGCCCTACCCATGACGGCGCTTCCCCTTTTGTTTTCTCAGACTACGCCGATCTAAATGGCGATGGACTCAAGGATCTGATCATGCTGGACTGCTGGCTACCGGCTATGGCAAGTGGGGAATACGAGGATCCAATTTTCTTTGATACTTCCTATCTATATTTTGAGCATTTTCCCATGGACTTTGACAATGATGGTGATATAGATCTAATTAGTCGTATCGCTCAGAATCCCAGTGTCGCTGGTATGTCACTATTATACCTACGCAATGATGGCAACGAAAACATGACTGTCGATCTATTCGATTTTGCCAACCTGATTTCGGTAGGAGATGCGGATGCAGATGGGGATCAGGATTTATTCGCAGTTAAGGACTCCACCATCGTATGCTACCTCAATGACAATGGATTCGAAACGGATGAAGTACTTCAGCTGGATCAGATTGAGGAAGATACAAACTATTCCTACCCTGCTGTGGAAGATATCAATCAAGATGGTATCAACGATTTTGTATATTTATCACTTAGCGAAAGTAGCAATTCCGGAGCAACAGAAAAGGACTTGAATATTTGGGCTCTTGTTTCTGAGCCTGATCAAAACTATCTAAAAAGAAACCTCTACAATACCACTGTTGCTTCTTCAGTATTTATGAGTACCACTGACCCTCCCCTTATTGGCGACTTCGATGCAGACGGTGAAGCCGATATTATCTTTTACATAGATACTCAATATCACTTCCTAACAACATACGGAGGAGAACAGCTCGAACTAACCGCCTCAGTAACAGAGTCAAACTACAAAAGCATCAAGGCCAATTTTGGAAACGGGGATCGTTTAATCACATACAGAACACCATCTACACAACAGAAGCTTGGCATTCACCGCATCATTGGAGATGAGTTTGTCTCTAATATGGTTGATCTCAATCTCTTCGGTCCCGTCTTGACTGCGATAGACTTCCATGGTACTGGTGCAGATCAGCTGGTCGTTTCAGATGATCTTAGCTGCTCAATTCAATTCTTTGAAGTCTCCGAAGATGAGCAAAACGTTTCCGCTACTTCAATCTACGAAGCACCCGTTTGCCGAAATACCAATTTGAACGTCTGGGATAAAGATGGAGACGAAAAAGCTGATCTGTTGCTTTGGAGCTCACAATTTGGAAATTTGGCCGCCTATGAGAATAGCGGAGAACTGCCCATCAGTACTGTAGGGATACGTCAGCTTTTGCCCACGGGCCTCGACTTGAAAGTGCTAAACAATCGACTATTTAGAGTTCCATACGGAGCACAGCAACAGCATGTGATCTCAGAGCTGAAAGCAGGAGAAAATCAATTGATCGGAGAGACAGATACGCTGTTTCGATTGAACGAGTTGTCAATATTCGAATGTCTCCTTGACAACTTTCTACCCAATGGTGAAGCGGTGGCTATTTTCGCAGAAAATGGCATCTTGTCCGCTGTTTCATTGGATGGGGATTCAAGTGTCATAGCCTCCATACCTATAGGTTCAAACATTGGGGTCTATCGTTGTCAGAGCTTTGACTACGGCAATGATGGCGATGCCGACCTGTTCTATTTTCATGGAAATTATGGACCGAAATCCACGGTCTATATGCTGGAAAACGATCAGGGCTCCTTTCTGGAACCACGAGGTTTTGACTTCGATGAGCAGCTCAAGCTCGCTGCTCCCATTTACGCCAATGATGACGAGTTATTGGATTTCTTCGTCGAAACCGAAACAGGCACCATTCAAATTCGCAGGCAACTTACGGACGGCACCTTTACCATGTCTCAATTGATTTCCGGCACAGCAAGTTCAGCTCAGCCCTATTTCTTTGATGCCGATCTGGACGGTGATCTAGACATCATCTCTTCCTGGAATGCTGTAACTCCTACCACCCAGCTCATGATTAATCAGGGAGACGGTACTTTCACCGAGAGCGTTTTTCCGATCGACGATGCACTTTGGTCACGCTTCATCAGTGTCGATTTGGCCGGAGATGCCTATCCGGAACTAGTCTTGTTAAATGCCCATCCTTCTTATTTTGTACGCATCTACAGCAATGATCTTGGTACCTACTTTCCCAGCTCAAATCAAGTTCAAAACGATCAATCCATTTCCCTAAAGCTATTTCCCAATCCTAGCAATGATCAACTCAACATTGATGGCTTAGACGAAGCTGCGCCCTATTCCCTTTTCGACATCATGGGAAGACTGCAATCCTCCGGTTTGCTCGATCCACAATATCCAAAGCTGGATACCAGCGACCTCGAAAGTGGTTTTTATAACTTGAAAATAGAAAAGCAAGGACAGAGCATCCATATTTCGTTCCTCAAAAACTAGTGCTACGCAAACGAAGTTCGCACTGTCATCTTTTTTGGAGCCCAGCGAATTGACTCGCGCTAGCAGCCTACCCGTGTTCCGCTAATACTCAGCACCTGTCTGGCTGCTCATGCTCGGGCCGGTCGGTCTCTCCGCTGCGCTCTGAGCCCACCCGGCTCCGGCATTCACAACGCCATACAGGCACTTCGTTCCGCTTCACCCGGGGCTAAATGGCACCTTCTGTAGGCCGTGGTGACGGAGAAAATATCGCTAAGCTAGTTGATGTTTACAATGGCCAAAGAGATTTAATTGCATGTGAGTTGAATTCACTATCTTCTCTCATCTAAAACCATAGCCATGCGGAAATTTGTCCTCCTTTCGCTATTCACTTTTTGGTATACGCAAAGTTTTGCACAATGCACCACTAGTATGGACAGGCCCCAATAGTGTAATAAACTTTGGCAAGGCACTCGAAAACATCACCATTGATACCGGTCAGGGAAATCCTGGGGCAATCGGATTACGGTACTCAACAAGCAATTGGGGAATGCTTCGAAATACCACCATTCGTTCCGGCGGAAACAACTGTGAAGGGCTGGTAGGATTGATACGCAGTACACTGGCGAAAGTGGAGGGCCCTGCATGGTCAAAGATGTCGAGGTCATAGGGTTCAATACCGGAATAGACACCGGTGGATTCAACCACTACACCTACGAGGGAATTGTACTTTCACAGCAGTTGAGTGAAGGACTGCTGCCAGAAAAACTACGATTCAATATCCAAACGAAAGGTAGTAATGCAATTTTGATGAAGCTCTTTCAATAAGGCTTTCCAACGAGGTTCGGCCGACAGGTCTTGCAGCTCCTTCGGATCCTCATCGATCTTATACAGCTCTTGCTGTTTGCTAGCTGTATTGTACAGGTAGCGATAAATACCCGTGGAGTCCTCCCTAATAAGACCGTAGCTTTTCCTTTGTCGCTGGTAGCGGTAGGAAACACCTTCGGAGACCGTCTCCACAGACCTTCCTGCCCAGACCTCTGGCTTGAGTATACCCAGCCGATGAAGAATCGTAGGGCCAATATCAATCTGAGTACCGTAGGCTAAGAGGGGGCTATCTGCTGCTGCATTTGTATCGTGAATGAGCAGTGGAATGTTCACACTTTCAAAACCCAGATATTGTCCATGTCCATAGCGCCCCTTTTCTCCCAATGCCTCTCCGTGATCGGCGGAGATGAGCAACAAACAATCTTCACAATATCCCTTACGTGTTAGTAAAACCATGATTTTCTTGATATAATCATCAGCTTGTAGTACACCGTTGTCATAATAGTTGATCCAACGCCTTTGATCGCGATTTACATATCCGGTACTGCCGGCTGGCTGATAACGAGCATACTCAGGCAACTTTACACCACCCGGATGCGCCGCCATGAGATGTATGTAGAAGAAGCCCGGCGCTTCATCTGCATCAGGAATCTGGTCCAGGAATTCCAATACGATATTATCGTCTTTCGCATGAAAGTTCTTCGAATGGAAACCATCACGGTAAAAATCCAACTTGCTATTGTTTTCATAGAAGCGATGCATTTGATACCAGTCACTATGAGAACCCCCTAGTACAAAACAAGTATAATAACCCAACTTATTGAACACATCCTGTATGTTAAAATTGGCATTTGCAATCTGATGAATCGGTGTGCAGTTCAGCACACTTAGGATGCCTCCGTAAGAATTGGAACAGTTCGAATAGAATTGCGAGGACAATTGCAACTGTCCGGCATTGAGTAATGAATCCAGATAAGGCGTTGTTTTTCTATGGTAGCCATATGCGCTCATATGATCAGGCCGCAAGGCATCCACAGTAATGAGCACTACTGATTTTTTCTCGTAATCCTGATCTTCCGGATAATAGGCAATGGCCTCTTGATGGGCTTGAATAACAGCGGGATCAAAGGTGCCATTCTCCTTAAACATGCTGTTGAATGGCTTGAAAAAGTTGTAGATCGGCTCTTTCTTAAAGCTCATTTGAGAACGAATGCTCTGCTGCTGCGGCCAAAGTTGCGCCAATAGAAAGAGCCCAGTTGCAAGCATGACCAGATAGGTACTGCGAAATTGTACCCGATCGTATATTGCTGCCCCTATCCGTATATAAAGTGTTTGGAAAGAACGGGCCGTCATCCAAAAGCCAAGGAAGCAGAACAAGGGTAGTGCAAGGATGGCTACATAGATGGGCAGTCGATAAAAGGGTTGATGCTTGATTAGAGCAGGCAGCTGGCTTCCATACTTGAAGACTATGTTCCAGGTAATGTTTTGCCCCCATTCACTGAGGCTCACCACATTCAATATGTAGATAAGGCTCAGGCAGAAAATCAAGAGTCCCCATGTAGAGGCCCATACCAAGCGGCCAAAGACCCAAGCCTCAATTGCTCTTATGCGCATCAAAGTGCTCAGCAAGAATAGCAGACCCGCAAAACATCCGGCCACAAGCATCAAATGCAGCACAATGACCTTTGGCGAAAACTTAAAGTGGAAGGCGTAGAAAGTGATATAGCCGATGCTTACAAGCAGCCAGAATCCCAATACCAAAAGGGCTCCCGATGAGGACTTTTCGGAAGTGGAGCTCGATGTTTTGGATGCTTTAACGCTCATTGTCAGGGTAGTTAGTGCCCCGGGCACAGAGTTCTGGATAGTTTGACTGGCTTCTATTTCTGCCACTCTTCCTTGCTCGTCGGTCGCGTAGCTAAGGCTATGCTCCATCCTCGCGCATTGTCTGACAGAAAGATAAGCTCCTCAAAGGTGTTACGAACTTTGTTTACGCAGCACCAGGTTATTGCCAAAAGGCTGCGGAAAATAGCAAGATTAAAGTCATCCTTCAAATCTCATCACTGTTTAACCCTTCGTCGCCACATGCATGTCGACCCAGCTACCCAATGGGCCCCATGGTCGCAATACCTGTCTCGCGCAGCTCAGAAAGGACAAGCTGCCACGACCGACAGACCGTGATCAATAGCCCTGATAGAAGCGGAAATGGAAGTGCACTGAGCGCCCTGACTG
>JAHDDV010000354.1 GCA_020629205.1 Chitinophagales bacterium | reverse complement strand
GCTCCGACATTGATATGTCGCCGAACGTTGAGCGCATGACTTCGTATTGTTGCTGAATGGCAATTAGCAACACGGTTGCTTTTTATCTCCTGCAATGTGACCGGAGGTCACGCGCGGCCTCAGGGATCCTTCGTAGCAAGTGTATTCGATAGAATGTTCGTGAACTTTCTCTACGGTCTTGGGATGGCAGTTCGGTAGAAAGTTCGTGAACTTTCTCTACGAAATTCGGTATATCCTCATCGCCACGACCGAGTGCAGGTGCCAAATAGCCGCGGGCGCAGCGGAACGAAGTGCCCAGATAGCGTAGTGAGTGCCAGCCTGTGGTGGCTCGACGATAGGAGAGACGCAACAGGCTGTGCAACGAACAGCTAGCTGGGTGCTGAGTATTAGCGGAGCACGGGTACCATGCTGCCACGTGTGGATCTGCTGAGCTCCCTATTTTTTACAGAATTCACCCAGCCCTGATTCTTGGTTGCTTTTATCAAAAGAGAAAAAGACCATGCAGGAAAAGAGCGATAGCTCCCATACATCCCCTAAATCGGAATGGCCAACTGCACTTTTGTTCCCGGATTTTCGAGATCCTCTTTTTGATTGTCAGAGATTTCAAAAAGGATCGGTCTATCCTGCATTTGATTGATGATCTCCAGTCGTCGTTCCAGATTCAATTTCCCAACAGATTGGTGATGTTTGCGATGAACTTTATTAAAAGCACTGGCATGCTCTCGGCCAATTCCATTGTCCACAATGCTGCAGTGAAGGTATTCGTCTTCTATTCTGAACTGGATGACTAATTTCCCCTCCTTTTGTTTTCTTCGTCTAAGCCCATGCCAAATAGCATTCTCAACATTTGGCTGAATCAGCATAGGGGGAATGCTATAGTTATACAAGTTGTCGATGTCTTCAATCAAAACCTCGGAGCTAAAGAGGTGACCAAATCGCAGGCTCTCCAAGTCCAGATAGAGGTTGATCATCTCTACTTCATCCTCCAAACAAATCCTCTCCTTTTGCGAGTGTTCCAGCGTCAGCCTCATCAGTTTGGCGTATCGGGCTATGTACTTATTGGCGATTTTTGCTTCATTGCTTTGCACAAAGTTTCCGATCGAGTTTAAAGCATTAAACATAAAATGCGGATTCATCTGTCTAACCAAGGAGCCTAATTCGACCTGATTCTTTTCGAAGAGTATGGCTTGTTTATGTACTTGCTCGGTTTGGTACAGCTGCTGGTGATAGGCGATTTCTGCCTCTGACTTTGCTGCTTTGTAAATCGCATCGAGCTTTGCTTGTCCAGCTTCGGGATTTTTCACATATAACTGCTTATTTATGTTCACATAATTTTCAAAGACTTGATGGGCTTGCTGCTTTTTGTCGGTCTCCACATATGCCCAGGACAGGAAAGGTAGCAAATCCAGTTTATTGGCATTTGAACAGTGCTCTATCATGCCTTCCAATAGATCAATGATCTTTGGGGCTTCATTCACAAATTTGTAATAGTAGCACCAGGCATAGGCCAATATGAAATAATTGTTGGCTGTGAGGGCTTCCTCATCAAATTGTGCGCTGATAAAGTCTTCCGCCTTTTCCAGAGTTTCCAGAGCCTCATGGATCTTAGCTGGCTTGCTTCGCGCTTGTTTTACCAGGGATCTTGCGTAGGTGCTAAGCGTGTGCAGGTAGATATAATACATCTCCTTTTCCAGCGACAAAGGCAGTGACTTTGCGAAGAACTCGTTGGCTTTCTCGTACTGCTCCTGTTCATCGTAATTGACTGCAATATTGTGATAGAGCAAGTTGAGATTTGCATTATCCACCTCATAGTGTAGCGCCTCCGTAGCAAAGAGCGCTTCATTAGATTTTTGATGATCTCCGAGGTGACCAAAATAACCTGCCAAATTGGTTTTCTCCGTTAAAATAGCTCTAGGATAATCGAGCGCTTCAGCCAGCCTAAGTGCCTTGCTATTAGCATAGTACTTTAGTGTGATATTGTTGGTTCGGGTATACAGGAGTGCATACATCGTTTCCACCATATAAGCATAGAAGAGGTATAGCGGACTTTCTAGGTTATCCTGAAAGTGCTCTTGCAAATCGTGGGCTAATGCGATGTTTTTTTCAAGTGCCTCCTGAGTTTCAATTTTAGCATAATGCAAAGCGATGATCACCCTATCCATTTCCAACTCATAAAAACGATCTCCGGATTCTCTGGCGACCAGTTCAAGCCTTTCGATTTCCTTTTGAGCCTCCAACATCTTGCCGGTAGAAATCAGATTAGCAATGGAATAAGACTGCAGGCAGAATGGCCAATATTTTTCGGGTATGTACTTTATTCTTTTTCGGGGCTTGGTCATAAACAGAAGTTTTTGCCATAGCAAGGGCATTCAGTAAATCCACACAAAAGTAGTTTTTCTGGGAGTGAAATTGTAGTTTTCTGTCTAGTTTGGAAGCAATCACATTCCCTACGAAATACCGGGATGTTGGCTTATAGATGTGTCTGAGCCCTCTTAGCCAATCAATGTGAAAGCAGCACAACTACTGTTCAAGACACCATGAGACCTGGTGTATTCCCTCTTTGCATTGTTTAGAGATCTTTTGATGGAATTGCCCTGCAGGACTTCCTGATAGAACAATTGCATTATTTCGCTGGCGGATTGATCTTCTACTTGAAAAAGGGTACTGACGATATGTCGGGCACCTGCATAAAGCAGGGCTCTGCTGATGGCCATCAATCCTTCGCTATTAGAGAGTTCTCCGATGCCGCTTTCGCAGGCACTTAAGACGACCAATTCTGCATTTAGATCGAGGGTGTAGGCTTCATTTACAAATAGAAAATCGTCGCTAAGCACCAAGCCGGATCGCTGTGGAATGTCATGCTGATGAAAGTGAGCGGCCATATGTATGTACTTGAAGTCTCCCAGATTTCTCAGCAGGTTTTGCTTATTGGCTTCCTCCTTTAGGTAGAGGCAAGAGGAATCACCTGCTACTTTGAACAAGCCTGCTATACTTTCCACTTCATTCTTGCTGTAGGGTAATGGTTTCCAGATCAAGTCTTCTTCTCCGCTGCGCTTTCCATTGAAGAGTCCATCGATTTCTGCCCTCGACAGGGAATCATACACGGGGGCGACGCCGAGGAATTCAGCAGTGGCTTCAAGGTCTTGTAGCTTATAAGCTTTGTCGATCAAACTAAAGGAATAGTGGTAGGAAACATCAAAATGATTGAGCAGATAGTCTGGCTTGCCTGCAACTTGCTTTTCAAAGAGCGCCTCAAATGGCAACTTGGTCAAAACTCCGTGGGGGATAATAGTGAGGTCATAGATATCATCCTCTTCGAAGATACTGTAGATTAGATCGCCAACAGGGCTAATCAGCAATTGATAAAGCGATCTGGCTTTTTGCTCGAAGAGCTTTTGGTCCAAAAGCCGGATGGCATTGAAGCAATCCAGCACATCTTCTTCAAAGTGCTCGGGCTTTGCAAGCTCTCGAAGCACCACCTCTTGCTCATCGATGAATAGAATGAGAATAGACTGCTCACCTATCAAATAATTGAGTAGCTTTTTGTTCTCTTTTAGCTGAGCCTGAATGTCGGTCAAGCTGGGCACAGAGAGTTCATACTTGCTTTCAAGATATTCTGGGTGAGCCACTTCCAAGTCTGCGACAAATGCTTTGTAAGCCATCCTCTTGTCAAAGAAGAGATTGTGTTGTTGCTTCTTTTCCGGGCCATCTTGCAGTCGCTCCAGCTTATTCTCAATCTCCACCAATTCGTCCTGAAGTTCCTTCTCTTTGATCACCATCGGCAATGCCGAATATTTCTCTTGTGCTTCTTTGGCTATAATGCTTTGGTGAAGAACACTGCCTTTGCATGCGTCAAAGACAAGAATAATCTGATCATAGTCTACAACTCTATTTGCTAGAATGGCTTTGATGTAAAAGGTATAGCCCGCTGACAATAGGTCATTGTGAAACACGACTGACTTTGTATCAATACCTCTTCTGAGCAAGGCCATGAGCTGGTAGGACAGCGAAAATACTGCTAAAGCCTGTGCTAAATCACGCTCACCTGAATAAGCTTCATAGCGCCTGTAATAGGCTTCTCCAAGTTTGAGTAGCGTGTCTAATCCCTCCTTCATATCGCTCAGATCAAGAATGGAGTTTGGATCATGGATATCAATAGTACCAGGCTGCTTGCGTAGATAATTCAGGGCCTTTTCTAAAGCATCTATAGCCTTATCATGTTGCTGCATCTGCATGTAGACAAGTCCCATGGGGAAATATACCCTGTGGCTACCTGGCTGCTTCAGATCCAGTGCCTTTTGAGCATAGTCAATACCCTTTTGATCGGGATTCAATCCCGTCAAGCCCCGCAGCAAAGAAATATAGGATGGATCACCAGCCTTCACTGCCTTATCCCCCAAGGCAGCAATGGACTTCTCGTAGTAATAAATGGCCTTCTGTCTATCAACTTTAAGATAGGCAGTGCCCAGAGTCATATAGGTACCATGCAAATAGGAGTATTCTACATTCTTGTCCCAATTTTCATCCGCTTGCTTGAAGAATTCAAAGCTCAGCAAAGCATACTTGATAGACAATTGGGTTTTACCAATCGCCGCATAAGCCTCTGAGAGCCCCCCTGCGCACATAGCCATGCTTGCCTTAATGCCCAGCTTCTCACTGAAAATAAGTGCCTTATTATTATAGACTAAACTCTCGTAGTAATCTCCAATCATCTCATAGGCACCGCCAAGATACATATAGTTGTATGGTCTTATCAGTGCCGGAAGATTGTTACCTTCTCTTTGAAACAACTGTTCAATCTGCAAACATAGGTCAATAGCTTTGTGGTACTCATTAAATCTTAGATGAAAGAAGGCCTTCCAACTCCTTACTCTGGCCAGATAAACCTCCCATCTTATTGGCTTTGTACTGGCCAGATCCAAAGCCTTGCTCAGCCATTCCATTCCCCGATCATAGTCGTCGGTATAGGTGATTCCCAACTTGCTCATATAGCTGGCCAGGCGTGGGTAGTCATCATTCTCCTTGACAAGATCGATGGCTTTTAGCAATAGCTCCCTCTTTTCCAGCAGTGGAGCAAAGTTGCTTTTACGCATATAGGCTGAAGCTAGTTCGTTCTTACATTCCGCAAACTGCTCACAGTGCAAAATGGCCTGTTCTACCAGTCTATTTCTTTTGTCGTTTTCCCCTTTGTGATCTGCTATACTGGCCTTCTGATTATACTTTTTGCCCAGCTGATAATTGTTCAGCTCATAAGCGTCTAAGCGCAAGAGGTATGCTTCTGCCAGATCGATCTTTCCCTCTTCACAGTAGTCATTGATCACCTTTACGATGGCTTCAATCTGCAGTTCGGGTGGGCAGTCGGGATCTTCGACGGCCTTGCGGTAGAGCTTTGCGGCATCCCTTAGTTGGCCGTTTTTCGCCAGCTCTACAGCTTGATCATAGTATGGGTTGGTGTAATTTGATAGATCCATTTTTCGAGAATGGTGCTTTCGAGAAAGGTACTATTTTTTGCTATAATGTGTTGACTTGCAAACTGCTTTCATCCAAGATACATCAGTCTTTTTTTGGAGCGGAACAGATAGGCTCGTTGCAGCACCCGTCGGGCTGTCCGTTCCAATGCAAGCACTGCCCAGGGGCTTCGTATATCCGCTA
>JAHDDV010000353.1:3129-5682 GCA_020629205.1 Chitinophagales bacterium | reverse complement strand
TGGTTTGTAGGCTTGAAGTTAAAGTCTTTATAAGTCATCAGTTTTGCGTTTTTAGTTTTGCACCATTAGAGATGACTCTCCCTCCCAAACGTGAACACAGACCATCAAACCTAGCCGGGATAGCAGTACCGCTGATGCCGCTCCATCAAGAAGAAAACAGAGAAACCGCTTTTCCGTCAAAAGTAGTATCTGTTACGGAAGCCAACATGAAATTAGCAATATCTTCTCGACTAATAAATATCTTTCCTGCAGGTTCAGTCGAACTACGAACGATATATCCACGAGCAGGCTCATTGTTCAAAATAGCCGCTCGCATAATGACTGATTTTACATCTGTTGCTTGCGAAATTAGTTCTTCAGCCCGTTCCATATCAGCAAAGATCTCGCTACCGATCAAAGGGAAAGAAAGCTTAACAATAAGCGTCCAAAGCCAGGATTTTCTGCATTGAATAATCGAATCACCTAAACCGACTGCAGACATATGAATGAATCTAGGTTTAGAAGTAGAAGATTGGATGGCTTCTAGAATGACTTTGACTCCTTTTTCTACAATGTAGTTGGGCTTCTTATTAGTCCCTAAAGAAGATAAAACTACATCACTACCTTCAACCAGACTTTTCACAGTGTTCAAATCTGAAATGCTCCCTTTGACAATCTCGATTTTGCCTTTATGCTCATCGAGTTTTTGCGGACTTCGAGCTAATACTTTGATATTATAGTTGGCTTGCAAAGCTTTTTGAAGAACAAATTTTCCGGTAGCGCCAGTTGCGCCAATAATTGCTATTGTCGTATTTTGATTATCCATTTCGGTTGAAACTTTAGATGCAGTGCAAAACTACTTAAGATTAGCTATATTTTGTATAGTACTATACCAAAGTATAGTGTACCTTAGTTCAAAACTTGCTGATGAATAAAGAGTTGAAAGAAAAGATTGCTGAATTTAAAAGCTATCGAATTGACAAGCCTCCTTTGGAGATTATCGAACATTATAAAAAGGAATTGCAAGCGATTCAAGATACTTTGGAAATCGTATCGGGAAGGTGGAAAATGCAAATAATTTCTCTTCTTTGTAATGGAGAATTTAGATATTCAGAGTTAGAAAAAGGACTCCCTAAAATTACTCCCAGAATGCTCTCCAAAGAGTTGAGAGATTTGGAACAAAATGAATTGGTCATAAGAAAAGTATATGATACAATCCCAGTAAAAGTAACCTATAAACTTGCTGATTATGGTTATACACTTGTACCTTTAATTATTGAGTTGACGAACTGGGGAATGGAACATAGAAAATACATAATGAAGAGAAAAAGCTAGCGCGACCCACAGACCTCAGCCATATAGCCTTGATCGCAGTGATATGAGGTGCTCAGCCAGCGTGTGTGAATGCCGGAGCCAGACTGGCTCGCAGCGCATGCGGAGAGACAGGCTGGCCCGAGCATGAACAGCTGGCTGAGTGCCGAATATTAACGGAGAGCAAGACGGGTGTTGCGCGGCCGAATGCAGCTGGGCTTCTAAAAAATCAGACAGTTATTGATTCCCTATCCCTAGTGATTTTGCTCTGGGTAATTTTGCCTCAAAATCGCATGTCCTAACAACACATCCAGGGTGTATCATTGTAATCACTAAGACCGGTTGGTGTTTACTGCCGCATTCGACTGTCTTTGCTCGCACAAACTCCACTGTTTATGGCGCAAAGGTTAAATTCCTACCATTTCTACAAGTAAAACGGTGTTATCTTTAGACTGCGTGAATTGTTTTACCGTAGATGTCAATTATGATCAAGAGAATTATTCCACTTGTCACTCTGTTTTTTGCTTATAGCCTTTGCACTGCTCAAGTTGTAAATATCGATAATTACTCCGTAAATGGATTCGGTCAGGTGCAGTTGTCTATAGAGGCGCAAGCGGATAAGTACTATGTCTTGCATGCACAGCATAGCCCCACCTTCAATTGGATTACTTCAATCACGATGGGCGTAGACGGAACGATGGTTATCTCCGAGCCAGGTACTGCCTATCCAGAAGAAAACTATACGATAACAGAGCATGATATAGCCAATCCTGACGACTCTGATGGCGATGGCATAGACGATATTACGGAGTTTAACAACATGCCTACAGATGCGCCGATCAACTATGCTCCAGCCATAGATATTGTAGATGGAGCCACCTCTATACCAGATGCCGATACCTTTTTGGAATTAGCGGCCATCAACGATGTTGGATGGGCTCCTTTTTTGGATGGACAATTGTATCTAAAGTTCGGAATTCTCAACCGAGATACCGATTATCCGCAGGTCTATTTTATCAATAGCAATACCTACACCATCCACGCGGGTTTTTGGGCTGGAATTGGTGCCTCGGTAGGTGGAGACGATAGCTCCGGAGAGATTGTGTTCAATGCCAATGACATACACCAAAATGGTGTTCTTGGAAGTTATTCATGGAACTTCTCTTTTGGAGATGCTTATAATTTTGAGGAAACTCAAAGAACCTATGAGCTCTTGTTGGCAAATATGCCCTTTCTACAGGGAAATATGAATCACTTTATTGG
>JAHDDV010000353.1:0-3029 GCA_020629205.1 Chitinophagales bacterium | reverse complement strand
TATTACAAAGCGGGGAATGAGACCTTTGAAATACGAGAAGCGACATTGACTGAAGTAAATGACTGGTATGAAGCAATTAGGCCCACAGAAGATCAAATTCCGATTCGAGATTTAAGCATAACCGAAATCATGCCTCTGGATGAAATCGAGTTTGATATGTCTACTGCCTTTGGAGCCAAGTGTTCCAACGTAGCCACTATGAGAACTTTTGGATTTCCAGAAGGTACCATACCGGATGGGTTTGGAATTCCATTTTACTACTATGATGAGTTCATGAAATTCAATAATTTTTATGAAGAGGCGCAAGTCATGATCGACAATCCTACCTTTAAGACAGACCTGAATTTCCGAACGGAGCGTCTAAAGGACTTTAGAAGGTCGATCAAAGATGCTCCGATGCCTCAATGGATGCTGGATGATTTGCAGCAGATGCATGATGCCTTTCCGGAAGGCACTGCGGTCAGGTGTCGATCCAGTACAAACAATGAAGATCTACCTGGCTTTAGTGGAGCAGGTCTCTATACCTCTAAAACCCAGCATTTGGATGAGGGCCATATAAAGAAATCCATAAAGCAGGTTTATGCAAGTATGTGGAACTTCAGGGCCTATGAAGAGAGAGACTTCTATCGTGTTGATCACTTTATGGCGGCTATGGGCGTGCTTTGTCACCCCAACTTTCAAGAGGAAAAATCAAATGGGGTAGGCATCAGTATTGATCCAATTTACGAAACAGAGGAGACCTTTTATCTAAACACTCAGGTAGGAGAGTCCTTGATCACAAATCCGGATCCCAACTCCGTGCCAGAAGAAATCTTGCTATATGAAGACCCGACACAATCGGGCGGCTATCTCGTCTTGAGATTATCGAACTTAGTGAATCCAGGGGAGTTGGTAATGGATCAAATCTACCTGGATCAAATGAGAGAATACCTTAGCGTCATTCACGACGAATTTGCCATACTCTATGATGTGGAAGGTGTGGAAGGTTTTGGAATGGATATCGAGTATAAGGTGACCGCTCAAGATCAATTGGCCATTAAGCAAGCGAGACCCTGGGTTTCCTTTTGGGCAGACATTACTGCCGACAGCGACCTGGCAGTCGAAGCGATTCTCGTTCCTCAATCTTCATCTAGTTTAGGCACTGATGAGATCGTAGGCGCAACGATTGCTAATCGCGGTTTGACCGATATGAGCGATTTTGAGCTCTCGCTTTTAGTGGATGGTCAATTGATGGAAACGATAAATCCACCTAACACGATTGAGCCGTTTAGCCAGGCGGATTTCGAGTTTACAGCACCGCAAGATTTTTCAACGCTAGGTGATTATGAGGTGACGGTGATCGTGACTGATGCCGAGGATGAGTACATCAACAACGATACATTAAGCGTTGTTGTTAGCAATCTGCGTGCTTTGGATGGAGCACTTTCTATCGCACAAATAGCGGCTGTTTGTAATGACGTGGTTGAAGTTCAGGCTGTCATTGCAAATCAAGGCGAGACCACGATCACTGAAGTGGAAATTGAAGTAGTAGCGAATGGTGAGCTTGTGGATGTTGTAGTGGCCACGGTCGATATACCGTATCAAGAACAGGGCCTGGTAACCATAAGCATAGAGGACAATCTTCAGCAAAGTGATAATATCATTGCTCTCAATGTCTTGGAGGTCAACAACCAAGAGGATGAAGTTGGAGACAATAATTTCGCTGTCAGCAGTACGGACCTCAATGCGGATTTTGACACTTTTACACTGCTACTCACAGCTGATGACTATGCATATGAAACCACTTGGGAAATAATTGATGGCGCAACCAATCAGGTGATCGTCGCCGGAGATCTACCCGTAAGTTCTGGTCAAGTATATAGTGAGGAATTTTGTTTGGATTTTGCCTCCTGCTATACATTGGCTGTTTACGATGACTTTGGAGACGGGATCTGCTGTGTCTTTGGAGAAGGTCATATTGAGTTGCTGAATTCAGCTGGTCAAACTGTTGTAGAGGACAATGGTGACTTCGGCTCCGAGCTGCGATTGCCCTTCTGTCCCGATGAAGCAGGCTGCAACCTGACCGCTTCTTATAACCTAATCAATCCTTCCAGTAGACTTGCAGATGGTGCCATCTCCATTATGGCTGCTTCTGGCTTTGGCCCATTTCAGTACAGTATCAATGGTGGACAAACTTTTTCTGATCACAATACTTTCACTGATCTCGCTGCTGGAGATTATGATGTGCTTATCCAGGATGCTTCCGGCAATTGTACCTATGAAGAAACCATTAGCCTGCAGGCTTGCACCTTCGTGACAGCAGAGATAGTAGCGAATGGAGTTTCCTCTGTTGTAAGTACAGATGGTTCGATTGAAATCAATCCGACTTCGGGACTTGCGCCTTATCAATACAGTATTGACGGCGGACAAACCTTTGTGAGTACTAATCTGTTCACGGACCTGGCCGTTGGCGATTACAATGTCGTGGTGCAAGATGCATCGGAGATCTGCTTGTACGAGGTAAGTGTACCTGTTGAAGTCTGCGCCATCATGGCAAATATTCAAACGGAGAATGCAGAATCTGAAGAATCAAACGATGGAACGATCATCATTAATCCGACCGCCGGCACGGAGCCTTTTCAGTTTAGCATAGATGGCGGTCAAACCTATTTTGCCGATAATCTATTTGCAGACTTGAGTGCAGGAAGCTATGAAATTGTTGTTGCTGATGCAGCGAACGATTGCACCTACCAGGCCACTGTGACACTTGGAGCAGGAGTCTCGATTGGGGTAGATGATCGCTCACCCAATGCAATAAAAGTCTATCCAAACCCAACGAACGATCTCTTAAATGTAGAAATCGAATCGCCTTCATCACTTTCGGAAGCAATGAATATCGAAGTCATCGATTACCTGGGCAGATCGATCAACACCAGCTCCATATCGATGCAGCATAGTGGGAAGATCAGCATTTCACTAGATGCTCATGCTGCCGGCCTCTACATTGTCAAATGCTACAACAGTACTTTCGAAAAGCATTTTAATGTGAT
>JAHDDV010000019.1 GCA_020629205.1 Chitinophagales bacterium | reverse complement strand
GAATTCTTCTACGAAACAGTAATCATTACTTCTGGACCAGGCGAAACATGGACAATGGTTGCAGGAGCAACTGGTGTACTTGATGCAGCTGGTGTTGCTACAACTCCAGTCTGGACAGAAAACCCTGCTGGAACTTATTTCACTAACTTCTACCACGTTCCAGGCACTGGATACAGCGCAAGCTTTACCAATGGCGTAGATACACTGCCAATTTCAAACTCTTGTGATGCTGATTGTACTGCAGTCGACATCTCTACCGTACCAACAATGGGTACTTGGGGCTTGATGATTTTGGCATTATTGACATTGAACTTTTTGTTCCTGAATGTGATTGTCGGTCGAATCCAAACTGCCAATGGAAGTACTTCGGAAATCAATTTATTCCAGTGGAATAAGTTCAGCAGCTACCCATTCAACAGCTTCATGTTCAAGCAAGCTGCCTTGTTTGTTGGAGCGCTGGTTTTGGCTGCAACTGGCTGGACATTATTGACATATGGCACTTTGGCTATGGTTGATATCATTGGTACAGCCATCGCTGCTCCAATTTTCGCCTACTTGCTACACCTTGTTGCAATGATCAATTCTAAGAAGTAGAAATTAGTCGTGAACTAGATTCACGCTCTGTATGACATAAAAAGGTTTTCACATTGCTCGCTCCTTCGCTGGATCGACTTTGTGAAAACCTTTTCTTATTTTGTGACAACCACCAACTGAACAAGTGCTAAACTTTCTTCTCTATGACCAAGAATGAAAATGGGTCTGTGAAATCTGATTCGAATTTAGGATCACCCAATAGATCGATTGGACAGAAAATCAAAGATCTATGGGCAATCACAGTCAATCGACTTTTGATACAGTTCGTCGCTTTGATTGGACTCTTTTATCTGCTGTGGTCTACCCCATTCTTTCAATCTGGTTTTGTCAAACCGCTTTCAGAATTCTATGCCTGGATAAGCGGAGCCATCCTTTCCCTCGTGGGCTATCCAGTAAAAGTAATTGGGGATTCAATCACAAGTGAAGGTATCGCCATCAATATCAAGAACGGTTGTGATGGAATTGAGGCCCTTGCTATATTCTGGGTTGGCATTTTGATTTTTCCTACAATATGGAAGGACAAAGTCTCAGCTCTGGTATTCGGGACTCTGTTTCTGGTAATTCTCAATATCATCAGAATAGTCAGCCTCTATTGGTTTAGAATCAATATTCCGTCTCTATTTGAGCTAATGCATGTCAGTGTCTGGCAAGTGCTCTTTATAGCATTAACAATTGCCTGCTTACTGTATTGGATTGGATGGACAAATAAGAAGAATCAACTGCAATGGAACTAGGGATGCTTATCGCCAAAAGAATTGGCCTCTTTCTGTTTCTCTACTTTGGGCTCTTGATTCTTGGTCATGTGGCACCAGTCAAATCCCTTATTAGCAAGACATACAATGCCATTGGAAATATGGCCACTGGCAGCTATCGCGATGGCGGAACGGCAAAATTCAGGAGCCTGCGTCCCGAAGAGCTAGGTCGCTTCAAGGGATTTGATTCTCTAGTACAGCTTTCCAGTGAAAGGCAGCAAGAAATTGCAATTGAGAAAGCAAAAGCAGAGGGAAGAAACAGCGCACAAATTAGCCCGGTGACCTATCCAGTAAACTCTTGGGTAAAATTGGGAATGATCCTCAGTTTCTTTCTGGCACTTTGCCTATCCACGCCAATATCCATTAAGCGCAAATTGATTGCGCTTGCTCTGGGATGCCTCTCGATATTCGCTCTGGTAGCACTGCAATCCTTTACAGCCGTAGGTACAAAATTTGCGCGATATTATGGTGAACTTCAAGCAGGTTTCTCTGATCCGATGGCAGTCTCCGCAATACGTCGAGTTGACAACATCATCCAATACATGGGTTTCTCGCTACTCTTTGCCTTCATCGTCTGGGCAGTGCTCTGTCTTCCCCATATCAACTATCACAAGTACAGCAAAGCAAAATCCAGCTAAAGGTTAGATGCTGCTTCGGGTTTCTTTACTTTGTACAATTTACCTTCTAGGCACAGCCCAAATCGACTTGACTTAAATCCCAAGGTGGAAGTTTGAGAGGCGCTACTATACTGATAGAAACCATACAAAAGAAACTCATGAAACATCCGGTATCCCAATTTTGCTTCCAGCCGCAAGCTATTCTGTCGAGCGTTGTCTTCAACCCATTGCTGACCGATGGCCAGCAACCCAATATACTTAAACCGCTGTCGCTCTACGTACAGATTGTCGGCCTGAGTAAAGACCTCAAAGGATAAAAACCGATCTGGACTAAAATACAATTCCGGAACTGATTCGCTAAAACTAAAACGAAGGAAATTCAACCCGGCTTTCCAGCTGGGTGACTGCCGTAATCCATAATATAAAGACGCAAATTGCAAATTCCGTTTATTTCCATCCGACTGTCGAGTGTGCATCAACTGGGCGTACAATCCAGGAACTCGTTGACGCGAATAGGAATAACTTAACAAAAAGTGATTCATCGTAATTCCACTGGCCACAAGCTCTGGCGTATAATTATGCAACTCTTGATAATATCTCGCACCAAGTCCTTGATACTTGCCGATCTTTTGATCAACACTGGCTCCAAAAAGTAGCCTTGGTGAGTTATTCGAAGAGTTTGCAAGCCCAACACTAGCCCGCAAATTTGTATTTCTGGAAGCACGCCATTCATCCCCCAACTCAAAGATGGACTGCCTAATACTGGACCCTTCTGATTGCCAACGTACTCCCCTACTAGATGCACTAACCAAAAGTCGATGTCTTTCGCCGATTGGTGTACCAAGCTTGAGGCTTGAAATATCAGCCCAAACACCGGAGGCATCGGTCGAAATGCAATGTGCCAATTCAAAGGATGTTGCCCCTTCTCGATAGATCGCTTCCCGAAGTCTTTCCGCATCAAGATTTTGTGGCTGAACCTGTAAAGCCCGATTGATTCGCTGGATTGCAGCTGTCCTATTACCCAAAGCCCTTTCCGCTTCGGCCAATCCAAGCAATACTTCGAATCCATTCAAAGTATCGAGACGAGCATAATTATGAAAGCCCTCTTGATACTCCTGGTCCCAGATACGCAGCCGACCCTTTGCCAAGGTCACCTCCGCTCGTTTGGGATATCGGTCCTCCAGTTCGTGCAGAACTGTATCGGCTTTGGAAAACCTGCCCATTGCTCCTAGGCAATTTAAATACTGAATATCAGCACGAATATCTCCTGCATCCCGCGATTCTCTCAGTGCATCCTCCGCATAAGACAAAGCCTCTTTCTTTCTACCCAGTATCAAACTGACAGAGGATAGGCCAAGTGCTGATTCATAGGGATCACTCGGCAACAAACGATGATAATATCTTTGAGCCCGTCGTGGCTTCTGCCGATGCAACTCAACAATCGCAAGATTAATAAGCGCTTCCCTATCTTCAGGAAAATCACTCAAAACTTCAAGTAGATGGTCCCTTGCTAATCCATAATTTCTTCCATCTCGAAGTTCGCTTGCATTGGCGAGCAAAATGTACTTCTTCGAAACCAAAGCCGATTCGCTGTATGGATTTACCTCGATACATTTTTTTATATACTCAAGCGATTTCACGTGATTTCCTAATGAAGTCAGGGCGTTTGCGTAACCAAGATTTGCGACAAAATCAGCAGGCTTCTGACTCACCAGATTAGCATAGAGTTTTTCTGCTGCGACATAATCCTCCATCCACATATGTGCTTCAGCCTTGTTGAGTAGCAGTTCGAAATCTCCTGGGTAACTTGTAAGTAAATCCTCAAAAATCCCCATCGCACGCTCAGTCTCCCCCTGCAATCCGACTGCACGTCCATAGCAAAGTCTTGCCGTCTTTGAATCTGGCTCTTGTGAAATCGCACGTTCAAAAAAGGCCTCGGCCTCATCTAATTTACCTTCTTCAAGATAGGAAAATCCCTGTTCGAGACTCTGTTGTGCTTGAACGCCAAGACAGGTCAAGCATAATAGCAACCAACACACATATATTCTATTTTCTCCCATCTGTTGCTTATCAATTTATTTTTGGAGCCCTGCAGATCGACTCGTAGTGTCGTTCTACCCGTGCTCCGCTAATACTCCCACCACATCTGCCTGCTCTTGCCGGGCTGACGTGGTCTCTCCTATCGTCGAGCCCCCGTCAGCCTGGCAATCGCCACGGCATCTGCGGCGCTCGTTCCGCTGCGCCCGGGGCTATTTAGCACCGACCAAACTCGTAGCTGAGAATGCTTTAGCGCTATGTAAACAAACCATGCGACGCCTTCAAGGAAGCAATCTTTTCGTCAGCCAGAGTGCGAGGAAGAGCCTTGGTCATGCGACTGACGACCCTCGAAGGAGGATAGAATTAGATGCCCTTGAAGGTTTCAGCTACTTTAGCACCTGCCTATTTCAATTCCAGATTTTCATCTAACAAACCGAACCTGGACTGAGTGGCCTTGATCCAGGGTTTACTCCCCGCCACATAGGAAGGAACTTCTTCAAAATCGGAGTAGCACCAAAGAGCAGCTCCAAGTAGCTCTTTTTCTGCAATCACAGCTTCAATCTCTGAAAGATAACTCTGCCTTTTCTCCAGACTGTTTCCAATCGGATACCAAAGAGAGCGATAACTACTCATTCCATACTCACTCAGTAGTATTGGCTTCGCGCCTACAGCCTGCTTAAGTACATCGATCTTCGAGCCAAGTTTGTCTGCATCACCATAGTAGTGAAAGGAAACAATATCAAGCTCCTCCTGAAGCTTATCGGCATGCTCAATACTTGCCCATCCAATGGTGACAGGGGTAACAGCATCTAAGTCCTTGATACGCTTGACAAAGTGAGCCAACCATCTCAGCACTTCAGCTTCTTCGTGATACCGAAAATCTATATCTGGCTCATTCTTTAAGTCATACAAAATCAGGGCTTTATGTCCACTAAGCTCCGGAACTATACTTCTCAATTGACTATCGTATGCTGTGTACTTGTCAAGAGAGAATCCAACAGGAAAATCGAACAGCGTAACAATTACGGAAAGATCATTGCATGAAGCTATGTCCAGCAGATGAAGCAGGTTCTCTAAGTGCTTCTGTTTCACTCTCGCTCCACCAAACTCATCGAAAGGTATAAACACCCGAACAGCATTGTACTTTAGCGCTTGAATAATTCCAAAATCGCGTTCTACAAGATCGTGATCATATGCTGACCAAAAGAGTTTCCAGGGCTTTTCCGGCGGGTAGTAGTTAATGGCTTCGATTGTATCGAGATTCGTAGTATTTGTTGGAGAAGCAGTCGACACCATAGAATTTGCTTGCTCTTGATGCATTTCAATAACTCTCCACCTTCCGTCTTCAAGAGTCATTATCACTGAGTAAGAATGTTGGAAATCCTGAACAATTGCTGGACCTTCAGGATGACTCTGAATGGACTTTTTGAGCCAAACTGCAGAATCTGAAAAGGCAACCAATCGCTTATCCAAACTAAGTAGATGCAACTTCAAGTGATGCTTAAGATCAACACGCTCGATTTTGGTATCATTGCTCGGGAAGGCAGCCTTCTGCGCTTCAGCCAGTCGTTCGCCAAAGTAATCTGCTAAGCCCAGTTCGCTTTTGTTTTTCAAGCAAAGGTTTGCCATATGCCAGCTCTCCGCGTAGGCCTCTGATATGCTAGCCCGTAGGTACATGTTGATTTCCCCTTCCAGATTCTTACTATCAGGGAGCCAGGCAACTTCTGGATGATGGCTTGTGAGTAAATCCTTGGTCAAGTGAAGCATTGGCTCTGCTTCTGCTCCTTGCTTGTAGTAGGCCTCAATAGCTCCCAAGATCATCACCGCACTGAACATCACTAGCAGACAAATCACGGCTGCTAACAACCGTCTAAGTATTTTCCATTGCCTACTCATAGTTCAAACCTAATGATACGCTTCACTCCTCCCGAAATAACTTCACAATCATAATCTTTATCCGGCTGAAATTGTTCTCTAGGGAGTTTGTAGGAGCAATAACCCCCTAGCAACTCAAGGTCCTGATAGTATTCGAAATCACGTGAGACAAAACGCAGTTCAATGGGAAATCCGTCCGGCACCACCTGCCCCAAAGAGGAGGAAACAGGTCCGATAAGAAACTGACAAGAATCTTCCTGAAACTGCACTGCGATCTTATCAACAATGGCATCGAATTCCAAATGGAGAACATTGCTTTGGACTGCATTTCTACAACTAGCATTGATGCTCCAGAGACAGCTAGTAGAAGGGTTTTGGATTCGAACCTTAGCGATTCCATTGACCGTTTTAGATACATAGGCGGCGATCTGCGATTCCTCTTGCCATACTTCAAAATCTACTAATGTCCCATCTGGCATTTCATTCCCAAAAGAATCAAAAATTGGCTGTGTAGAGATCCACAAGACCTGTCGCGAGTCAGCGAAAGGAAAGAATTCCTCCAATTGAATCTGCAAGTTTGCTGGCCAGGCACTTTCTACTCGATACTCGTTTTGCCTGGAATGAGCATTTCCGGATGCGACGGCAATGAAGTGTTTGTCACGAAGCTCCCCTCCATAAAATTTCTGATAGCTACACAAGTGCTTCGTTGTATCTAGAAATTCACCAATCCCCACAGCTGAGGTGTTTGTATACTCAACAAGAGTGCCCTCGCTAACAGGATTACCAAATTCATCTCTCAATATAGCAACCGTCATGATTGGTGCACCAGTACCAGCCATTACTGTGTTTGGGCCAGTAAAGAGATCTATCAAACCATTGGCCTGCCTTGGCCTAAACGCGATGCTTCGTTCATCAAGAAGTCTGGACTGTCCAAGCAAGCTGAGCAACACTATACCAGCCCGATTGCTGTGATTTTCGGTCAATACAAACACCGAACTATCTGCCTCAGCAGCAATCAACAGATCAGTCTGTGAATTGCTAACTAAAAGCGAAGGTCTAGTCAAGTGACCCTCATGTACAAAAGGAATTCGAAGCTCCTCTCCGACCAGATAGACGGAGTCTAACAGGAGAAAATGCCCTCGCTCGTTTTGATACACAATCGACTGGCCAGCCCTATCTGAGCAAGCAAGAAGCAATACCAGTAAACCCACTGACAATATGTATCTCAAGAGAACCATCAATTGGAAAAATTAACGAAGGGATTCAATAGCAGCTGCACCTGCTCACCATCTCCGATCTCAAACAACTGCCCTTGCAGCAGGTCCGGCAAATTCTGGGAATAAATTGATCTGCTGCTGTTGTTAACAAATAAGTTTCTGTCACTGCCCTCTCTCAGGATTCTGAGCTCAGTAAGATCCCTTCGAGTCACATTTGTCTGTTTCCACCTTTGGGGACGAATGCCCATAGGAAGGTACTGCCCTTCCACCCATTGCAGCTTTCCATGCAAATACTGTGCGGCAAGCACCTGTGGCACATTGATCTCATGAGCTCCATAATTGTAAACTACAGCTCTAAAGCTTGAATCAACAGCTATCTCCTGCAGGCCATATTCTACGTAGTGGCTGTCGGAGCTCACCATAGAGTTCACAAATACAACAAAATCATGAGGCGCTTTGCTGAGAAAGCTGGAGTCAGCGCCCATGTTGATCTTGCTTTGTCTTGCAATTTCATCAAAGTCCACTCTGAATGGAGTAGACTCCCTGGACAGCAGATGATGTTTCATTATATCCCTGGCATTATACCTCAATATCTCCCTATTCTTGTCATCATATAACACGGCAGTTACGCTGACATAAGCTGGATGAGTATCAATGTTGACTAGTTCTCCTACTACAGCGTAGCCATCTCCGGTAGATACAAGATTTGCTTGAGTGATATAGACATCAGGCCGATCCAACTCGTCTGTTCGATCTGTCTTACCTACTGTAGCTTTCCTTCGACCTTGCTTCTTGAAATCCACTGCAGGTATCCCATAAAATTGTTCTGGGGGAATTCGGATTTCCGCCGGTTGGGGCAAAAGGTGCCAGCCATCTTCTAGCTCTATTGCCTCCATGTAGTGATTGGTATCGTAGGTCATCAGGGAGGTCATCCACTCAGCCTGTATTCTAAGAGGTACAATGGTCCCATCTTCACTTGGCAACTGCTGGCACTGCACCGAGTTGAGTTTGGCATATGATGCCAGGATTCCATCTTCAAGTGACAGCTCCAGCATGTACTGCTCGAATGAAGGACGTAAGGTAGGATCAAACAAATTATAGGCAGCCCGGAAGTATTTGAAGTCCAGAGCGTCAAAGTAACTTTCTACAAGATTGTCGGGAGAAAAGCGCTTGTGATTTGTGGCGTAAATGTGCTTAAAAAAAGCAATAGCAATCACTGTAGCAAAAAGGATGTAGAGCGCGTGCAAACCCAGCTTCAGCTTTTCAAATCGGTCATTCTCATATGGAATGCCTTGATTCAGGCTCCGGCTAATTTCTGGAAAGCCACGATTTGCCGTCTGCACAATCAACACAAGCAGCAAAGAGCTAAGCGGTAGGATTCCCCACATCAGCGATTGATATGGAGGAATTTGCTTGCTGGGCAAGATCTCAGGCAATGGGGGCACATCCGGTCTTTCCCATACTACTATACCATTTTCAAGTTGTCCTGTCCGAAGCCAGCCGCTAAAATTCAGCAGTGGTTCATAGAATTTATCATTCGAAAAAATGTACTTCAAGTGATACTTTTCCGGCAGTGTCAGAAACTGCTGAAGGGCGGCAAGTCCATCCTCTCCCAGATATTTGGCATTCTCCAGACGCTCGACAGCCCTTGTTGTAAGTTCCGGTAGACGTCGAACAGAGTGGTAGTTCCCATCAACAGTTAAAGCAGAGGTGTTGGCAGAAAGCCAGGCCATCTGATCACCAAAACCCAGCGTCAGGTACCGCCAATGATCGTGCATATCCTTGCTCAAGAAATTGACGATTGGCTTGATGTCGATCTCTTGTGGTTGCAGTGGTCGAAAGTAACCCGTATTGATTATCAACACTGCTGTCAACACTGCGCCGAGCATTGTGCAGGCCATGAGAATCCTATGAAAAGTGAGTCCACAATACTTGGAAATCAAGGCCCTTCCATCACCAGACAAAACTCGATGCATTAGCTCGCCTACAAAAGGCAAGCTGAGCATTGTTGCCCAAAAGGTGAATCTATCCAAAGTAAGAATTTCAAAAGCCGTATCGCCCAATAAAGTACGGGCAATCGGTGTTGTGCCTCCTGTTCCAAGTACAAAGGCCAGGGTCAGAGAAAGACCAAGAAACACAAAACGCTTTTGAAAAGCACGTCGAAAGATGTAGGGTAGCACAAAGAGCAGGTAGGCCCAGGGTATAAGAAAGAAAACCAATCCTGAAGACAAGACCTCAAGATAGTTGTCTCTACTGCCATGTGGAATCGAAACCTGTGCAATAGGATCAGCCTTCGACCAATACCAATAGGGAAAAACAAAGGTGATTACTATGGCAATTACAAGGAGACCAAATGCAATGGCCCTGGGTAATATTTTCACAATGGCAACAAGAAAAGCTCTCATGCGAACCTCCCTATCGACAGATTGGTCGGCAGTACGATCTATTAAAGCTGTGCCCATCACTGGCAGAACAAAAAATACCATCCCAAAGATGGTGGAAACATGATGTGCCGAGGTTGTGGCTGCCAGAAGGCTAAGCGAACCCAGGAGATACTTCCACTGATTGAATCGTACCCAGCGGTACACAAATGGACAGGCATTTAGCAGCAAAGAGACGCCAGTAATACTTGGAAGCTGTCCGAATAAATGCAGTGCTTCTACAAAGGAAGGGTAAAATACGGCCACCATCGTTGCTACTGCAGCTGCCTGATCTGTAACCCAAATCTTTGAAAAGGTGTATACACCTCTTAGATAAACCAGCACCACAAGATTGGCTACCAACAAAAAGGCAAGCTTTATGCCTAAAAATTTGGATACAAGAGCCACCAGTTGGTGTATCAATGGAGGGTAACTAGTAACTGTAAACCCTGTATACCACTTGAAACTCCAGGAACCAAACCAGTCATTCGCATAGTGCTCAGCGAAAAACATGTGCACATAGGCGTCATACGTCTTCGTAAAGGTAGAGAATAGCACCGTAGCATGGAAGGCAAGGCCTACAATTATGGCTAGATAGTAATATCGATCCTCTTCTCTTATGCTCACCTCAACTTCGTTTTCTTTTACTGGCTACTACGTTAATAATCATACCAAAGTGGTATTGCAAGCCCAGCCAGTCGAACGAGATTCCACTCTTTTCTCCCATTGGCACAGTTTTCTTGCTTTAGACAGATAATTCTGGTCCGCCAAATTCTGGAGCTAATTGTGGAAAAAAAAGAAATCGAGAGACAATGAAAATTTTAGCAGCAGATGACCAACCAATGATCCTTAGATCAATTGATCATAAACTAAAAAATGAGGGATTTGACATTCACTTTGCCAATGACGGCTTGAATGCCATTGAGAAATTCGATCAAGTCGAGCCAGATCTGATGATTCTGGACCTCAAGATGCCCAATATGTCGGGCTTCGAAGTGCTGGAAAGTATTCGAAAACAGCGACAAAGTGATGTGCCGATCATCGTTATGTCGGGCGAAGCGGCTGAAGATGCAATCGTACAAGCCTTCAAAGCAGGTGCTGATGATTATATTCAAAAACCAGTGGGTCTAAATGAGTTATTGATCCGAATTCAAAAGTTGCTCAAACAACCGCTCTTGCTCAATAACAACTACCAACCCAATCAGGAAGTACAGAGGATTCAAAAGGACTTAGTGGGGGTAGTCATTCCTTGCTATAATGAAGAAAACAGAATCAACAGCCAAAAATTTCTCGATTTTGCCAATAGTAATCTTGGCTATCATCTCTGCTTTGTGAATGATGGAAGCAAAGACAAAACGCTGGAAGTTCTAACTGCACTAGCCAGCAAGAATCCTGATCACATTAGCGTTTTCGACTGTGAAAAAAACGGAGGAAAAGCTGAGGCTGTCCGACAAGGTATCCTTCATTTGAGCAAAGACACCCAGCTAGACTACTTTGGATATCTGGATGCAGATCTATCGACTGACTTTCGCGACTTTGACGACTTGGTGCAAACCATTTCTACTGGCAATTACCAAATTGTGGGTGGTTCTAGAATGGCCAGAATGGGTGCAGATATAACCAAAGAAGACTCCAGAGCCATCATCAGTAAATCCGTCAATTTAATTATCAGGCGAATACTTGGAATGCCCTTCAACGATACACAGTGCGGGGCAAAGGTAATGACGAGGGAGGTCGCTGAGAACATGTTTGAAAAGCCTTTTCTGACCAGTTGGTTGTTTGATGTAGAGATATTCTTGAGGATGAAGAAATTCTACGGGGATAAACAGGCTACGGCACAGATTTGTGAACAGCCATTGAAACGTTGGATACATGAAGATGGATCTCACTTGTCGATGAAAGATTCCATTAAGATTGTTGGACAACTTGGCCAGCTGGCTATTCACTACAGATAAGAGACTTTCAAGGAGAAATGCCAGCGCGCTAAATCGCCGTGGCCAATAAGCCCCGGGCGCAGCGGAACGAAGTGCTATGATAGCGTGGCGGAAGCCAGCCAATAGTGGCTCCGACGATAGGAGGAGACGCTAGTGGCTGAGCTGTAGCAGCTAGCAGAGTGCTGAGTATTAGCGGAGCACGGGCAGCAGCCAGCAACGACCGAATTCAGCTGTGCTTCTAATAAGAGAAACGCAAATTGACTTTAGCAAAAGCGGTTCGACCGAAGTCGATTAATTGTGAACGTCCTCCGGCACTGTGTTGATCTTCATCCTGACCGACAATCGGTAAACTTTGCTGGTCCAATAGATTTTTGATCCCCAGAGAAACGAAGAGTCGATTCTGCCAAAAGTTGCGACTCAGATTGACATTAATCAAATTGTAATTTGACAGAAATGACTGAGTGATGTCTCCGTCTGCATTAGTAAAGTAGCGCGCTTGCTTTCCGAAAAATCGATGACTGATATTGAAATTAGTCTCGATCAGCGGGATGCGATAATGCAGTTCATTTTGTAATTCTGTGATGCCATTGAACTTGTCGATATCGGTGGTACGAGACAATTCATTAAACAGCCGGGTGTAGGCAATGCCAGTTTGGATACTCAGGCCATCGATGGGATCTATACTTGCGTTAGCGTTAAATCCATTGGTCTCATAAGAATCAAGGTTTAGGTAAGTGTACTGAATCGGTGCGAACTCGCTCAAGACTATACGGTTCCTGATTTTGGTGTAAAAGACCTTGCCAGACAAGGACAATTGCCTATCTGCCGGTAGATTTAGTTTGTAAGTTGCCCCTGCGGTGATATTCTTGGAGTACTCTGCTTCCAGTTCGGAATTACCTACCACATAATGATTAACATCTATAAAACTGAAATGCAATTCTTTTAGAGAGGGCGCTCTGAATCCGTGGGCATAGGAGGCCTTGATGGTCAAATCTCTATTGGGCTTCCAACTTAAGTGAAGAGAAGGAATTAGGGGATGGTCGTACTTCGAATTGCTACCGTATCGGAGGTTCCCTAAGATGGTCATGTTTTGGGTCGGCTTATATCGAATCCCAAGCCAGGCAGCATAATTTGCCAGGGATGTTTCGTTGATGGGTGTAGAAGTACTATCAGCAATTCGCTTACCAGTGGCTGTTTCATTTGCCAGCTCCAAGCCTAATTGTGCATCCCAATTTCCATCATAAATGGAGCTGAATACGGAGCGATGCAGAAAAGCATTGAAGGTTGAGGTATCCGCCTCCGAAGCAACAAAAGAGGAGGAGTCATTTTCGAAGAAATACTGCTCAGTTGTAAGTACCCGATCAAAGGTATTGTAGGCTGTAAGTGTAGTCAAGTAGTAATGAGAATTCAAATAGATATCTCCGGAAAGACTATGATCTTGTCTACTAGTATTATAAGATTCGTCAAAGGCATAGGGCTTGAATTGTGGTCTTCGCAACTCGCCGTAATTGAGAAGTTCCTCATCAAAGATCCTGTATTGGTAACGTACATCGATGGAGTCTGTAAACTTATAGCGGAGCATTCCATCCAGAGAATATTGCAATTTGGGATTCCATGGATGCTTTTTGCTTTTTCGGGTTTCTCCCGAAGCGAAGACAAACTCCTCATACACACGCAGGCTATCTGTGGGAGCAAACTTGCTGCGAAACCTACCAGTATTAATACTGGCGTAGACCTTCCCAAACTGTAGGCCCAGAGCAAGATTATTGCTGAGAATCCCTATAGATTCCGCTTGATTACGAAGTTCCAGAGAAACTCGCTCTACCTGAGATTTATTGGTAATAATGTTGATTACTCCCCCGGAGGCATTGCTACCAAATTGAGCTGACATAGCCCCTTCGATCACTTCAATCCTGGCAACATTGTTTAGATTAATCTGTGAGATATCCACAACCCCATTCACTCGGCCAATCACCGCTACACCATCGATCATTACCTGTACATTCTCTCCTCCCACTCCTTGGATGATTAGTCCATTGCCAATAAGCGGATCCGCCGTGATTCGAAAATTTAATTGACGGTTTAAGACTTCTGCAAGGTTTGTGTAACCTTGCTGCTGGATGTCCTTTGACTTGATGACTTTGACCTCATGTACGGCATTGCGACTGTCGGTTGGAGCATACTGTGCTGTCACAACAACTTCACTCAAATCAATATTTTTGAAAAGGCTTGTATCTATGTCTTCCCAAAGATCCTGACCGTGTAAGGTAGTGGCATGGAAGATAAAGCAAAAGAGAAACAGGATTCTTGCTGCCATAGGTCAACTTCAAGAATGGGTGCCGAATGAATCGACACCCATTAAAATATTCTAATAAAATTCCTTTTGGCTATTTCAGAGCCTTTCTAGAAGGGTACTACTGTAGTACAAATGACCTCACCATTTGTTGTCCATCCACCAATATTTCGGCTCGATAGAAACCTGCTGGATAGTCCAGATTTAGTCTGTGTACATTTAAACCAGTCCCTGCGGGTAGTTGATAGAAATCCATCCGTTGCCCCAACTGATTGTATATAGTCAAGTCAATCGACTTGTTACCATCTTTGCTCTCAATGGCTAGGTTTAGTGTGCCTTGGCTTGGGTTCGGATACAGGATTAGAGAGTTTTCAGACTGCAATTCATTGGTAGACTCAGTGCTTGTAAAAGTCCCTAGAAAAGTCTTTTCCAAGGTAATGGTACCGGTCGCAGAACCCTCGAAATCGAGGAATTGAACTTTCCATAGCTCATCAGCCTGTGTCTTAACCCAGTAAACCACATCGTCAAAAATCACCCAGGTAGGTGCAATGTAAGTTTTCCAGTCACTACCAATAGCATCAATGTCAGAGCTAAAAGCATAGTCTTCGTGATTTGCAGTTGTTGGGTCAATGCCCGATGCACTTGCCACTAACATGTCTGTATTACACAGCACTCCGGTGACGCCATAGTCAAGAAATTCACCTTCTTGCCCTGGATTTTCGACAAAGCTTTTGTATCTGGTGAACATAAGATCCCAAGTGCTGGGCTCCAAATCCACGGCTTCATTGCTGTCAAAAGAGAAGTAGACAAGCGCACGCTGACCGAAGGCCATCTTGCTAATTTCTGCGGTTTGTTCATTAGAACCATCAAGGTTTGCATACTTGATCGTATAGACACCATCGACCAATGACTCAACCATTAGTTTGAGCATAGTACCATCTCTCTTTTCAATCACAAAGACCTTGGTACCGGTAGTGCTATGGGTTACCACATCATAGTTTCCCCAGCCCATATCAAAGGGATTCGAAGGATCTGCAATAAGGTTGAAGGCACCTGCCGACCATGACTGCTCTTGTGAAGTGATCAATTGCATACCAGAAGTATCGGGATTTGCATAGTCTGTGCCACTCAGAAGATACGCAGATATGGCACCTCCTCCCAGGGATGCACCATCATTATGGAAAATCCCCGCATCCATTGGATTTGTGGAGAAAGCCAGGTCCCAGCTATCGTGATTAACGGAGCTCGATTCACCAGAGCTGAGGCTGTAATAAGTCTGTTGTGTATAGCCAGGCCCTACAGTTGTTTGATCCACCTGAGCATAACAATGCAATGCGCTAAAGGCTAGCGCTGCAAATAGTAATAATCTTTTCATGAAGCTTTTTTTATTTATCACTACAAAGCTACAGCAAGCTGACCTAATAATTGTCATTTGGCGGTTATTGGCGCCATTGACAAGCAAAGGGCCAAGACAATTACACAAAAACCTGTAAATCAAGAGCTTACAACCAATAATCCTTTGAGAAAACGAACAAGTCTCTGTCACAGTTGTGTCATTATTTATGACAATGGCAAAAGGAGAAGAAGGAAGAGACTTAGAGCGTACTAAGAACTGCTGTTTATCATATTTGCTGGAGGAAATCAGAAAGCTTCTGTTCAGTGGCTAAAGCAAGCTTCTTTCGCAATCGATATCGGCTGCCTTCAACACCTCGAATTGAAATGTTGATTAAAGTAGCGATTTCCTTTGTGCTAAGATTGAGTCGAAGATAGGCGCAGAGCTTAAGGTCATTTTGCGTAAGATTGGGAAATTGAGCGCGAAGTTTTTTCAAGAAGTCGCTGTGTACTTGATCAAAGTATTGTGCGAATTGTACCCAGTGCTCTTCCGAGTCTGCATCCGTTTTGATCATAGACAGAGTCTGTTGAACCTGTTCGACAAAAGTATCATCGAGGGACTCTTCGTGAAGGAGTTTATTTAGTTTACTCTGTACTTTGTATATCAGCTCATTCTTTTGCACCAAATGGAGTGTCGCTGAAGCGAGTTCTCGATTTTTGTATTCTACCTCTGCTTCTAGCTTCTCTCTTCTTAACTTGTCAATTTCTGCCTGTCCTTCCGCGAGGTCGGACTCCTTTGCCTCCACCTCACTTTTGTGTTGCTGCAGCAGCTCTTGCTTTTCATTCAGATGCCGCTTTCTCTGCATCGATATTAGGATAGCGATGAAAGCTCCAGTCAACAAAAGGTAGGCAAATTTTGCTGCATTTGTGAGATACCATGGCTTGGCAATCGCAAAAGACTGAGTAGCAATTTGGGAGTATTTTTCTGCACCAAGTAACGCCCTCACTTCAAAGCTGTATTCTCCCGGAGGTAGATTGCTATGGGATTTTTGAGATTGAGCGGAAGCATTGCTCCATTCTTTTTCAAATCCTTTTAGACGGGTTTGAAAATGTATCTTTGTACTGGCATTGGGGAAGGCAAAATGGAAAGTAACCGAATTCTCTTCTGTTGCAAAGTGGATTGTTGAAGGCGTTCGAGTTCCGTAGCCTTGATAGAGCAAGCTATCGCGATCCCCGGTCAGTGACATTTTTTCAATGATTGGAGCTTGCTGAAGCAGGGACTCATCGAGGGCTTTTGTAGCATACTGCAAAAACCGATTCTCAAGTCCGATCAATACTCCTTCTTGATTTAGAGGATAAACCAGTTCAAAGCCACCAACTAGCTGCGGTTTTATTTCAGGAAAAATCTGACTATCACTTTCAGTCCCCATTGACAGAAAGCCTAAACAGGATTCGGATGCATACCAAAGTCTGTCATTCAAATCATAACTGAGATAATTAATCCTCTCCCCTTCCGGTAGTCGTTGGTGCAAGTCGCTACTCAAATGAAACCGGTTGTCCTCACCCAACTCAAAAACTCCCTTTGTGGTGCCAATGAGGATTCTTCTATCAACAGAAAACACATAGTTATTAAGATCTGAGGGTAAGCCTTGTTCTTCTCCAAAAAACTTCCAATCACTTTGATTGGACAAATCAAATGAATAAACCCCACGGTAGGGATGCGACATCCACAAACGTTTACCGTCTAACTCCAATATTCGACTAGACTCTGAAAAGTCTTCGAAGACTTTGCTCTGCTTCCACTCCCCTTGTTCTTTTTTATAAATTGAAAGACCATCATATTGCCCAGCTATGACTGCGGTATCACCGACAGCGGTAAATTTCCAAGTACTACTGTTAGAGATCCGCTCGGCATGATCACCGGTGATCAAGAATGCTCCATCATGATGTCCCATCCAAAGTTCAGAGCCAATCTGGTCAAGCCCCCAGACCTGACCGGTGGAGTTTGCTACTTTTTTAAACTGATTTCCTTTCAGGAATCCAGATTCCGAGAGCTCGCAGGTGTATAGTCCATTGCTGGTGCCAAGGTATAGTTGCCCATGATGTGCAGCAGCAGCGTAAGCAGCTCCCTCTAATTGTCTTGAAGGAACAATGTTTCGAAATGGCGAGGCGAAATCCAGCTTGGCGATTCCGTTATCAAAACCCAACCAAAGACTGCCTGCAGAATCCTGAAAAATTGACAGGACATTATTGTTTCTGAACCCATTGGCCTTGGTGACGTGGTGTTCGATCTCGAGTGCTGCATTAAGTACGATTAGTCCGTTAAGTGTTGTTCCTATGGCATAACCTCCTGATTGTAGCTTAATCGCCGCGTACATACGATCTCTAATCAGATCGGAAACTATTGGATGCTCGATGGTCTTAACCTCCTGATCCTTCAGCATCAAGATGCCATGTAAGCGTGTAAACACTACGAAGCCCTCTTGAGTACTGTGAATTGCCTTTATTTCACTTTCAAACCGAGATATTCCATAAGGTTGAAACTCGCGATCGGTCCATAAGAATAGTTTACCTACTTGATTTTGGACGAAGAGCTGATCACCACTTTTACCCATGTAGTGGCTGGCGCCAGCCATGACAGTCGTTAAGTGCCCTTCGGCATATCGAAAAACGTACTCCGCAGTTCTAAAGAACAGGGCTGAGTGGTGAAATTCAATATCCCAAACGTCTGTAAAGGCAGGCATTTTGCCCGAAAAGGTGCCAGTAAGATCATGAAACTTTAGGGAACCTTGATGATCCGGCGCAAAATATCCCAGCTCCCCTTGTCCTCCCACGTAGATTAACCCATCTTCAGCTACCTTTATTGAACGCAAGATGGTGCTATTGGGCAAGGGTATCAGTGACCACTCGCTGCCATTATAGATCAACATTCCGTCGTTGTTAGCAAACAACATTCTGCCATCTTTGTCTTGAACGACATCCCATGTTTGAGTCCCGCCCTGATGCTCAGTTCTTCCAAAATTCTCGATCGGAGGAACAGCAAGGATGCTTTCTTCGGCCTCAATCTCAGTTGTTATGCATAGAACTGCAAGCAAAAAAAGCAGAAAAAAACAGCAGGTACGATGAACAATCATGTGAGTTGATGCACAGTTTCAGAAATAGAGGAAAAGAATTACAAATGTAGTAGTAAAGTAGTGCAAATTTGGGCAATGTCGTAGTGAATGAGTAGTCAAAAAATGCCGTTTCCACTTATTTACTGTTAATTTCCGCTCACAATCAGCTGCTTCTATATGTTTACTTGTCTCGCAGCAAGTTGCCGTGTGGTAGTACCAACTGTCCTGTTACGTAGCAAAGTTGACAAGAATGCAGTTTGGTGATTCACTAAAACTTGATGTTTATGAAACGACTCAGCTTAATACTACTAATGAGTCTGGCTACCATGGCCAGCATGATTGCCCAGACAATCCTCATCGATTTTGAGAGCCCAGAAACAAGCTCGGACTTTCAGTACTTTGGGAGTGTTACACAAGAAGGCCTATTGACCACAGTTGACGCCAATCCAAATGTTAGTGGCATCAATACCAGTGAAAATGTTGGTACCTACGTGAAAGGTCCCGATGCACAAGGATGGGCAGGAGCCTTTTCACTAAATGAAAACCTTAGCATAGATCTAAGTGAAGGTGGTGAAATATGCGTTCAGATTCACGTAGACCATCCCGGAAATCTCGCATTAAAACTTGAACAGAGTCAAAGCGAGGGCCCAGATTGGATTTTCATTGTGGAGAACGATGTCGTGGATGAGTGGACTGAGGTCTGCTTCAACACAAGTCTGCCTTCAATTGAGGCCCCTTTCCAGGGAGCGGACGGAGACAGCTTTGGTCGACTCGTTCTGTTCTTTGATTTCAATATCGGAGGAAACGGGGAGTTTATCACCAGCTATTTTGATAATATCACCATTCAGGAAGGCTCGGCCAATCAAACAGCTGTCCTTGATCTAAGTCTTGATCTATCGGATTTTGCAGATCCATTCGATCAGGTTTTCGTAATGGGAACTTTCAATGATTGGAATGAATCCAATGAACTTTTTAACAACGGTATTGGAATTTATGAGACCTCCATTGAGCTGCCCATCGGATTACATGAATATCTATTCTGGATCAAAGGCCCTGACCTTATTGAGTCTTTCAATGGGACCGAACAGTCCGGATGCATTCTGGCTTCACCAGATGGAGAATTTGTCAATCGCCAGGTATTACTCACCGAAGACACAACCATGCCCCTTGTATGCTGGAACAGTTGCTATCAATGTGGAGAAGGCGTTGAAGTTACGATAAACCTAGGATTTCCTGATGGGACTGATCCTGACCCTAATGGAGACATATACCTCGCAGGAGGAGAAGAGTTTGGTGTACCGGGAGGGAGCTTCAAGATGACTGATGAGGATGGAGACGGAGTCTATTCGATCAGTTTCACTCGTCTTCCCGGCTTTGAAGGCTATTACTCATTTGCAAACGGGAACTGCCCTGACTGGAGTTGCAAGGAAGATTTAGAAGGTCAGGATTGTGCAAGAGTCGAGAATTTCAATGACCGATATATGGATGCAATTTCAGGACCTACCATAATTGACGCTTGCTATGGATTATGCGGAAGCATAGCTCAATGCGGTGGAATTCCGACTGACATAGCAGAACTTGAGAACAAGTCGACTATCACACTGTTAGGACAGTCTAGCGACTGGTTAACCGTGGAAGTCGAAGGCTTGGCAATTGGAAGCCCAATTGTCATGAGCTCAATTGTGGGACAAAGAATTGGAGAGACTGTTACCGATGCAACCCAAGTCAAGCTGCCCATTCACCAACTTGCATCTGGTCTTTACATTATCACCGTAGGTACAGGAGCACAATCCGCATCTGTCAAATTCTACAAGCATTAATACATGAAGCAACTACTGACGTTTTCCATAGCCTTCTGCTTCGTAGCCTTTGCTACTCTACAAGCACAAGAGCGCAGCATCTCCGGCACTGTTCTAGATGCGACCGATCAGTTTCCTCTACCCGGCGTTAATGTGGTCATCAAGGGAACAAGCCAGGGGACGGTGACTGATCTTGATGGAGCATTCAAACTAGAGGTTCCTGATGATGCTTCTATTTTGGTATTCAGCTACCTGGGCATGTTGCCACAGGAGATTCCTGCAAGCTCAGGTCCGATTCTGGAAGTCTTATTGAGCAGTAACGAGCAGTTGCTTGACGAAGTTGTAGTAATCGGCTATGGGGTTCAGAAGCGAAGCAACATTAGTGGAGCGGTCTCTACAATTGACTCCGAAGAGATTTCTGAAAACTCTGCCAGTCGCCTGGAAACAGCCTTGCAGGGTCGAACTGCTGGCATACAGGTTTCTCAAAATTCCGGTAGTCCAGGAAGTAATCTCAATGTAAGAATTCGTGGTATTGGAACATTGCAAAATGCCGACCCACTCTATATTGTTGACGGAGTACCTGTGGAGGGCCTCGACTATTTGAACCCTTCCGATGTAGAAAACATCAGCGTCTTGAAGGACGCTGCTGCTGCTGCCATTTATGGGACAAGGGCAGCAAATGGAGTGATTCTAATCACAACAAAGTCGGGTGAAAAGAACGAAGAAGGTACAGTGAGCTACGAACAGTACTTTGGGATGCAGTCCCCTTGGAAAAAGAAAAAACTGCTGACAGCCCGACAGTATGCAATACTATCTAATGAGGCACATATAGCGGCTGGAGTTTCCCCACTACCGGAGTTTGCAAATCCGGATGCGCTAGGCGATGGCACTGATTGGCAAGAAGCAATCTTCGAAGATGCACCAATATCAAATCACAATCTTTCTTTCTACGGCGGTAGCGAGAAATCTTCATATGGAATGTCGGCCAACTACTTTAGTCAGGACGGCATCGTGGGTGGGGACAAATCAGACTTCAAGAGATTGACGCTTAGACTGAATGCCGAAACTGATGTCAAACCATGGCTTACAACTGGAAACAACCTGTCCCTTACCTGGTTTAAGAAGCACATTCTGCCTGAAAATAATCCCAACAACTCCCCTTTAATCCGTGCATTAAACATCGATCCAATCACGCCAGTAAAACGCGCAGATGGCAGCTATGCTTATTCGAATTACGCTGATACTGACATAGCCAATCCAGTAAATGCCATCGAACAGACTTTTGATGAGTGGACCACCAATAGAGCCGTAGGAAGTGTATACCTGGAAGCAAGACCAATTGCTGGCTTATCTTTCCGAACAGCTTTGAGTATCGATGCGACTTATGCCACCAGGAACATTTTTTATCCAATCTTTGACCTGAGTCTGTTCCCCGAACTCAATGATGCTCCAGGAGTCGAGCAAAATGATGTAAACAATTTATCAAAAGAAGACCTCACCTGGCGGAACCTACAGTGGGAGAACATTTTGACCTATGAGTTTCAATTCACTGGTGACCATCACCTGAGTAGCACCTTAGGAACCACAGCCATAGAGCAACAATACGATCAATTGACAGGCTCCAATTCCAACTTGCCTGCAAATGACTTTGCCGCAGCCTATTTGGCAAATACCATCGACCCGATAGCCTCGCAGGGAGCTGGTGATGATGCAAACGAATATGCGCTCCTCTCCTATTTTGGGAGAGTAAATTATGATTATAAAGACAGGTATTTGCTGAGCGCAAGTTTAAGAAGAGATGGTTCGTCCAGGTTTGGAAGAAACAACCGATTTGGCACCTTCCCTGCCGTTTCTCTAGGTTGGATTGTGTCACGCGAGGAGTTTTGGGCTAGTGGAATTGTGGACTTCTTGAAGCTACGTGCTAGTTGGGGGAAGAATGGAAACGACAGATTCCCTAACTACCGTTTTACCTCAGTAGTATTGGGAGGACAGAACTACACATTTGGAGAAGATGAAATCATAACGAACGGAAGTGTTACGATCGCGGCTAGCAATCCCGACCTCAGGTGGGAGACAAACATCCAGACAGACATCGGCGTCGACATTGACATGTTTGCTGGTCGCTTGGGCTTTACTGCTGACTACTACATTCGAAAGACCGAGGGAATGATCTACAATCCCCCAGTACCAGCAATCGTAGGGGCAGATGCTCCCTTCACCAATGTCGGTGAGATGATGAACAAAGGACTCGAACTTGCGCTAAACTACAGAAACAGTGCAAAGCGCTTTAAGTATAATGTATCCGGTAACATCTCCTTTGTCAATAATGAGGTAGTGGCATTAGGCGATAATGCTGAGCCACAGATTAGTGGATCAATCTTCCCTGGGGGATTCGCTTCTCGCTCTGATATCGGTCATCCTGTCGCTTCCTTCTATGGATATGTAACCGACGGAATCTTCCAAAGCCAGCAGGAGATTAATGCTCATGCTTTTCAAGCAGAGGATACTGCACCTGGTGATTTTCGATTCGCAGATTTGAACGATGATGGAGTAATTGACTCGGAAGATCAGACTTTCATCGGAAACCCGAGCCCGGACTACACTTATGGCCTCTCAGGGGGTATAGAAGTTAAAGGTATTGAACTCAGTGTATTTCTGCAGGGAAGTCAAGGCAATGAAATCTTCAACAACTCTGTTCGTCACGACTTCTTCTACACGAATCGTCCACAGTCTCTGATGGACAGATGGACTGGTCCTGGGACTTCAGATTCAGAGCCACGAGTAAATCTCAATGACCCAAACAACAACTACCGCGTCTCCGACTATTTTGTCGAAGATGGAAGTTATATGCGAATTCGACAAGTGCAATTGAGCTACAGTATTCCCAATCAATGGTTGAAGCGGATTGGCTTCAAGAAAGCGACGGTCTACGTTTCCGCTCAAAACCTTTGGACATTCACCAAGTACAGTGGACTCGATCCCGAAATCGGTTCTGTTGGCTGGAAGGATGGAAACCCAGATGGACTAGAACTCGGAATTGACAAAGGGTTTTACCCACAGGCCAGAACATACAGAACTGGCTTTTCCCTTAGCTTTTAATCAACAGATGCATGAAAAAGATACTTAAACAAATTGTCCTTGCCCTATTGATATTTTCAATAGCAGCATGCGAAGATGACTTTCTGGATCGTCAGCCGCTGGTTGGGACTTCAGAAGCCAATTTCTATGTCACTGAGGCTGATGCCTTAGCGGCAGTTAATGCCGCCTATGCAACTTTACAATTTGAGATGTCACCTGCCGGCCACTTCCGATGGTTTTGGGGTGACATTATGTCTGATGACTCTGTAAAAGGAGGTAGTGGTGACAATGACCAACCGGCATTGGCTGCATTGGAGAACTTTCAGGGCCCAACTGATACAGACTTCTTGAACTCTGAATGGGAATCCAATTATCTAGGAATTTACCGAGCAAACATTGTGCTTGAGAAAGTACCAGATATAGAAATGGATGAAGTCCTACAAACAAGAATTCTCGCGGAAGCCCGATTTATCAGAGCATGGTTTCACTACAATCAAGTAACCATCTTCGGAAGGGTACCTTTAGTTGATCATACTCTTTCTCCTAGCGAATACTTGCTTGAGCAGTCAGAACCTTCCGAAGTCTGGGCCTTCATAGAAGCAGATCTGCTCGTCGCGATTGAAGGCTTGCCAAACAGAAGTGGATATGCCGCGGCGGATCTTGGAAGGATCACAAAAGGAGCAGCCGAGGCGCTACTGGCCAAAGCACTGATGTATCAAAGCAAATACGACCAAGCACTCCCACATCTAGAGTCAATTGTCAACTCAAATGAGTACGCTCTGGTAGCTGACTTTGGCAGCATATTCACTGAAGACGGTGAAAACAATATCGAATCAGTGTTTGAAATTAACTACATGAATGCCTCCGGCGGAAATTGGGGAAGAAATGCTCAGAACGAAGGAACCTTTACGCCTGTTTTCCAAAGGGCACGTGGGCAATTTGGCGGTTTCGGTTTTAACATTCCTACTCAAGATCTCGTCGAGGAATTCTTTGAAGAAGGATTCGAAGATCCCAGACTTAAGTTCACTGTTTTCCGTCAAGGAGAACCAATGGGAGATCGAGGGCTATTCACGATTGAAAATGCTGGCGGATATCCTTATCAATATTATAGCAGAAAGTACTTCGCCAACTCATCGCAGGATGCACCATTTGGCGATCCAAATCCAAACGGAGGCTTAAACGATCGAGTGATCCGCTATGCTGATGTATTGCTAATGCATGCTGAATGTCACTATCATGCGGGATCCATCTCCCAAGCGCTTTCTTCCATTAATATGGTCAGAGCAAGAGCTAGAGGGACAAGCAGCAATATCCTGCCCGACTTAGATGCTTCCGGCCAGGATTTGCTGGATGCAATCTATCGTGAAAGAAGACTAGAACTTGCCTTAGAAGGTCATAGATTCTTTGATCTCGTTCGAACCGGACGTGCAGAGTCTGTGCTGGGAGAAATGGGCTACAGTGAAAGCACTCACCGCGTATTCCCAATTCCATTAAATCAAATTCTTGCGACAAATGGTGTTACGCAACAAAACCCTGGATATTAAAATAGAAAACATGACCTTCAATAAACTCTTGTATATGCTCCTGGGATTTGCGCTACTCTGCAACAGCGCCTGCGATCCCTACGAAGACGAAGATCTGGCTGATCTAGACTTACCCGCTGCTCCCCAAATGCAGGTAAGCCCCGTGGAGGGAGATGGGAACCGATTTATTGTCAGCTTTGTCGACAACAACTATTTCGATTGGCTTTGGGACTGCCCTGGAGGAACTCCTCCAGTGATGAAGGCAGCCAGTGATACGATTGTTTATCCCAGAGCCGGCGAATACACCATATCACTACATGTGAGTGCTAGCGGTGGAAACGGCTCCGCCACCAGTAGCACCAATGTTACGGTCGCTGAAGACTTGCCACAACTTTGTGACGGCGAGGTAGCGCTCTTAACCGGTGGATGCACCCAACAGTGCTGGACATTAAGCCCTGCTGCAGGGGCTGTGCAAGTAGGATCTGCTCCACTGACCTCGGACTATTTTGTATCTACTGGAAATGATCCAACTCAAGGAAACGATAAATTCTGTTTTAACTTCACCAATGAGGGCTACCTCTTTGACGACGGAGGAGAAACATTTTCTGCCTGCAGTGGATATGTTGCCATTGCTGGCTACGAGCATCCTCCTAATGCTACTTACTTCCTAAATCCTCAAAGTGGAGAAGCACAGGAAGGAACAGTAGTCGAATTGTCAGAAGGGTCCTGGCTGGCTGTCGAAGACTCTGGCCCAAACTATGAAATCATCTCAATAACGGAAGCAGAATTGGTGTTGAGTTCACCCATCAACCCCTGTCCTGGAGGTGGGCCGGGCTACTTTACACTTACACTCATACCTACAAACTAATACTACTATGAGAAGCATGAAAGAGATAATCTTGATACTCCTGGGTTGTTCACTGCTATGCCTCTTCAGCTGTGGAGATGATGAAGGTAACGGCAATGAGCCAGAACTAATCGGTCTTAGTTTACAAGACGGTGAATGTACAGAGCTCGACGACGAGAACGCCAATCTTGAGGTTGTAGCAAGATTAGAGTCGCCTGCACTGAGCAATGTTGTGTTCAATTACAGTACACTCGATGGTACAGCTGCTGCAGGAATCGATTTTGAGAGTATTCAGAATGCTCAGCTCGTCATTCCCGAAGGACAGCAAGAAGCAGCCATCAATATCTCAGTATTCGGAGATGAATTTGATGAAGGAAACGAGACCTTCAGAATCGTAGCTACAAATGTGAGCAATGCTCAGCTAGTCGATGGTGAAGCCATCGGCACAATCATCGATGATGATGCAGATACCGGTCCCCTACCACTGGTCATCCCTGACTCAGGATATACTAGTCCCGATAGCTATGAAGGGATGGAGTTGGTCTGGTCTGATGAATTTCAGGCTGCGTCAGTTGACCAAAGCGCATGGACCTTTGAAACCGGCACTGGCAACGGAGGTTGGGGCAACAACGAACTTCAATACTACACTGAAGAAAACACCTACATGGCCGAAGATGATTTTCTGGTGATCGAAGCCAAGGAAGAGTCTATCGGAGGAAACAGCTATACCTCCTCTCGCTTGATAACTCAAGGAAAAAAATCTTTCCAATATGGTAGAATTGATGTGAGGGCTGCACTACCCAAAGGCCAGGGAATTTGGCCAGCAATCTGGATGCTGGGCGATAACTTCAGCAGTGATGGATGGCCCCAATGCGGAGAGATAGATATCATGGAATTGCTGGGCCACCAGACAAACAGAATTTATGGAAGTCTTCACTACAGAAATGAATCTCAACATGCATTTACCACGGCAAGTCAAGCAATTACCGGGGCCCCAGATTTTCACGAAGAGTTTCACGTGTTTTCCATTGACTGGCAAGAAGACCAAATGAGATTTCTGGTGGATGACCTCGAATATGCGAGCTACGCAACGAATGAGCTGAGCGATGAAGAGAACCCATTCAACAATTCCTTCTTCTTTATACTTAACGTGGCCGTGGGCGGAGAATGGCCAGGCTCTCCTGATCAAAGTACTGCATTCCCGCAGAGAATGATTGTCGATTACGTACGTGTATTCCAATAGCAAAGACATGAAAAAGAACTTCAACTATATTATTGGCTTCGCATTACTACTCGCATGGACTTTAAGCGGGTTGGCGAATCCATGCAATGCAAACAACAATCCTGAAAAAAAGCAAAATAAGAAGCAAGCAAAGCAAATAGCTAAGATGCTCTCTAAACTAAGTCTTGAAGATAAGGTTGGAGAGATGACTCAGCTAACATTAGACATGTTGTCTGTAGGGGAGCCATTCAACCTAAAAAAACCGCATGAGCTGGATGAACAGAAGTTGCAGGAAGTGCTCGTCGATCTCAAAGTGGGCTCCATATTGAATTGCGGAGGACATTCCTACACGCGTGAATACTGGCATGAAATCATTGACAGGATTCAGGAGGTAGCAAAACAAAAAGAAAGTAAGATACCTGTGCTATATGGAATAGATGCGATTCACGGCACCAATTACACCCGTGACGCTACTTTGTTTCCTCAGCAAATTGCTCTGGCCGCAACATGGAATACCAATCTGGCAGAAAGCATGGGTCGCGTAACCGCATATGAAACCCGAGCTTCGGCCATTCCCTGGAATTTCTCTCCTGTCCTCGATATTGGCAGAGATCCGCGCTGGCCAAGGCTCTGGGAAACCTTTGGAGAAGACGTATTGCTAGCTCGCAGAATGGGTACTGCGATGATCAAAGGTTACCAGGGCGATGACCTTGCAGATTCAAAATCGGTGGCAGCAACTATGAAACACTTCCTCGGATACAGTATTACCCTTACAGGCAAAGACCGAACACAAGCCTGGATTCCGAATAGATACATCAAAGAATATTATCAACCAATTTTTCAGGATGCTATTGATGCCGGGGCGGCTTCTGTCATGATTAATTCTGGAGAAATAAACGGAATTCCGGTACACTGCAACCCAGATATTTTGCAAACGCTGCTAAGGGATGAAATGGGATTTGAAGGGGTTGCGGTAACCGATTGGGAAGACATTAAGTACCTGCATAGTCGACATAAAGTGGCTGCAAGCTATAAAGACGCCATTGCCATGTCCATTAATGCTGGCATAGACTTGAGCATGGTCCCGATAGACACAGAATACCCAAAACTGCTAAAGGAGCTGGTCGAAGAAGGTGTGGTGCCGATGAGTAGAATCGATGAGGCAGTAACTCGAATCCTTCAGATGAAGATGGACCTTGGCCTTTTCGAAAAGACCCACTTCGATCATGATGAATATCCTGACTTTGCAAGTGAGAAACATCGATTAATCAGTCTGGAGGCTACTCGTGAGGCCATAACTTTGCTCAAGAACGAAGGCAATTTGTTGCCATTGAGCAAGGATACACCGATGCTCCTTTGTGGGCCCACGGCCAACTCGCTCAATTATCTCAATGGAGGTTGGACCCATACATGGCAAGGGGCAGATAGCACTTTCAACCATCAAAAACCCACCATTGCAGAGGCTATGAAAGCGGAGTTTCAATCGGTGAGCTTTGTATCGGGAGCAGAGATGAAAGAATTGAGCAACAAAGAAGCGATCATCGAGGCCGCCAAGAAAGCCAAAGTTGCTGTTGTCTGTCTGGGTGAAAGCACTTACACAGAAAAACCAGGTGACCTGGATGATTTGGATTTACCTGCCGCTCAAAAAGAACTAGTAAAGATGATCGCTGAGCAAGGCACGCGAATTGTTCTGGTGCTGGTAGAGGGACGTCCTCGTTTGGTCCATGAAATAGAACCGCTTTGTGATGCCGTTGTCATGGCTTACTTGCCGGGCAATGAAGGAGCACAAGCGATTTCAGAAGTGCTAGTTGGTAAAGTCAATCCAAGTGGCAAGCTGCCCTTTACTTATCCAAGGTTTGCCAACTCCCTTTTGACCTATGATCACAAACATACAGATCGAATCAGTCAAACCTTCAGTCTTGAAGCCTTTCAACCCCAATGGGAGTTTGGCCATGGTCTGAGCTACACCAAATTTGATTATGGAAAGCCAAGTCTTTCCAGCTCAGTACTAGAAGACAATAAGGCAATTACAGTTTCCGTAGAGCTCAGCAATACTGGAGAACAGGAGGGAAAAGAAACAGTACAACTCTTTGTCAGTGACGAATACGCCAGTGTAACTCCTTCCGTCAAAAGACTAAGAGGCTTTGAAAAAATAGGCCTAAAGAAAGGAGAATCCAAAGTCGTAGAATTCAAGATTAGCACCAGAGATCTGGCCTTTGTCAATAAAGACAATGAATGGTCAATTGAGCAAGGAGACTTTACCCTTCATATTGGTCCACATAGTCTACCATTTACTTACAACAAATCTGAACAACAAAAATAAATTACATCCTCAAACCTTTAAACAAATGAAAATACCAAATCTACAAAAATCCTATTGGAAGCAGCTAATGCTCTTGCTCTGTCTGGGCTTCTGCTTTCAGGCAAACGCTCAGGAACATGATGTCACCTTCAATGTAGACATGCAATGCGCTGGTGTTGCATTCTCAAACGTATATGTAACCGGCCCTTGGGCTGGGTGGTGTGGCGACTGCTACATGCTTGAAGACAGCGATGGAGACAATGTCTACACGGGCACCTTTTCTCTTCCAGAAGGGGATCAGGAATACAAATACGAAGTAGACAATTGGGCTAGCCAGGAAGATCTGGTTGATGACATGGTCAATGGGGCATCTTGTGCACCAGTAACAGATTTTTTCGAATATGCCAATCGCGTAGTCAGTGTCTCAAGCGAACCAGCAGTAATCAATGATACCTATGGAAGCTGTGAGGCTTGTCCAAGCACCGGAGAGCCTGACTGCGAAGGAGTGATCGACGGAGGAGCACAACCGGGCACTGCTTGCGATGACGGAGACCCTGCTACGAGCAATGACGTATATTCGGAAGAATGTGAGTGTATGGGTTCTGTCATCTCCATGGTCAATTTCTCTGTAAACATGAATTGCGCTGACCTTTCATTCGGTACAGTCTATGTTACTGGACCCTGGGCTTCCTGGTGTGGAGACTGCTACCCACTCGCTGATGATGATGAGGATGGAATTTGGACGGCCAGCTACGAATTTTCCGATGGAACTTTCGAATATAAATACGAGGTAGACAACTGGGCTTCCCAGGAAGACCTGGTTGATGACATGGTGGATGGAGGAGACTGTGCTCCAGTCACAGACTTCTTTGAATACGCTAACCGTACGGTCGAAGTTGCAGGTGGAGATGTAGACACCAATGACTCCTACGGATCTTGTACCGAATGTGAGATCGGTTTGCAAACAGACTGTCTTGGCGAAGCCGGAGGCTCTGCCTTGCCTGGCACTGCTTGTGACGACGGCGATGAAACTACCACGGATGATGTCTATGGAGAGGATTGTGTTTGCGCCGGTACTGCATCCTCAACCGATGTGACTTTCAATGTTGATATGTCCTGTGCAGGTGTTGAATTTGGAATTGTATACGTTACAGGACCCTTTGCAGAGTGGTGTGGCGATTGCTACCCCTTGGCTGATGAGGATGGTGATGGCGTTTGGTCGACTACGATTGCTTTCACTGGTGGAACAATTGAATACAAGTATGAAGTTGACAACTGGGCTTCTCAGGAAGACTTAGTAGATGATATGGTTGCTGGTGGCAGTTGTGCTCCCGTAACCGACTTCTTCGAATATGCCAATAGAACAGTGGATGTTGCCGAAGGCGCGTCAACAAATGATACTTATGGAAGCTGCACTGCCTGTCCAGACCCTGAAGCTGATTGCGAAGGCGTCCTTGGTGGATCTGCCCTACCGGGTACTGCCTGTGACGATGGAGACGCAACAACCAGTGATGACGTATACGGAGACGATTGTGTCTGTGCTGGTGTTGCCAACTCAGTAGAAATCACACTTAATGTGGACATGGCCTGCGCCGGAGTAGAATTTGGGATCGTGTACGTTACTGGTCCTTTCGCCGACTGGTGCGGCGATTGCTATCCATTATCTGATGAGGATGGTGATGGAGTCTGGACAACAACACTTACGGTTAACGAAGGTACGACCTTGGAATACAAATACGAAGTGGATAACTGGGCCAGCCAGGAAGACCTGGTAGACGATATGGTTGCTGGTGGGAGCTGTGCCCCGATTACCGACTTCTTTGAATTTGCCAACAGAAGCCTCGAGGCTACTGAAGGTGCAACGAGCAATGACACCTATGGAAGCTGTGATGCCTGCCCTGATCTTGAAACGGATTGCGAAGGCGTTGAAGGTGGTTCCGCATTACCAGGCACCGCTTGTGATGACGGTGATGAAACAACCTCTGGAGACACCTATAATAATGATTGCGCCTGTGTTGGACTTGCCGCTACATACCCGGTCAATTTCTCCGTAGACATGAACAATGCCGAACTGGAATTCGGAATCGTATATGTGACCGGTCCATGGACTGACTGGTGTGGCAACTGCTTCCCACTCAGCGATGAGGATGGGGACGGCATTTGGACCGCTACTTACGAATTCGCCGCTGGTGAGTATGAATACATTTACGAAGTAGATGACTGGGCCTCTCAGGAAGATCTGATTGATGACATGCAAAATGGTGCATCTTGTGCGCCTGTTACCGATTTCTCCACTTATGCAAACCGTGTTGTTACTGTCGGAACTTCCGGAGCCACTTTGATGGATTCTTATGGATGCTGTGAAAATTGCAGTAGCATAGTTGGTTGTGCAGCCGAAGCTGGTAGCTTTGATGCAGATGGTAGCGGTACACAATGCCAAAATGCGGCACAGATTTCTGCATCCGTTTCTGGCAACAATGCTGACTTTGCCAGTGCTTATGTATTGACCTTGGACGATGCAGGATTCACGATCGTAGACATCAATACATCTGGTAGCTTCTCAGGCATGGCTGTCGGTGCATACAGAGTTCATTTGCTAAATCTTGACCCGGCAGAAGCTCCGGCAGATCTTGGAGCATTGATTGGCGCGAGCGCTGTAGAGGTGCTGGGCACGCTCAACTGTTTTGATCTGGAGACAGCTGCTGCAGCTAGCTACGTTGTGGCTGGTGTTGAAGTGGACTTCGATTATGTATGTGATGGAGAGACCGGTGATCAGACATTCACCGTAAGCGCGACAGGTGGACTACCACAACTGCTGGCGGAAGATGGAAACGATGATACAAATGCTGCATACAGCATTACCGGAGTAGCTGCTACAAGCCTCGAATATGGTGATGCTGTAACATTCGTTCAGCCTCAGGGAGTGCCGCTTACTATGGAAGTTTCTGGAGGGGGAAATTGTTCTGCAAGTATCTCCAGCAATATCAATTGTACTACGCTAGAAGTGGAACTGATCAATTTCGATGCCCGATACCAAGGAGCTGAAGTGGTCCTCAACTGGACTACGGCAATGGAATCCAACAGCGCATCTTTTGAAGTTTACTACTCAAATAATGGCATAGACTTCGACTATCTGACCAGCGTGAATGCACAGGGCTTTTCCGATCGTGAGACCAACTACACGAGCACTCATAGCAACCCTTCACCCAACACTACTTACTACCAACTAAAGATGATTGATCTGGATAACAATAGTCGCTGGAGTGACATTGTTCAGGTGAGCAAGGCAGGAAACAACACTGCTTCTGTCTATCCTGGCATTGTGAATGTATTCGCAGATATCATCCTTACTAGCGAACAATTAAGTGAGGCTACGATCAATGTTTTCGATGTAAACGGAAGACTGGTTTACACGCAAGAAACAACAGTCGAAGGCCTGGAACAAATACAGCTGAATACCAGCAATTGGAACCAGGGAATGTATGTTGTCGACATTAAGATTGGCGATCAACAAATCACTGAAAAACTGATTAAGCAGTAATCATTCGCGTGATCTGAATTACAAATTAGCCGCTGCAAACCAGATTGCAGCGGCTTTTTTTTGTGCTGGAGCGAGCTATGCTGGTGAGGCATAGCCGCGGGCGCAGCGGAACGAAGTGCCTGGATAGCGTAGTGAATGCCGGAGCTGGGCTGGCT
>JAHDDV010000352.1 GCA_020629205.1 Chitinophagales bacterium | reverse complement strand
GCGAGTATATTGAACAATCTTCTGTGTCTTTGTTGCCAAAAACAGACATTGGATTTATGAAGTACAGTCTTCAGAAAGAACCAAATCGTGTAGCTGGCAGCACTGATCTACGTACTATAGAACATATCCAATTAAAAAGGGCGCAATTGAAAATCTAAAAGTAACGACCTAGAGAATCGGCACGCGAATCAACTCTTTAGTCTACAACCTGAAACTCACTTAACCCATATTTCATTTAGAAAAAATCTTAACCATGAGACTATTACCATTATTATTTTTAATTATGACAATGGCTTTTGCTACTGTAGCTGCGCAGCAAGATGGTGAATGTGGCAACTGTTCTGAATCAACTGAATCGGTGATATTGAGATCATTTAACAGCATAAACCTTTGTGAGGATGTTCCCGAATGTCCGATGGGTGTGTGCCCAATATCTGCTGATTTCGTTGATGATGATTCCAATATCTTTGTCAAAGTAATTGTACACGTGATTACAACTGACAGCTCACTTGTAATTCCCGCAACTCGTGTTGCAGGATTGCTTACGGCAGCAAATGGCCATTTTGGCGGGACAATCGTAGATACCACCGGTTTGAGTATGGGGCCGGTTGACACCAATATTAATTTTGTTCCAGCATTCTCAAATCCAGAAGGTGACACGCTGGCTAGTCCTGGTTTGGAAACACATTTAGTAAGTCCAGCTACATTTGCCACAATTTGGGATACTAATAAGAGCGTTGCCATCACAAATGCATACGAGCGTTTTCACTATGGTCCAGATTTTATCAATATGTATGTGATAGATGATTCTGCCCTTTACTTAGATGGCGATCCGACCACAGCATCTCTTTCGAATCGAGCTGGAGTAGGTATTCTGCTATCATCTCCACACTTTTTAGCAGTACCGGGAGTGAATGCTGCAGCCTTCGGCGCTACGGTAGCACATGAACTCGGTCACTATCTTGGATTGAACCATGTTTGGAGTGTTTCCTGCTGTTCGCCAACAGCATCTGAAACATGTGATTGCCTAGAAAATGGGGATCTTGTCTGCGATACCCAAGAGGTTATGGGAGTAGGCCTAACTCCTTGTACAGGTAGTTTGGGTTCTGTTGCATCAAACATAATGACATATAGTACCACTAGGGAGGGTTTTACACAAGGTCAAAAGACAAGAATGAGATATTTTCTCTAGAACAACTTGTTTGTGCAATCCACTGCTCCTCAATCTACGCTTATGATAGAAAACGGCACAGTGTCATGGGTAAATGAAAAAATGCATGTTGATGGGTTGATTACCGTTAAAAGTGATGGAGAGTTAATTATTGATAATTCAGTGGTTTTATTCAGCCCGCAATCTAGAATCTATGTGGAGCCTGGGGGGCTTTTGCATATAAAAAATTGCTCGTATTTGTCCAGTATATACGATGATGCCTTTTATTCGATTGCAAGGATTCTTTGGAAAAATACCACCTTTCCGATACATCGGGAATTATTGTGGGATGGCATTGTTGTCTTCGGAGCTGGAGATGAACCTCAAGAGGGGGTTTCTCCCTCAATTGATTCACCTACTATGGGTCTCGTGTTAGTTGAAAACAGTACAATTTCTCATGCAAATGAAGCAATCATAAGTCGAAACCCAATTGTTGGCAATTGGCAAGGATATCCAGGGCCTGGAGTTATTCGGGCAATAAATAGTAATTTCTATAACAATTATACTTCAATCAATGCAGTAAACCCATACAATGATCGGTCACACTTCATTGAAGATTGTCTTTTTACACAGTCTGAATCTTTTGTGGGATACTATGAAGTTTTTGTCCACGGCCATGAATATTATGAAGGGTGTTCATATGAAATTGCCGCTCCATATCAGATTACTAATCCGCTTGAAGATTGGAGCTCGGCTTCGACTTTGCATGGAGGAATTGTTAGTCCGTTTCAAGTGGTTGTCCGCAGTGCCAACGATTTTGCAATTGAAGGCAATAGATTTGAGTCACAGACCATTTATTCACGGCCTTATGGAGGAGGAATCAAAGTGACAAATACCGGGTTGTCGATCGGGCCAGACTCTGCTGATTTCGAAGATGCTAGGGGTAATACATTCTTTAGACTGGCACATGCAATAGATTCTTATGGGTACAATGATTGTTTATCAAACCTTAAAGTAATGGGGAATACGTTTATAAACAACATTCGATCAGTAACTCTAAATGCTAACCCTATGTCAGTTTTGCAAAAGAATTATTTCAAGGCTAGAATTAGTGATGGTCTTGAAATTCCCTACTTAGGTGAGACTAACATACCAATTCCACCAGAATATTTTGTTTTCGCAAATGAGTCTTTCGCATGCAATGTCACAGAAAACGAGTTTAGTAGCAACATGTCTACTCCTAATGTTAGCATTATAGTAGCCGAGAGCATGAGTCAGGTTGATACACCAGCTGAAAACCCATTTTTAGTACGTCATAACTTGTTCGAAGGCTCGTTGCTTTCTTGTGTTGATGTGCTTGGAGACAACCAAGGAATCAATTTGTCTTGCAACCGATTCGATATAATGGAAGTTCAAAGACCCGCTAGCTACTTCTATTTTGCTGATACCGAAGAAGGGAGTGCGCTTCAAGTACAAGAGTTGGGAAATTGTAATTCGGGAGGTGGACAATTCAGAGCTATTGAATCTGCTGAACTCTTGAATGATAATAGCTTTACAACAAGAGTAGTTCTTGACCCTATGGCATCTCAAGCAGCAATAACTTTCAACAGTAATCCTACCTCATTATTTCCAATCAATAACAGCGATCCTGGAGTGATTTCTAATCCTTGTGACCTATCATTGGAAACGGGAACATGTCAGCCAGATTTGATTATAGAAACTGATGGAGGACCAGTTGTTGCTCAGTTTAGCGATGATATCAAAGTGGTCGCCGAACTGGTGAATGAGAAAGACAAAGAAACCTACCGATCTTTTCTGGACGCAAATGATGAGTTATGGACTGATCGATTGTTAATCAATCAACTGGTTTCAGCTGGAGATAGTTTGGATGCAGAAACTAAATTGGCTGAATATCCCAGTGAGACTACAGAGCAAACTGAATACAAAGAAGTGATGATAGCAATAAATCGCAGTGAAACCGATAGAATCTCTGCTAAGACAAATGGGCTCTATAGCTTAACTTCTTCCATTGCGAACGACCCTGACCAAAAGATGCAGTCTATTGCACAGTCTGGAATGGCAGCAAATTGGGGAGCTAACTTTCAACGATATGCTCCCAAAAGGAGCATTGTCCAATCTATTAGCAAACCTGCACAAGCAACTATTGAATGCCTACCAAATCCAGCCCAGCTCCTTACAGTGGTGAAAATAAAGAATGGCTCTAGCATCGAACCCTGGGACAAAGTGATCATTTGTGATCTCTATGGCAATCAATGGCTAGAGATCAAAGCTGAAGATTGTCTGTGGGACGAGAAAAGGGTAGAAGTTGATCTCAGCAATCTAAACAATGGCATATATCTTGTATCAATCGAAGGGAAAGCTAAGCCCACTAAAATGGTAGTCTCCAAATGATAAGATTGATTACAATTATCTCATTGTTGCTATGGAGCTTAATTGTCCAGTCTCAGACCTACTTTAATCAGTATTGGGATTTTGCAGGAAACTCCGTAGCTACTGGAAAGGTTGTGGAAGCGCAGAATCACTTTTTGGTTTTCTCAATCATTTCGGGAGAGCCACCAAGGTTTGTGGTGCAAAAGTTTAGTAAAACCGGACAATTGCTCAATACCAGGACCCTAGTAGAGGGAAATGTGATTGGGTGGGAACATGGCGGAAACGCAATTCCTCTGGAGGATGGGAGCTTTCTGGTTGCGATCAAAGAAAACCAAGATGTTGGGGGGAGTGAAGTGATACTGCTCATCATAGATGAGGATTCCAATATTCTAGATAGTGCACGATTTGCCGGTCCTGCCTATCTTTCCTTTGAGGTAATCAGACAAATCTCGCAGACTGCAGATGGGGGCTTCCTGATTACAGGCAGTTCAGTTGCTACGGACGCTTCAGGTAACTATCTCGATGATGCAGGTGTAATTGTGATCAAGACAGATGGACAACTAAATTTGGAGTGGCAAAGATTGTACGACAAACCTCAGTACGCCGAGGGAGTACAGATATTCTTAAACTGGAGTCACATCGAAATGCCTAACGGAAATTTCCTACTTGGCTGCCGCTCCTGTGACTATTTTGTACCGGGCACTTGCTATAATGGAACAAGTGTATTGGTGCTTTTGGAGATTTCGGATGAAGAAGGTGAAATTGTGAATGAAAGCACTATTGAGGGGTATGACAATGTGCATGCACCATATTTAGTGCATTTAGATGAACAACATTTTCTCTTAGCCCACATCGGCCCTGACACTGATCAACTTCAAGAATCAGGAAAGTATTGGATTTACAAGAAGTACAAGTACAGCGGTGAGTTGGTGTGGGAGCAGGAGTATACCAATGAGGGAGACGTCTACTATTGGAATCGCTCAGAAATCTACACCTGGCCTGTAGTTCGCTCTGACAAATCGTATCTTCAATTGTTCGCATTTGATGATTGGATCGTCGGACAGAGTGGCGCTCCGAATCAATGGGGAACCAAATCTGCTATTGCAGTTTTCGACTCTTTGGGGAATTGGATGCAGACTAAAGTCATAGAACGTGACACCAGTTTACGAGTCCTGGAAATAATGTACGACTTTGAAAAGACTCTGGATGGCGGATATATCCTTGCAGGTAGACGTCGACGTCCACAAGTACCTCCTGTAGCCACTCAAGGTTGGCTTGTCAAATTGGATAGCAGTCTTCAGCTGTGTACAGGTTGGCCATGTGACAGCATTGCGGAATTTGCAGTGTCAAATGTGGAACGGACTGTGGAGATACCAAAGCAGCAGGTCACAGTTTTCCCAAATCCAGCTAGCTCGCTGATTACTTTCTGGTTCGAGTCACCCACCGAGTACAAGCAGTCATTGCTGCTGATGGGGAGTGACGGGACTGTATTGTTGAGGCAGCAACTTTTGCCAGGTGAGAAGCAAGTGACCGTACAAATTCAATCGCTAATCGCAGGCTTGTGTTTCTGGGAATTGCAACAAGATGGAAATCCGGTTTCTAGGGGGAAAATTGTAATCGAGCGCTAGTGTTTCGCTTGACTTAGTACTTTACCAATCACAGAAGCCAAGGGCAAATATATTCATTTGCCCTTGCTTCTTTTTGCAGTCCCAAAAAACAGGTGTTTTTCTGTACTGATTCGAATATTGTCCCTAACAAAGTAAAACTCATCCATTTTTGGCCATTCTAAACCGTACAAAAAATTCGTCTAAGAAATCAAAATTCGATGTATCGAATAATACGCGTTTTTTCGAACGCTCTTTTCACTGATGACGGATTGTGTATTGTGTATTACTGCTGTCCGGGGAATATGTGATTTTCGACTTTGGTCCAGCAATAGCTTCATTTTCTGCCCTGAAAAAGGCCTTTTTCAAATGTAAGCCCCCTTTGTTTGCTTTGAAACTAATGTTCGCTTGCACAAGGCCGCAGAGCGGTCAAATTGTGATAGCCCGGGATGCAATCCCGGGTAAGCATGCAACCGTGTTATTAGGCGCGCCCAAATATTCCCAAGGATCACGCTGCTGTCTCGCGCCATTGCCCAATGTTTTTCGCTTG
>JAHDDV010000018.1:18487-32660 GCA_020629205.1 Chitinophagales bacterium | reverse complement strand
TTGTCAGATGAGGCGTGAGGATGGAGCATAGCCTTAGCTACGCGATTGACGAGCAACGAAGTATGACAGAAATAGAAGCCCTTAAAGGTGGTGCGAACTTCGTTTGCGTAGCACTAGGCCGCTGAATGAGCAATGCATTGCCTATGCGCTTGTGCACTATGGGATTGATACTCCATCCCTAAAAGTATAAGCGTCTGATTATTAGCCTTATCGGGACTGCGATTAAATTATTTGTGCTCTATTCTTTGGAGCCCAGCTGCACAGTCCCGTCGCAGCAATCTACCCGTGCTCCATTATTATTCGGCACCCAGCTAGCTGCTCCTGCTCAGCCCTCAGGGTCTCCTCCTTCGTCGGAGCCCCTGCTGGCTGGCAGTCGCGACGCTATCCGGGCACCTCATACCATTGCGCCCGGGGCTATTGGGCACCGCCTTTCGAGCGCGCTATTTTTTCTTTTTCCCATCCAAGAGCCTCGATACAGCAATTAAACCTGCACTCCAAACAAAAATCTCCAAATAACCTATTATCAGCAATTTATGCCATTGCCCGGACGTTGTTTTGCTGTTAAGCCACGGTATATCAGGCATCTGTACGAATTCACGCTACTTATCAATTGATTTCTTCATTCGAGATGTAGCTCCACTCGGGCAAAGACTGAGGTATATACTGATTCTTTTTGACGAATATTATTGCTATATTTCCGCGTCCTTACCCATTTTTGTTATAAGAGTGGCTTGAATTTCGCCTTCCTTTTCAGCAAAATTCTGGACGGAAGCGTCTGATTTCTACACTGTACTAGAAACATCTACTGAATGCTATTCAGGATACTACCCCTTATTGCGCTCTTTCTGCTCATGCCCTTGCAAGGGCTGCTGAATGCGCAGGAAAACATGATCTACACAGATCCGGATACACGATATAAAAGTGCTATCGACTGGTACCAAAGAGGCAATTACACTTTGGCCAAAAAGGAGTTTCGAACCTTCCTGAGTGAGACCCAATATGACCATGGGGAAGACTGGACACTGCGCAGAGAAACAGCCCTCTACCTTCAGGCAATGTCCGCTCAAAAGTTGGGCAATCCCGATGCTGTACTCAGCTTCATTCAAATTATAAGCCAGTATCCGGGCCGTGCCAGACTAGTAGCAGAATGCAACTTCCAAATTGCTCAGCATTATTTTGAAAGCAAGAAGTACAAAAATGCCATCGCCTACTACGATAAGGTAGATGTGAGCTATCTGGGGCCGGAGTATCTACAGGATTACTACTTCCGACAAGCCTACAGCTACTTCATTTTCAAGAAGTTTGATCAGGCCCAACCGCTATTCGAGCAGATAGCCAATTTCAACAACGACTACAAGGCTGCGGCCAATTATTATGTAGGCTACATCGCCTTCGAAAACAAGGACTACGACAAAGCGATGTCCAGTTTTCAAACCATTGAAAAAGATAAGCTGTACTCCAAAACAGTACCCTACTACATCACCCAGATCTACCATACCTGGGCTAGGAGTGATGAACTCATCGACTATGCCGTCCCGGTGTTGAAGCGACCTGGGCTTAAATTTCGAAAGGAAATCAACAACATACTCGGTCAGACTTACTACGACCAGAAACGCTTCGAAGAAGCCTTGCCCTACTTGGAATACTATGTGAAAAACTCAAATAAAGTTCGAAAGGAAGATTTGTATCAATTGGCATATACCCAATACAAATTTGGAAAATACGGCGATGCCATCTCCAATTTCAAAGACCTCAATACCCTCAATGATACCATAGGGCAAAACGCACAATATCATCTCGCAGCCTGTTACCTGAAAACAGGTGAAAAGGATCAGGCTAGAAATGCATTTGCCTCGGCATCCAAGATGAGCTTTGATCCCGTGATTCAGGAGACTTCTGCCTTCAATCATGCAAAGCTATCCTATGAGCTTGGATTTGACGGGGAAGCCGTGGAAGCGCTGAGGACATTCATAGCTTTGTATCCTTCTTCTAATCGAAGCTATCAAGCCAAAGATCTTTTGGGAGAAGTATTGGAAAACTATGCAAACTATGGGGAGGCAATGAAGATCATAGAGAGCATTCCAGACCGCTCTCCCAGAATGAATCAAACCTACCAGAAGATGGCCTGCTACAAAGGGATTGATCTATGTAGTAATGGTAAATATGATCAAGCATTACCTATGTTTGATAAGGCCATACAAAACAATAAAAATCCGGAGCTTGGCCTATTAGCCAAGTACTGGAAAGGGGATATCTACTTCAGACAAAACAAGTACCCACAAGCCATTACGGCGATGAGTGAATTCAAGAACGGAGGCCGCAACATTTCCGATAAAGTCTCTATAGCCATGGCTGATTACACCATTGGCTATTCTTATCTGAACCAGAAGAACTACTCATCAGCAGGGTCGAGCTTTAGCAAAGTAGTGGATGCCCTGCAAGGCAAATCCGGCAAGTTGCAAACACAAATCGCTACTGATGCCATGCTGAGAGGTGGTGACTGTTACTTCGTTTCAGGTGACTATAGCAAAGCATCTGGTATATACCAGAAAGTGCTTAACAAGGGTGGGGAAGGAGCTGACTATGCCACCTATCAAAAGGGACTCATTGCTGGTTTGCAAAGAGATAAAGAAGGAAAACTCAGGCTCATGAGGGAAGTAGAAACCAAATATCCCAATTCAGCCTTCCGCGATGACGCAGTTTTTCAGATTGGACAAACCTATCTAACCAGTCGTTCCTATTCAGATGCAATCAGCACCTTCAAACGCTTGGTCGATAGTTTCCCAGACTCAGATAAGCGAGCTCAGGCCCTGATCAATCTTGGCCTGATCAACTACAATACAAACAACAACTCTGAGGCGATCAAGTATTATGAGCAGGTCATCAGGAAGTACCCAAAATCAGCTGAATCACAAGCGGCCTTATCCGGACTGCAAGACGTGTACATTGCCAGCGGAGATTCGGAAGGATTCAGAAAGAAGATGAAATCACTTGGTGTCGACGTAAGTAGCTCTCAAGCCGATGCAGTGGCATTTCAGGCCGCCGAATCCTACTATGACAAAGGTGACTGTACAGGCACCATCAGCTCATTGAATCGCTATTTGAGGGATTTCCCGAATGGTGGCTACATTGTATACGCACATTTTTATCGTGCAGAATGCTTGTACGAGAGTGGAGGCTATTTGGACGCTATAAAAGATTATGATGCAGTGATCCGAAACGGTAATGATCTATTCATGGAACGTGCCCTCGAAAAGGCAGCCCGCATTGCCTACCATCAACAGAAAGACTACGCAAAAGCCAATGAATATTATGCAAAGTTGGAAAGCAATTCACTCAAGCGAACATACTCTCTCGAAGCCGTTCGGGGATTGATGCGCACCGCATTTAAGCTTAAGAAAACCCAGCAAATCGACAAGTATACCCAGGCATTGCTATTGCGACAAGATGCTACGGAAAATGACCAGATAGAGGCCAACTTCTATGCTGGGAGATCGATGTATGACCGGGGCTCCTTATCCAAAGCAATCGAGCATCTTAGCAAAGTTGCCGCACTCACAACCAACGATATGGGCTCTGAAGCCAGATACCTAATCGCAGATGCCAACAAACGGCAAAATCGATGGGAAAAGTGCAAGGAATATGCCTACAAAGTGATCAACGAAGCGCCCGGCAATGAAACCTGGTTTGTGCGAAGTTATCTGCTGCTGGCCGACTACTATGAACACAAAGGAGAGCTCTATCAGGCCAAGCAGACTTTGCTGAGTATTAAAAACGGTTACAAAGGAAGCGATCAAAGTATCATCAAAGACGTAGACCAGAAGCTGTCCATCATCATTGGGAAGGAAAAGGCCAAGACTAAACTGCAGTCGCCGGACAGTAACAAACCGTCAGAGTATTTGGAAACGGAAGAAATCGAGGAGGGCAACTAATGAAGCGCATGACACAAAAAAGTATAAGCACATTTTTCGTGCTATTTTGCTGTTACTTTGCCCTTTCTGGTCAAAGTGATCTACCGACCGATACGGTCTTCATTCAAACGAAGTTTCGACCGGAATTGGCCACTTCACACAGAATTGATATTAATCCGGATTCTCCGAAAGGCAATGACGGTAGTCAGCGGCCGCTCTACAACGACTATGAAGTCGCAGAGCGCCTGATAAGCATGGAATATGAGCCAATTAGCCCAAAGCCCCTTGCCGTTAGAGCCGCACGCAGAGAACAGCTAAGGCATGCCTGGTTGAAATTAGGGCTAGGTAACCGGTGGACCACTATCGGTGACCTGAGTCTTGCAACAGGCCGCTCCAATGACTACAATTTGGGTTTGCATGTTCATCATCTATCGGCTCATCCCAAAAATGACTTCGATTTTCTGAGAACCGGAGGCAAAGTCTTTGGAAGCTACTTTGGTGAAACCAGGGAAGTAGGTGCACATGTTGGATTCCAAAGAGGCAACTACTGGCTCTATGGAACACCAGATTCCCTTGAAGTAGAGAATGCAAAGCAGGCCATCAATACACTCGATTTTGGCGTGCTACTGCGCAATACAGAAGAGAACATTTCAGACCTGATTTATCAGGCGGGTGTCAACTATGAATACACCTGGAACCAAACCATCAATGATGAACACAATTTCATCGTCAAGGGTATGGTCAACAAAGGGGTAGACAGATTCCAGCTGGGAGCGGATTTCTTATTTGACTATACCGCTTATACAGATACCAGCAATCGCGACAACCTCTTGGTGCAACTGACTCCAAAAGCGACCATTCAAGGTAACGGAGGTCGCCTGATCGCTGGGATGAGCATGATCATAGACAGCACACAGGTTTACCCCTTTCCACACTTGCTTGGAGAATTATTCCTTAGTGAGCAGACCTTGATTGCCTATGCTGGATGGCAGATGGAAGGAGTAAAAAACAACTACACAAAATTTGCTAGGGAGAATCCCTTTGTAAGTGTCTTTCTAAACTTCAAAAACTCAAGAATCGAGAAGCGATTCCTTGGGCTAAAAGGCTTCGCTGGCGACCGAATTGAGTTTCAGCTGCAAGCAGCACAAAACTTCACCCACAACCAGCCCTTATACATCAATGATACCTTAAAGCAAGAGCGCTTTGTGGTACTATATGAAGGTAAACTGAAACACTACGATATTCAAACGGAGATCGGCTATAGCCTCAATAAGTTTGACCGATTGTGGATCGGTGCCAATTACTTGATTTACAAGCCTGAAGATCATGAATATGCCTGGCATTTGCCAACTTTCAAGTTGAACATGGGTCTCGATTACCAACTGAATGAAAAGATGGCAGTAGGAGGGGAGTTGTTTACCTATGCTGGTAGAAAGGCCAGAGCTTTGGACAAGACCGCAATAGATTTGAAAACAATATTTGATCTGAATTTCAATTTTAATTATTTTATTAGTGAGAATGCCTCCTTGTTTTTCGACTTGAACAATGTCACAAGTGCCAAACAGCAGAGGTTTTATAGTTACCCCACCTACGGAATTACTGCCCTGGGAGGTTTCAAACTCATTTTTTAAGCAAAGACAATGGTAGATATTGCAAAACACATCCGGACCCTGCTGTTTGATTACAGTGTCGTGATAGTTCCTGACTTTGGTGCCTTTAGTACTCGTTACTCGCCTGCCAAAATCAACAGGGAGCAGAATCAAGTAGAACCCCCTCGAAAGGAAGTTTACTTCAATCAGGCCCTCAAGATCAATGACAATCTGCTGGCAAGTCATGTGGCAAAAGCAGAATCAATAACTCAGGAGGCCGGCAGAGAGCATATCAAGCGCTTTGTAATGCAATGCGAGAGCACACTTCGAGGAGGACAACCACTCAACCTCGATCAGATTGGTGTTTTCTCCTCCGACTCCACAGGTACCATCACCTTTAAGGCAGATGCCAATAGCAACTTCTCTAAAGATGCCTTTGGATTAACTCCGGTGCAAAACAATACTAAGGCGGCAACACAACCTGCCACCGACTCTGTTCCTGAACCCGCCTCTGAGGTACAGGATACCCAGCCGATCAATGGCATTAATGGCTCAACGGGCTCTACAATCAACAAGCGCGAAGCACCGGTTGAAGGAGGCTCCAAGAAGACTATAGCAGATGTGCTGGCTGACAATGCGAAAAAGATTCAATCAGAAGAGCCTGCTGAAGAAGTAGCACCGATTGCTTCTGATCCCCAATATCCAGATGATAAACCCAAACGAGGAATTATGGGTAAGTTGCTTTGGGCATTGCCAATTCTTGCACTGATATTGGGATGTAGTCTTGCATACCAACTCTGGAACAACTTCAATGACAACGGAGTGGATTCGGATTGGGCTCAAAGCATGGAAGGGGTTCGAAGTGAGACGATGGACAAGACAGGTTCAGTCTTCGATGGCGCTCGCGATGCGACCTCGAGCTTGGTAGAGGGTACGAGAGATGTTGTAGGCTCAGCAGTGGATAAAGTCGCAGGTGAAGACGGTATTATTGCCGACGCAGCTGACGGGATCGGAAATGCGGTGGATTCTGGCACAAAAACTGTATCTAATGCAGCAGGCAAAGCATTGAGTGGAGTAAACAAGGGAGCATCAAATGCTTCTGAGGCAGTTAAGTCTACGCTCTCCGGTTCCAAGTCGAAAAGTAGTGCTGGTACAGGACACGCTGCCTTACACTCCGCGAATAGCGCCAGTGTACTTCGAGACAAAGGGCATTATGTGGTACTTAATGTCTACAGTCAGGAGAAGAATGGATTGGAGTTTCTGCGGAAAAACAAAAATGCCCTGAGGGATGCTCGAATCTATCTGGACGAAAAGGGGATGTACAAGGCAGCTGTGTATGTTGGGAGAGATCGTTCCTCGGCTGAACGCACGGTAAGCAACCTCAAACGACAAGGCTTTGCCAGAGCTTGGATATACACGAAGTAGGCTTTTGCCCACAGCTAGGCATTTTATTGTCGAAGATTCTGTATATTCGCGCTCACTAAGGAAGTCCTACACAACTTTTGCACAAAAAATAGTCACTTAGTTATGACACAACTTTTTCTAGGCATGTGCTCAGGAGCCATCTTGGGTTTTATCGCAACCTGGCTTATTTACCGGAAGAAACTTGATGAGGTGAATGGAGCCTATGAACAAGTGAACGCTGAAATCGCTGGTTTTCGGGATACCAACAAGGAATTGATGTCTGCCAAAGGTAAAGCGGAAGCAGAAGCTAAGTCATTGTCTAAAAATCTCGAGCGTACAAGCAAAGAGAATAAAGAATTGCAGACAAACCTAAAGAAGTCCAACAGCGAGTGCAAAGACTTGAAGTCAAATTTCACAAAGTTGGAAATGGAACAACGTGACTTGAGGGCGCAGGTGGGAGACTACAACTCAGCAGCAGCAGGTCAGGAAAAGGCCGAAGCAGAGCTAATGTCGCTGAAAGATGAGATTGAAAAACTGCAGAAGTTTGACAAGATCAGAACGCGCGAAATGGAGTCATTCAAGAGAATGAATGATACCCTGAAGAAGAAAATTGACTTTCTCAATATCAGTGCCTATAGCGCTAAAAAGAAAGCAAAGACGGAAGAGAAAGAGGCGAGCGCTTGATCATCCCTCTGGAAAAATAAGAGCAAGGGCCTGTAAACATAGTTTGCAGGTCCTTTTTTGGTTATTGGTGGCATCTCAATACTTTGAGCTATGAAATACGGTACTTGCTTACTGGCTCAGGCCCCACTACGCGCTGAAGCAGCGCATCGATCAGAAATGGTCAGCCAGATACTCTTCGGTGAAACCTGCATTGTTTTGAAGGAGAAAGACAACTGGTTTCGGGTCAGATTGACCCTGGATAGCTACGAAGGCTGGGTGGACAAGACTCAGATCACCATGATGAGTGACGCTCAATACCATGACTGGACTGCTCTATCCAAATCTGGCGTAACTGACTTTGATACCAAGCTATATTATAAAGGAGGATTTCATCGAATCGCTTTTGGCACACTGCTACCTGTAGGTGCTTTTAAGCTTTGTGATATCAACTTCGAAAGGGTCCAAAAGAGGAAAGCCAGCAAGCAAAAGGCTACAGTAAAACAATTGGCTTATGGCTTTTTGGATGTACCTTACCTGTGGGGTGGACGGACTCAGGCTGGTATCGATTGCTCAGGATTTACGCAATTGCTATATCGCACTCAGGATGTATTTTTGCTGAGAGATTCATCACAGCAAGTGACACAAGGGAGCCCGGTGGAGAACCTGCAAGCAGCCATTTCCGGCGATCTCGTATTCTTTACACAGACTAAGCCCATTGTATCACATGTCGGGATACTCTTAAGTTCGCAGGAAGTGATTCATGCAAGCGGCAAGGTCAAAATCAATCGAGTCGATCAGCAGGGCATCATCGGTTCCGATGGCAGCTACACACATCGACTGCATAGCATTCGAAGAGTGATCGAAAATCCACATTTAGCATGATTGATTCTCCTCGCTATCGGACTGCTCCGCACGTTCAATCTGCTTGATCAATTCCGGTCTTCTGATCTTGGTGCGAGCATAGGATTTTTCCAATCTCCACTGCTCAATCTTCGCCTGATGACCAGATAGTAGGATTTCCGGAACCTTCCAACCGCTATATTCAGCTGGCCGTGTATAGACCGGAGGAGCTATCAGATTGTCCTGAAAGGAATCCGACAATGCTGAGGTCTCATCGTTCAGTACGCCAGGCAATAGTCGCCCTATAGCATCCACAAGTACAGCCGCAGCCAGCTCTCCGCCTGATATGACATAGTCTCCAATCGAAATCTCTCTCGTGACCAAATGTTCGCGAATCCGCTCGTCGATTCCCTTGTAATGCCCACAGAGAATCATGAGGTTTCCTGACATGGAGAGTTGATTGGCTAATGGTTGGTTGAGCAGATCACCATCCGGGCTCATGTAAATGATCTCCTGGTATTCATTCCTCGATTTTAGGTCTTGAATACAGCGATCAATGGGTTCAATCATTAGGACCATACCAGCCCCGCCACCATACTGATAATCATCGATTTGTTTCTGCTTATTGCTTGCATAGTCTCGAAGGTTCACGATGTGTACTTCTAGCAGCTCACGATCTTGAGCTCGCTGCAAAATGGAATGGCTTAGCGGGCTGGCCAGCAGTTCTGGAACTGTTGAGATTATGTCTATTCGCATCTTTTCTTTTATCTATGTCAATGTGCTACATCAAGTCACTAGTGTTGCGAACTTCGTTTACGTAGCACTAGTAACCGTCAAATACTTCTTATACGCCACTCGATCTGTCGAAAATGATAAGCGGTCCAATACGGCTAATTTGTCCAACCAGTAATATCGAATATTTTCTTCCCTGACCTCGGGCTCGGAGAGCAGACGAATGTAGTAATAAACACCAATTATTTGGCAGTTGGGCACAAACTGGGATTCAACAAAATAATCCAGCGTGTACAGGTGTCCTCCGATCTCTATTTCCACAGCTGCTTCCTCCTGCATTTCTCGAATCAAGGTTTGTGGAGGACCTTCGCCATAGTCCAATCCTCCCCCAGGAAACTTGTGGTAAGTAGAACCCGCCAACACTTCCTTACTGAGCAGGATCTGATCCTTCTTACTGGCGATTCCATAAACTCGGATGCTGAATGTCTGCATTTAGCTGGCTTTGGTATGATAATTAGAGGCAATCGGGTGTGAAATTGACAAAAGTATCTGAGATTTCGTATCTTACTTAAATGAATGGCGTAAATAATTAGGTGCTTTTTAATTTATCGTGTAGCTCTATGTGCATGATAATCAATCATTTCAATTCAATAGTTCGTTCAATTAAAAAACAATCTTATGGGTAAGTATTTAACGGAATTTATCGGTACATTCTTTTTGGTCCTTGTGATCACGATGACTGTACTTGGAAAAGTTGCCATGGCTCCGATTGCCATCGGTTTGGCATTGATGGTAATGGTATACATGGGTGGATCCGTCTCGGGTGCCCATTACAATCCCGCTGTAACCTTGGCTATCTTAATGCGAGGGCTCATTTCTGCCCCTGAAGCCCTGATTTACATGGGATGCCAAATTGCCGGTGCAGTAGTTGCCGCCCTGCTTGGTGGCTGGCTAATGGGCGGCTCCCTCCTGGTAAATATTGGCGCTGATGCAAGCATGGCTCAAGCACTTGCTGTAGAAATCCTGTTTACCTTCGCACTAGCACTTGTGGTTCTCCAAGTAGCTACAGCTAAAGCAAATGAAGGAAACTCCTTCTATGGAGCCGCAATCGGACTTACTGTAACAATGGCCGCATTTGCTGGAGGAGGTATCTCTGGAGGCGCCTTCAACCCAGCAGTAGGACTTGGTCCAAACCTCGTTGCTGGAAACTTAGGCCATATCTGGATCTACCTTGTGGGCCCATTCGTAGGTGGTGCCTTGGCTGCATTAGTCTTCAAACTACAAAACCCTGACGACTAGTGCTGCGTAAACAAAGTTCGTAACAGCTTTGAGGAGCTAATCTTTCTGGCAGACAAGGCGGGAGGATGGAGCATAGCCTTAGCTACGTGACTGACGAGCAACGAAGTATGACAGAAATAGAAGCCCTTAAAGGTGGTGCGAACTTCGTTTGCGTATCACTAGGCATTCCCTCTTAATTTGAAACAACTGGCCAGAAATTGAGCATCATACTCGGTTTCTGGCCTTTTCTTTGCGATTTTCTATAGATTGTCATCTTATGGGACACTTTGCGACTTTTATCTGCCTCAGTTCAATTATTGTGGTACCCTATTTGAATCTACAATCAGCAATGGCTATATTAGCAGAGATCCCGAAAAAAACTTTAAAATCACTCGTATGACTTTCAAAAATTGCCTTTTAGCGATAGTCGCCCTATTCTTGGTGGCCAATCTTCAAGCCGAGACTGTGGACGTTCGATTCGCCAATAGCGAAATTGATGGAGATAAATTTTCGGTCGTGGCACAGATTCGAGCTGCTGATAATGACCTAAAGATTGGGACAGCAACCATCTTTTTCAGTTATAATCTGGAAGCCATCTCCAATCCAGCTTTCGAAAGTATCCACTTCAATAACACCTACCCTTGTGCGGACAACGGTAACTTCGCTCCCTATGAATCCAGCTTCAATAAGCTGGAAATTAATGACAGAGGAGAAGGCAACTACGCCATCCTGCTCAATTCAGCCAATAATGGCTGTCCTACAGTAAATGCGGAGTGGATCGATGTCGCTAGATTTACCTTTGATCTCAATGACGCTGGTCAGGCGCTAGGTTTAGATATTCACGCTAATTATACCGGTTTCAACACGGACCTCAATGATGGCTCTATGCACTCAAAGGGAGTTTTTACAGGCCTCACGGAAGTGACCGCAATGGACGCCGTTGCTACGAGCACTGAGCTGGCTTCAGATGTTTATAGCTCCATGGATCTATATCCAATCCCAACTACGGAAGCTGTAAATGTAGAATTTACAAGCACTGCGTCCACCTCAGAAATTGTGATCTACGATATCTTAGGTAAAGAAGTAAGGACGGAAGAGAGAAAGACAAAAAATGGAATGAACAACTTGCGCATTGACGTAAGCGACTTTGAAAATGGAACTTACTTCCTAAAACTGGTCACAGACGGTGTTTCTATAACTAGACAGTTCTTGGTAGTAGAATAAGACACATATACATACAGGAAAGGCCAGGCTGAAAAGTCTGGCCTTTTTTGTTTCCCTGATTCTCTTCGGCCCAGCCGTACAGGTATCTCCTCACTCTCAAAGCAGCATGTCCCAGCTATGAATCAGTTTCGTTTGGTCAATCGGTGGATCAAAGATGGAGAAGGTCCAACTCTCGATTTTAAGAAGACCATCAAGTCTCCCAGCAAAATTGCAAAGACACTTGTTGCATTTTCCAATAGCCGAGGCGGACAACTGGTCATTGGCGTAACCGATGAAGGTCGAATCAAGGGAACTCGAATTGAACAAGAGAAGCACATTCTCAGAGAGGCCAGCCAGAACTTTTGCAGCCCTTTCATTCCCCTTGATTTTCAAGTACTTCAGGTAGATTTGGTTCAGGTACTGGTTTGCAAAGTAAGAGAGAGTGACCAAAAGCCACACTATGCCTTGGACGATGCCGGCGAAAGACACCTCTATGTTAGAGTAGCCGATGAAAGCCTGATAGCAAATGAGCTTGTTTCCAAAGTGCTCAAGTCAGGTGACCTTAACTTCGTACAAAGGACCAATAAACTCATTGAACTTCGTGACCGCCTTCGCCATTATATTCAGGAGGGCAAAGGCAGTTTGACGGTAGAAGAATATATGGATTGGAAATCGAGCTCCGAAAGAAGTGCCCATAGACTTTTGGTTGATTTGGTCCTGGGCGGAGACCTGAAGATTGAGATCAAAGACGGAAAGGAACACTTCATGCTTGCATGAGCTTCCACTAAATGCAGCTAGCCTGATTATTGCAGACAGCTTAACAAGCTGAGCTACACCGCCTTGATGCTATTAAATTAGTAACTTTGCCCAGATTTTTTCACGTTGAACAGTATAAACATGAAGCTTCCCTTCCTTAAGCCCCTTTTGCTCCTTCTTACTATCGGATTATCTCTTCCAACTGATGCTCAGGAAGCTGACAACAAACACAGGGAGAAGCTTGGATCTTTTATGCAAATCCTCGACTACTATTACAAAGAAGACGTGGATCATGAAAAAGTGACGGAAAACGCAATCAAAGGTGTTCTAAAGGAGCTAGACCCTCATTCTGTCTACTACTCCAGAGAACGACTCAAGAAAGCAAATGAGCCGCTTGTGGGAAGCTTCGAAGGCGTTGGCATTCAGTTCAATATCCTCAACGATACCATCTTTGTCATCTCCAGTATCCCTGGCGGTCCATCCGAGAAGCTGGGAATTATGCCCGGAGATAAGATCGTCTACATCGAAGAAGAAACCGTTGCAGGAATAGGCGTGACAAACGAAGACGTAATCGACAAACTAAGAGGAGACAAAGGCACGCAAGTTACCGTGAAAATCAAGCGAAAAGGAACCAGCGATCTGCTCGATTACACCATTACAAGAGACAAAATTCCACTCTTCAGTGTGGATGCCAGCTACATGGTTGACGACAAAGTCGGATATGTCAAACTAAATCGCTTTTCCCGTACTACTGGGAAAGAAGTTCGGGAAGCACTGACAAAACTGAATGAACAGGGAATGCAACGGCTGATCTTCGACCTTAGAGGCAACGGTGGAGGATTCCTTAACGAAGCAGTAAATGTCGCTGATGAATTCCTCGGAGATGGCAAGATGATCGTATACACGGAAGGACGCGCCTTTGATAGAGAAGATCGACTAGCTACCGCAAGGGGGCTGTTTGAAGAAGGACAGGTAATCGTCTTGATCAACGAAGGCTCTGCTTCTGCCAGCGAGATTGTTTCAGGTGCTGTACAGGATTGGGATCGAGGGCTTGTAGTTGGAAGAAGGTCTTTCGGAAAAGGATTGGTTCAGCGCACCTTCAAAATGCCTGATGGCTCCGCAGTCAGACTTACGGTCTCAGATTACTACACTCCTTCGGGGAGAAGTATCCAGAAACCATACGAAGAAGGAGTCGATGCCTACAGGAAGGAACTTAAAGAACGTCAAGAGAACGGAGAATTGATCGACATGTCAAATATCGAGTTTCCAGATTCACTTAAATTCAATACACTATCAAACAAACGAACAGTATTTGGTGGCGGAGGAATCATGCCCGATATCTTTGTTCCTTTGGACACAACTAGAAATTCCAGCTATTTCAGAGACCTTCGTCGTAAAGGCATTCTCAACAAATTCGCGCTCAATTACGTTGATGACAAACGAGACGCGGTCCTGGCAGAATATACAGATTACAAAGACTTTGCAGGTCGATTCAAGGTAGATCAGTCTACATTGGACAAACTCATCGCCTTTGCAAGCAAAGAAGAGATCGAGTTTAAGCAAGAAGAATTTGATACCTCAAAGGAGCTTATTGTTTCTCAATTGAGAGGCCTGATAGCGCGCAATCTTTATGACCGGAGTGCCATGTTCTTTATTTTGAATCAGGAAGATCCAACCGTGACAGAGGCAATGAAATTATTTACAGACGGTACCTTCGATCGCCTGAATATCGCCTACTAAGCAATACTATTCAACAATTGCCCAATAAGGCCAATGATAGCAAAGAGGGGATATGCG
>JAHDDV010000018.1:13308-18387 GCA_020629205.1 Chitinophagales bacterium | reverse complement strand
CTCAAGTATAGTGGCAAAAAGTCAAAGCTGGACAAGGATAAAGAACAGCTTCTGATTGAACGATTGGCCACCAAAGGCTTTGAGAACCTGCAAGAGGCCAAACAATTCATTGAGCAGAATTTTGGCAAATCCTACACACTGCCAGGTGTCTGGACCCTTATGAAGCGGCTCAAAGAACAGGCCTTGGATGTTACTATTCCACCGCTGCCTACCGTGAATATTCTTCCAAAGTCCCTGCAGGCAAAGGACAGCGTCCCAGAAGAAAAACCCAAGAAGAAAAAGAAAAAAGAGAAGGCGAAACGCAAGAAAAAGGATGCGGAGCAAGGTCTGAAGAAAGACAAGAAGAAGTCCGGAAAGAAGGATAAGGTCAAAAAGAAGAAAAAACTTGAATGAGAAAACTGCGCTTTGGCTTTTCACCCTGCCCAAACGACACCTTCATCTTCGAAGCACTTGTAAATGGGAAAGTTCCTTCAAGATTATTGGAATTTGATTTTCACATCGCCGATGTGGAAGAACTAAACCGGATGGCCCTCGAAGGTAATCTGGATGTTACTAAGCTCAGTTTCCATGCCTTTGGCCATCTGACTACAACTTACCAGATGCTGAATGCAGGCGCGGCTCTCGGACGAAACTGTGGCCCTCTCCTGATTGGAAAAAAGCAATTCGATGCCGAGCTGATTAATAACCTATCAGTAGCCATTCCGGGCAAGTATACTACAGCCAATCTATTGTTGGGACTTGCTTTCCCCAATCTCGACAACAAGCAAGAAATGCTGTTTTCTGACATAGAGTCTGCGATCCTCCATGAAGAAGTAGATGCAGGCTTGATTATACATGAGAATCGCTTTACCTACCAAGCTAAAGGCTTGAAGAAAATAATCGATCTCGGAGAGTTTTGGGAGCAAAATTTTCAACAACCAATTCCTCTGGGCGGAATCGTGGTGAAACGCGAATATTCACAACAAATCAAGCAAGAAGTCGATCGATTAATTTACGAAAGCCTCAAAATGGCCTTTGCCGATCCTGAGGCTACAATTCCCTATGTGAGCCAGTTTGCACAAGAGATGGACCCCCACATTATGAAGCAGCATATCGCCCTATATGTCAATGATTTTAGCCTTAATCTGGGAGTGCCAGGAAAACAGGCCGTGGATTGTCTCCTGAAGCATGCTGTAGCTAAATCACTGATTCCCAAAGTCCAACATCCCGTTTTTGTGACAATTTGACCGTTATTCAGCGAATTTGGCACTTTTGCTCCCGTTTTCAGCCATTATTTATTTGATTTTGTAATTTGGCGCCGAGCTCAAATGGATGGCACCATATTGGCAGCCTACCCATTTTTCCAGCGCACACCATTTATTTGCAATCTTAGACAACAACTAGCACTGACTCACGTTTATTCTAAGTCTGAAACATATGGTCAAATTACTCAAAACTATTGCGATTATAATACTCCTCGCTGGGGTAGGAAATACCTTTATTAGCCCAAATCAGGAGCTAAATGCAGAGGAAAAAAATGATGAGCTTGTAAAGTCCTATACAAAAGATAAATTTGAAGAATCTGTCGAAAGGCTTTACAAAAGCATGGACCTCAATTCTTTAGATTTGGATTTCAAGGTTTTTCGCCAAGCTTTGATCGGATACTACAACCTGAAGAATCAGCAATTGATCGAAAAATCGGGTATCTTGTCCATCATAGACTTCGAAAAGCCTAGTACAGAGAAGAGACTTTTTGTCGTTGATATCGAAGCGAAGAGGCTACTGCATAATACCCTGGTTTCACATGGAAAAAACTCCGGCTGGAACTATGCAGATAAATGCTCCAATACTCCTAATTCGCTTCAAAGTAGTATTGGCCTGTTTAAAGCAGCCGAGACCTATATAGGCAAGCACGGTTTTTCACTTCGACTGGATGGTTTGGAAAGAAACGTAAACCACAAAGCTAGAGAGAGAGCCATTGTAGTCCACGGAGCGGACTACGTAAGCGAGTCCTTTGTGCAAAAATGGGGAAGACTAGGAAGAAGTTTTGGATGCCCGGCACTACCCATGACGGAGCACAAGGATATTATAAATAATATTAAAAATGGTACATGTCTTTTTATCTATAAAGAAGATAGTGCTTACTTGAAGAACTCTGATTTTTTCGATCTGGAAACCGCTCAATCTGCCCTGAATGAATCGGCCTAAGGCCTAACCGCCCTGGGATTTTGTAACGAATATTTTCTTTATGAGAACTGCGCTCATTCTTACCGCAATAATGATCCTTGCAAGCTGCCAACCAAGCGAGCAGGTTTCACTGGAAGAGACATCACAGACCACCAGGTCAGAAGCCATCATCAAATCAACGCCGAAGTCTACCTATGCGCAGACGATCGACAACCCAAAGTCGATGAAGGACTTCTTCCTCATTATGCCTTCGCGTTTTTTGGAAGGCATTAGCACCGATAAGGATAAAGAAGCATTGCTCGATCGGGCAGGTAAAGCACTACAAATCGATGAAAAGTCTGAAACGCTGTCCGCTGGATCAGTGGGAGAGTGGCACAACCAGATTAGTAGACTCACGAAGCGAAATGATGAATCCATCTTTGCCGTCATGAGCAAGCGCTCAGACGCCTACTGCGATTCCTGGAAGTCTAGCTTCCTTACCTACAAAGACATGACCTGGTCCGATATCACGGATCAAATTATTCCCGCACTTTCTTTCAAAGATTTTTGTCAAGATCTGGGCTTGATCCGAAAAATCACGGAACTTGCCAGTCAAGAGCAACTCACCGTCGAGATTCAGCATAGACTGGAAAACGATAAGAAACATATCGAATCCAGGATTAATTTCTGCTTTGAAGAAGGTTACCAGCCTGATCCTCAACTGCTTGCACTCACAAGCAATACTAAACGGCTGGTCTGGGAAGAGGACCAATTTGTTCTCGAAGAATCAGATGAGCTCTGGGACGAGTTTATCACAACTATTGAATAATTTTTTTTTGGAGCAAAGCAGCATGACTTCGTGGCGACGATCGTCCCGCTGTCCGTTCCAATGTAGGCAGCAGGCAGCGGCTTCGTGTATCCACTAGCGAGGTCTCTCCGCATGCGCTTCGAGCCCTCGCTAGAGGCACACTCAGTCCTCTGCCTGCTACCTACATTTCCTCTGCCATCGGGGCTATTGATCACCGACCAGACTCTAGCGCAGCCCCGCAAATCTCTTTTCCCATGGCATTTCAAGTAATGTGGACATCTTTTCTTTGCCTTTTTGACTCCTTTGCTGGGCCTCATTCTTCTATTCTTATAACAAAGATCTAACGCTCTGTCAAGAACACAGTAATAATCTGACCCTCTTTACCGTTACTTATCCGAGGGACCGAAAAATATCGGCTTGAATTTTGAAGTGAATAGCATATGGGGGCATTTTGGCAGATACTATTTCTGAACGCAGCGGTGCTGTGTTGCTGGAGCTTGATTCCCGGCACGCATGCACATACAGAGCTTGAATATACATTCAACGAACCGGCCAGTGAAGATCGAATCATCTGGTCTGCCAGCGACCCTCTGACATGGGATGACTTTCAGGGAAAACCTGATCATCGGGCTCATGGAATTGCAGCGCTGACCTACTCTATCATCGAATATAAGTATCATTGTGAGGGCGATCGATTGCTCTACTCGGTAGAAGCTAAATTCAACAAGGCTAAATCCTGGGGAAGAGAGGAAGCAAAAAATGAACACATACTTGAGCACGAACAGCTTCATTTTGATATTACTGAGCTCTACGCCCGTAAACTACGAGGAAAGCTGGCCCAGCATCAATTTGCCTGTGGAGAGGAAAGCTTGTTTGAAGACTATGTGAACTCCTTGATGGACGACTGGTCCCATATGCAGTACAAGTATGATGCGGAGACACAGTTCTCTATGGATGAGGTCATGCAGCACGCCTGGGTCTCCTTTATTGATGCGCACCTCGCTGCCCATGCAAACTTCGAATAGTGCTTTGTTTCGCCTACTCGCTGCCTTACCAATAGCGCAATAAAAAACTGCAAAGCATTTTCCAATCCCATCTTTCTTTTTTTTATCTGCACAATCTTGCCGATTTGTTCCGCAAGAGCCTGAAACTCAATTCTACATTTTTTTGCGTCCCTTCGCTGTTATAATCTGGGCCATGTTTTGACTACTTAAAGGTGTTTACCAGATAAGTAGAACATGAGAAGTGTAGTATTTTTGGCCATGCTGTTTTGGCTGGCGTCTGTTCCTGGATTTGCAGGCAACGGAGGAGATCAGGAGGAAGAGATGGTGTACACCATGATGCAGGACATCAGAATCTCAAATGTGCAGGATATTGGCGGTCGGCTGATTGTCCCGGAAAAGTATGAAAGGGGTTATTCCGGACCCATGGAAATTGATCCTGGAGAGATGGTGATCAGAATCAATGCCTTTGATGTCAATTTCTGGGGAATGGAGGAGCTGAGTTACTTTACGATACTCTCCACTACTCGCTCAAAAGTAGGCTATGTTATGGAGCTAATGAGCGCCAGAGGTCACCGGGCTCGAATGAAAGCTGTTCTTGATGAGAACAAGTTTCTAAGACTTCTTTACTTCAATTCTGAAACCTACGGAGAACATACTTTTTTTCTTGCCTCAAAGACCTCCAAACAATTGAGAACCGAGGCAGCCTCATTTTCCAGTGTAGATTTCAAGAGAATCAAGAACATCGAAGATCTCTTTGGTGAAACTGTGAGGCCCTATGCCTACTTCAATCAGGGAGAAGATCCGGCACTACCAAACTTCCTGTCACCCAAAGACTCGATCTTATTCACTTTTGACAATGATACCTTGATCAGCAAAGAGCACGTTCGCGAAGTCAAGAAGATCAAACCCACGCGCAAGCCTACTATCAACCGCCCAGGGGTGACAGAGGTATACCAGTTTGTCTTCAAAAAGGGAGGAGATCCCCTGTTACTCTATCTCGATAGGAGAGGGCAAATCGCCTTGATAGAATACGAAAGACGCTTCTATCTACTTCGCCCATAAAATCAAAACGCCTTTGAAATGAGCAAGCCGATCATGTCTGCAAAGACATAGGGATTGGGA
>JAHDDV010000018.1:3095-13208 GCA_020629205.1 Chitinophagales bacterium | reverse complement strand
GCTTCCATGACAGCCTCAGACATTGTTGGATGTGGATGCACCGTCTTGATGATTTCATGACCTGTCGTCTCCAGCTTCCTTGCAGCGACTACCTCAGCTATCATCTCCGTAACATTAGCTCCTATCATATGGGCTCCTAGAAATTCTCCATACTTGGAATCGAAGATCACTTTGACAAACCCCCCACTTGCTCCTGCAGCCTTGGCCTTCCCGGATGCAGAGAATGGAAACTTTCCAACCTTAATATCATATCCTTGCTCCTTGGCCTGCTGTTCTGTCAAGCCGACAGATGCTAGTTCAGGAGAGCAATAGCCGCAGCTCGGAATATTGTTATAGTCAAGCGGCTCCGGATTCTCTCCGCAAATCTGCTCCACACATATGATCGCTTCTGCTGTAGCAACATGTGCTAATGCTGGACCGTGAACGATATCTCCAATGGCGTAGACACCTTTCACGTTGGTCTGATAGAAATCATCAACTTGAACGATTCCCTTTTCTACTTTTACACCCAATTTCTCCAGGCCTATACCTTCCACATTAGTGCTTACTCCCACAGCAGACAAGACAATATCCGCTTCGATAACCTGAGTGCCTCCCTTGGCCTCAATGTGTACCTTACAGGACTTTCCCTTGGTTTCTACCTTAGTTACAGAAGAGGAAGTCATCACATTGATTCCTTGCTTCTTAAATGTTCTATTTAGTTCCTTTGAAACATCTTCATCCGCGCCCGGTACGATATGAGGGAAATATTCCACCAGAGTTACTTCAGTACCAATGGCATTGTAGAAATAGGCAAACTCTACTCCGATATAACCTGCCCCCACAATCACCATGCGTTTTGGCTGCTTTGGCAAGGACATGGCTTCTCGGTAGCCGATGATTTTCTTTCCATCCTGCGGTAGGAAAGGCAATTCCTTTGAACGTCCACCTGTAGCAAGGATGATGCTCTTAGCTTCATAGCTCGTTTCCTTTCCTTTTTCGTCCTTGACACTCACCTTGTTTGCGGATGTAAGACTTCCGAATCCTTTGATTACATCAATCTTGTTTTTACGCATCAAGAAGTCAATTCCCTTACTCATTCCTCCGGCAACATCGCGGCTTCGAGACACCATCTTTTTGAAATCGACTTTGGGAGATTTCAATGTAATGCCATAATCTGCAGCATGCTTGGTGTATTCAAAGACCTGAGCACTTTTCAGCAATGCTTTCGTAGGGATGCAGCCCCAGTTCAGACAGATGCCTCCTAAAGACTCCTTTTCTACTATAGCTACTTTCTTGCCCAACTGTGAGGCCCTGATCGCGGCTGGATAGCCACCAGGCCCCGATCCAATCACAATGATATCATAAGTCATGAGAGTACTTGTTTTTTTTGAAAATCCCTGCAAAGGTAGCTATAATTTGACCCTAAAAAGGTCAAATAGAGGGCAAAAAAAAAGCAGGGCTTGAGCCCCGCTTTCCAAATATGCTTTTTAGTTTCTACTAGCGCAGATCGATCACCTCAATATCATCATATCCATCCGGATTGAAACCAAAGGTGCTATCGTCTAATGCTATATTAGCCTCGAAATCACCAATGCTATAGGTGAAATCAGTCCCATTTTTGGCTTTGATAGTAGCCTGATAAATCAAATGAGTGTCCTGATTGATGGTAAGATTGACTGTATGGTAGGGATGATCTTCTGGCTCTACAGGACTGAGGCTCACAATGTAATAGGAAGCATCGCCAAGATCTACTTCATTTGTGATCTCAAAGTTGTAATCCTGCTCATAAATCGTAAATAATTGTGCTGGGCTTAATTCCTGTTCTTCAGGGTCAAACTCGTTGATTTGTACTTCGTTATCTTCCTTGAAAAAGGTCCATATGGAAGCGCCATCTGAAACGCGCATCAAATCGTCCATATCTACCACATATTTATCACCTGCCATCTTGACTGCTCCGCTCTTCTGTTCAAATAGAGCTGCGTCTTTGTTTTGAATGGAAAGCTTAAAAGTCGCAGACATTGTTTCAAAAGACTCGTACTGCTTACTTACTTCGTCAAGAAAAGCCCTCGCACTAGGTGTCTGAGCATTGGCAAAAGAAGTACTGAGTACCAAGCAAATGATGCTTAACAGGGCCAAATTTATTGCCTTCATAAATGTGTTTTGTACTATTAATTAGCGCTCACTAGATGGAGCATAAAGGTAAGGCTTTGACGGCAGATTAACAGCTTGGTTTAGCTGCATTTAGGATAAGTGGCCAAATTGTCTAGCGTCCAAAGAGTTGATTGAGGTGTTTCTCCAACTCAAACTCATCGGGCATCAGTACATCTCGTACTTTGCTGCCAAGATTTGGTCCTACCACACCTGCGATTTCCAATTGATCCATAATGCGACCAGCTCTGTTGTATCCCAACTTAAGCCTTCTTTGAATCATAGACGTAGATCCACTTTGGTTTACTACCAGCAGTCTGGCTGCCTCTTCAAAAAGGGGATCCCAGTCCACTTGACCTGCGCCCCCTGCACTGTGGCTTGCACTGATCTCGTCCAGGAATTCCGGCAACATGAATGCATCTGCAAAACCCTGCTGCTCACCTATAAAGTTGGTGATTCTATCCACTTCGGGAGTATCAATGAAGGCACACTGCAGACGAGTGATGTTTCCACCGAGCGAAATCAACATGTCTCCCCGTCCGATCAATTGTTCTGCTCCAACCATATCCAGGATGGTCTTTGAGTCAATCTTGGAAGAAACCTTAAAGGCTATCCTTGCTGGGAAGTTTGCCTTAATGGTACCGGTAATGATGTTTACGGTGGGTCGTTGTGTGGCAATGATGAGATGAATCCCAATGGCTCTGGCCTTTTGCGCCAGACGTGCCACCGGAAGCTCTATCTCTTTTCCAGCAGTCATCACCAAATCGGCGTACTCATCGATCACCATGACGATGTAAGGAAGGAAACGATGGCCTTTTTTGGGATTTAGCTGTCGCTTGATGAACTTTTTATTGTAATCTTTGATATCCCTTACTTGTCCCTCCTTGAGTAGGGTGTAGCGCGAATCCATCTCCAGACACAATGCATTCAAGGTCGTAACTACTTTGGAGGTATCTGTGACAATTGCATCTTCCTCTCCGGGCAGTTGCGCCAGATAGTGATTCTTTATTTTATCGTAAATGCTCAATTCCACCATCTTCGGATCGATCATCACAAACTTAAGCTCCGCTGGGTGCTTCTTGTAGATCAGTGATGTGATGATGGCATTTAGGCCGACAGATTTACCCTGTCCGGTAGCACCTGCCATCAAAAGGTGGGGCATCTTCGCCAAATCGGCCACATAAATACCTGAGCTAATACAATAGCCCAGACCGATCGGCAACTGCATTTTGCTGCTCTTGAAAGCAGGAGCTGAGAGTACTGACCGCAGCGATACAATTTCTTTCTTCTTGTTTGGCACCTCAATACCTACGGTTCCTTTTCCTGGGATTGGTGCGATAATTCGGATTCCCAATGCAGCAAGGCTCAAGGCAATATCATCCTCAAGGTTCTTTATCTTTGAGATGCGCACACCCGGTGCTGGCACAATCTCATATAGCGTGATCGTTGGACCTACCGTTGCCATAATCTTTGAAATCTCGATCTTGTAATTACCGAGTGTCTCAACAATCATGTTCTTGTTGCTTTTGAGCTCTTGTTCATTGATCTCCATCATTTCCGGATCATAGAGGTCTTGACCATACATCTCCAGCATATCAAGTTTCGGGAAGGTGAAGCCCGCCAATTCTCTCGTGGGATCGTAATCCTCATCGCTGATATGTAACGGTTCATCCCTGCTGATTGTAGGCGGCTCTATATCAGGTATTGGCTTTTGAGGGCCAACATTGATATCCAACATCAGTTGCGACTCTGTCTTCGGATCTATCTTTGGTTTCGGTGTTTCCGTATCCAGTGACAAATCTATTGAGCGACCGCTGGGTCGCAAACCTGCACTGGTTTTAGGATTTACCGGAGTTCGTTTCGTACTAGAATTCTTGACAGAGGATGAGCTTTTGGCTTTGCCACTCGGGAATCTAAAGAGGTCAGCGAAGCTGGTACCAAATTCTTTGACACCATCAGAATATCTCTTGAAGGAAAGTCCCTTCTTCAATTTTGCACCTCCTGACCAGCTAGGTGCGGAAAAATTTAAGGAAAGATCAAATAGAAAGAAGACAGTTAACAGGACAAAAAACAAGAGTAGAACGGCTGTACCTGAGAAACCCATAAAGGAATACAACCACTTGGCCACGGTTGTTCCAAATCCGCCTCCGTAAGGGAAAATCTGTGTTCGAAACGCGAAGGCCAATACAGTTGATCCCAGCAACATCAGCCAGACACAGTTTCTCAGCAATCGTCCCAAGTCGACTTTGGCCTTTGGCAGTAGGAACTTAAATCCGGTCATCAATAGTAGGAATACCAGCACAAATGAAGAAACGCCAAAGAGCCGATAGAAAAACAAATGTGACAGGTAGGCGCCCAATCTCCCCAAACTATTTGCCGCCTTTGTGGCTGAATCGAATAGGATCAGGATGCTGGCATCTCTAAAAGTGCTATGATCTACTTCCCAGGTATTCATATACGAGAGAAATGCTATCAATAGCATGATTCCAAATAGCAAGAATAGAAAGCCCAAGACCTGAGGAAACTTCTGGTGTTTGGTTATCTCGACTAGGAAATTGGGTTTGGTCTTTTTCTTTCTTTTCCGTGCACACATAGGTATCTGTGAGGGGATTTAGTGACAGCAAAGCTGATGGGCAATTAACGTCAGTGACAAAAATACCCAGCAATAGTGGCTATTCCAAACGATGACTTTCTATATGAACACTTGGTCTTGTATTTATGAGTTCTTTCAGGTCATAAATGGCCTAAATTGAGTAACTTATGGACGGCCATAATTTTTCTATGTTTCGTTTTTAGTCTCAACAAGTGGATTGTTTTAGCTGCTTAGTAGTTATTCATACGCAGTCGAAGGTGAATTATATAGACCATTGTTATCAGTTGCAGAAGAATCAATCCTGCAATCACTGCCCAGATAAACCAGGTCTTGCGGTAGAAGGGGGCTGAAATCTCAAATTCGAAGGCATCGCTTGCTTCCCCAAACAGTTGAAGGGAGGTGCTTGCCCGGACCTGAAACTTATATTTTCCTGGCGGTAGGTTGGGATAGTGTGCCACTTCTTTTTGTGCTGGATCCCGCCACTCCTTTTCCAGTCCTTCCAGCCGATATTGATAATAAATCGGCTGTTGACTGAATGTACGAGCTTTGAAGTAGAAGGAGAGGAAGTCTTCTTCTTCCGTCAGTACCAAGTTATGAGGAAGCTTAGTGCCGGCTATTAGTGAGGGAACAAAGGCTCCCCAATTGACTTTTTCTCTAAACAGTTCGATTTCCTGCAGCTTCACGCTGACAGGGCCCTGCTGCTGATCAGTGGCCATCGTGCTGTATTGGTAGATAGTTTCCTCTGTGCCGATCCACACATGGTCCTCAAATACTTGCAAGACTCTGGTACAATCAAGGGACTTGAAGCCATCCTCTTCCCCAAAATTTTCGAAGAGTGGGATGCGATTACGCTCAAATTCTCTGATATTGAGTCGATCAAGTCCATACTGGTAGTTGATCCAAAGCATGCTGTCTTGCAATGCCATTTTTAGGGGACGATTGCTACTCATGCCATCTTCGGCCGAGAAAGTAGTCACCTGCTTTCCCTGCACTCTTTGCAGGCCTTCCCGAGAATTCAAAACCCAGAAATTGCCCGGGTTCACGATCTCCATGTCATAGATAACAGCTCCCGGATTAGTATCGTGTATCTTGCTGTAGGTCCTATCCTTTAAGCTGTACACTCCCTGCCTCGTAATCACATACATCAGATCTTTGGAAGCAGGTGCCAAGCCTACAATTGCATTGCTGTAGTTCTGACCCTCATATGGATTTTCGGGCCCCGGGATCTTTGTCCAAAGACTATCTGATCCTCTGTATAGATTGCTTCCTGAATACACCCAATGGCGATCAATCGAGTCTTTTCGTAGACCCATAAATTGCTCCGTGGCATCAAACAGAGAATCTGGCAGCATGGAAGTAGCTTGTCCATCTTCGATTCTAAAAGCCCCCTGATCACCGATCACATAGAGATTGTCATTCCAGATTCTGGCCGCAAAGAACTTGAAGCTCGTATCCAGCCCTGTTTCAAGTGGTTTGATTCCATCTCTGGTCCAGTATTGCAATTTTAGATCTTCGTCAATAAAGCACACATTATTGAGACTATCTCGAATCATTGAGTACATTTCTTTTGACGTCCAGCCACTTTCCTCATCAAACAAGCGAAGATTCCAGCGATTATAATGCCTCAGACCATTTGCTTGATTGACCCAGATGTTACCATCGACATCTTCACAAATAGCACTGTAATCACTCATTCGAATATTGGATTGAAGGTCTTCGCGATTATCTATCGGGTGGAAGTGCTCCCCATCAAAAAGCACCAGTGATTCTCTGCTACTGATCCAAAGCTTGGACCGCCTGTCGAGGTAGAGACTTCGGATACGTTGATCGATTAATCCATCTGCAGTGGTGAATTGCTCATAGGTCTTACCATCGTACCGAAACAAGCCCTTGATAGTACCAAACCACAGTACTCCGGAGGGATCCTTCAGCATACGATTGGTAATGTTCCGCTTCAAATCTTCATGGATGCCTTCCTGACTGTACTTCAGGCCGTCGAACTTCTGGATGCCTTCGTCAGTTTGCAACCAAAAGGCACCATCGAAGGATTCGATATCGTAGACTTGTGTTGTTTTATCCGCTTGCCTTGTGAGGTTAACACAGTCCCCATCGCGGCAACGTACCAGGCCAAATGTAGTGGCTAAATATTGGAGGTGGTGATCCTGATAGTAGATGGCATAGATTAAATTCCCATCAGACCAATCTCCCTTTGCCAATTTGAAAGATAGTTTGCTATCCAGACAGTAGATGCTGTCCCCTTTTTCCCACCAGAGTTGTTCGGCCCGGTCTCTAAAAATAGTGTAAGCACGTTGGTAAGCGGAACCACTCTCTGGCTGTCGCATTTTCAGTCCATCAAAATAGAAGAGATGATTTAAGGAGCGGAACCAGACGTTTCCTTTCACATCTTCATGAATGCGAACAATCTCGTATTCTGGAATTCCGTCTCTTGTAGTGAAAACTTCCAGGTCTACACCATCGTATCGGCATAGACCCCCAGAAGTACTGATCCAAAGGAAACCCTGTCTATCGGAATACAGCGAATAGATATCTTCACTAGGGAGGCCATGCTCACTTGTGAACTCTTCAAATAGAAATCGTTGTGCAAGAAGATTAGAGGATGAAAAACTAAGCAGTAGCAGCCAAAAGACTACTGATCCGAGTACAAGATTTATCTGCTTACGATCCATTTAACAAATATGGACATTTCCGCTCGGGATATCTTCACCAGATATGCTCCCTTGACTAATTTTAACTTTTCAGCGCTAATCTGCAAGTCTCCGGTAGTAGGCAACTCCGCTAGTTTGCGGCCAGGGAGGTCATAAACCTCAACAAGAAAGTTCTGTAGGCCGCTTCCATCTATATGGATGGTGCTTACATCAGTGCTTGGGTTAGGATGAAGTTTGACTTTGAAGTCTGGTGTGCTTTCTATTGCAGTCAAGCCAAAAGGGTAGACCTCGGAACTAGCGGTACAGCCAAATTCATTAATGACGAGGACTGAGTATTCTCCAGATATTGAGACGGGTGCTTCTGCTTCATTAAAAAGATAAAGCGGAAGGCCGTTATAATACCACTGGTAGTTGTCTGCCACTGCATCTGTACTTAGCTGGTTGTCGTTAAAGCTAATCACGGGTACAGCTGGTGAAGGCACCTGCTGTATGTCGATCACTTCAGAAGTATCACTACAGCCGAACTCAGTGAAAGAAATAAGACTGTATTCTCCAGGTTGCGTTACCACCAAACCTGCTCCTTCTTCCCCGTTTGACCAGAGATTTGTTGTGCTGGTCGGCCCTGAAAGCAAAAGCTCTCCTCCCTCGCAGAGCAGCAGACCAGCTGCCGCATCAATAAAGGCATCCGGAATTGGCTGCTCTTGTACAATGATGGGTTCTGTGCTAAGGCTGCAGCCATTGCTATTGGTGACCGTTAGATCGAGGATTTGCGTCCCAGTAACTTCAATGCTTTGAGTATCTTCACCGGTACTCCAGGAGTATTCGTAATTCGGCATAGCGGTAATCGTCACTGATTCACCTTCGCAGAGATTGAGGTCTCCATTCACGGTGATGCTGGTGTCTGGAGCTTCAAAGGTATCCAGATTTACAAAGTCTGTGTAGTTGCCACAGAAGTTTTGATGACTTAGATTGTATGTGCCTCCGCTGGTCACGATTATCTGCTCGGTTTGCTCTCCGGTAGACCAGAAATTTCCGAGCGAGTGATTGGAGCTGAGCACCACAGTGTCTCCTTCGCAGAAGGGCAAGTCGCCTATGATATCAATATTAGCTTCGGTCGGGCTATCGACTGTTAGGTAAAAGGTTTCTGTTGCGGTACATCCGTAGTTGTTTGTAACAGCTACCTCATATTCACCAGCTTCTTCTAATGTGAGCGTTGGTCCGTCATGACCAGTTGACCAGCTGTAGCTCACTGGATTTTCTATACTTGCATCTACTAGTAGACTTTCCCCCTCACAGATACCAAGTTGGCCATCCTCACTGATTTCCAGACTTGGGAGGAATTCATAACTTACCTCTACTGAGTCGGTACCCAGATAACAGCCCAATTCATTGTACAGGGCCAGTGAGTACATGCCCGGTTCATAGACCTGTATTTGATTTTCCGTTTCTCCTGTGCTCCATTCGTATACTAAGCCATTTTGTGCACTGAGCGTCGCAGGCTCACCGTAGCAAAGGTTTGGTATATTGCTTACTGCAATTTCTGGGCTTACAGGAGCACTTTGACTGTCTAGCAACACGGTAAAACAACCTTTGTTATTCTCTTCATTTGGTTCTATTGCTACTCCCTGTGGTCGTCCCGGTAAGGCACTGTCTATTTCGTACAAGAGATAGAGAAGAGAGTCGCAAGAGCTGTCAGGTGTTGGAAGAATGTGAAAGAAGTTGATGGTCTGCAAAGGTCCAATGTTCAATTGGCGATACTCAGAGACCAGATAATCAGCATCATCGATTGTTTGATCACTTGACCAGTAGAAATTGGTGATGCTTTCTCCTGAGATTTGACTTCCTGCATTGTGAACCATAAAGTTTAGGCTGAAGTTCGGTCCACTTGAAGTAAGATCTATAGTATCACACTGGTTGAGTGCCTGATAGTCTACAAAGGTTGGTGCGTCAGTTGAAAGGACAAAATTATCTATTCGGAATCCTTGCTTTTCCTCACAGCCGAACGGTGAGTAATTGCTGCTGAATTTGGTTCGGAATACCACATTTTCCTCGCCACCCAGGATAGCTGAAGCATCATAATTGACTGGTTCGTAAAAATCTCTAATCCCTGTCCATCCATGTTGGCCAGCAAAGAAATCCATATTGGAACTATTGAACCAGTTGGTTCCATAATTGTCATTTGCGTAACCCAGCACTTTCCAGGAGTTTCCGCCATCAATTGAGTATTCCAGATTGCTGCCATCGGAGTAGCCGTCCACTTCTTCAGCAGCTGAAATATTGTAAAGATTGAAATTTATATAGACTTCCTCTTCACCATTTAGCACAAATGATGGTGACTCCAGGTACCATACGGGTCTGGAAGACTCGTCCGCACAATAAGAGTCAATCTGGTCGGTAAACCATTCGCCGGTTCTCCTAAGCGAAGATTGTACATCCTCGCCCGGAGCGGTACGATGGCGCATTCTATGTCGTTGTCCTAAATCTTCATTGAAATCGCTGCTATATGGCTTCCAGCCATCGATAATTTCCTGATTGAAGTCATTGATATAAGGAAACTCATCAAGTTCATCTACTGCGAGTGGCCAAGAGCCGATGTTATTTAATTCATTGGACTCATCGACATGATCTTCGGGATCGATCATAAACAGCAAATAACTGAAATCCGAGATATTGTCCCCTACAAAAAGACTCGTGTTTAGGTAGCCGTATCGATCAGGAAGCACC
>JAHDDV010000018.1:0-2995 GCA_020629205.1 Chitinophagales bacterium | reverse complement strand
CCATTGTATTGCCAATTGCTGAGCCATTGTTTGTTGGAGCTAACTTCAGTTTGCAGCAATCTCCAGGTTTCGCCTCCATCGGTAGAGTAGGAGAGGTTGGCGGCAGATTTGGCATGTGTAATGTAGATATCATCAAACTCCAGCAGCAGGTCAAACTCCAGCACTGGTTGATCTAATTGCGTGAGATCAAAGACGGGGCTGTATAGATGACTTCTGGTTCCTTCACTGGCATCCAGATTTTCACCAGTAAAATAGGCCTGATCGCCATCCAGTGCTCCTGTATAGAATTCGCTATTGGGATAACCGACTTGCCACTCATCTATACCCAGACTTGCATGATGCTCCCACTTATCGGCACCGTCTTCGAAGCTTTCACTGAAGGGCAGGGATTGCAGAGGCATTTGTCGAAACTGTAGCGCTCCAATGTTGTTGGATTCACGCATCTCGGATACCTCTTGCCCAGGATCGATGCTATAGATTAGATAGAAATCCTGACTGTTGGTGTTTGGTTTCTCAAAACTTAATTCTTCTCTTTGACTTGTTTCAGCATCTATGGCGACTTCAAGACTGCCCAACAAGACATCCGAAGCATCCAAAAGCTGATCGTCTGACCAATAAAAATCTATCTGGGTCTGCGGGCTGTCTTGTAAACCTGCGTTCAATACCTCTATAGCAAGCTGGAGTTCATCTTCATCAGTAGTGGTGAATCTTGCTTGCTTGTTTCCCTCTATGGACAGGTCGGCTTTGGCTGGACCGACATAGATATCGTCAATAATACAGCCCTCGTAATCGTCCTCGTTATTCTCGTAATAAAATCTCAGCTTCGCATAGCGGCATTCATCAAGATCGGCAAGGCTGTGATTGACGTGTTGCCAATCATCATTTTCTGAGGGAGGAATGGATTGCCAAGGCTGAAAGTCAGCTCCATTGTCCACTGAATAGAAAAGGAAATCTCTGCTTTCATCATGGGATTTGTACCAATAGGAGAGGTACAATTCTTCAGAAGATTGCAGATCTAAATAGGGAGTTTCTACATAATGGTTCTGCACGGCTGTCGTTGGAAAATGACGACTGGTGCTCCATGCATGATCACCAGAATGGGCCCCTTCGATATGGTGTCGAAAGCCAGCTCCAAAATGCCACACGAGTTCGTTGCTTAGCTCATTAAGTCCCATTTTCCACATTTCCTGCCCGGAGTCAAAATCGTCTGTATATCCGGATTGATAGGTTGAATCTACTTGTAGAACAGCATGTGAAATATTGTCGATAACTGTGGATTCCGGAACAGCACCGAGCGATTCCACTCGCTGCAATAGATAGTATTCGCCTACGCTCAGGTTGGAAAGCGCAGATAAATCCAGAATATACTCTATGTAGGAGGTCCCTTCTGGAGTAGAGACTTCTACTTCATCCAAAAGAATATCCTCTGCATTCAACATGCTGTCATTCGAGAAGTAGTAGCTAAGCATCTTGGTGCTGGAATAGTCGAAATCCTGCTCGCAGATAAATGGCAAATTGAAGGAAACTTCCGGAACGTATTTGCTCGCAACAAGCGAGCTGCCATTTTGGGCAACGATATTGAAATCCTGATCAAGGATCGAGAAATCATCGATTTGCCAACCGCAGTTGGGTACCTCATTTTCACCCATAGAATAGAGACAAAAGCGGAAGATAACATTTGGCTCTCCCATAAGTTGATCGAGGCCCGCCGAGGAGATACTATACTCATCTTCAGATCCGGTAAAGCCCGACTGAAAGATGTTGCCGTCAAAGAAGGAGCCGAGATACCAGTTACGCTTCTTTTCCGGATTTAGCACCGTCCAGTTTTGACCACCATCGAGCGAGTATTCGAGAATTCCTCCATCTCGGTTTTCCGGGTCGATGGAGAAGTCTCGTTGATGCGTAAAACTTAGGGATTTTGGGACGTTGTCAGTACTGAGATCAAATGCAGGGCTTTGCAGACAATATATGGACTGAACGCCGTAGGAAGCAGACAGGCTCGAAACCCATGCATTATCACCTGAGGGTGGTGGCAAAACTGTAGAGCAAGTTGCTGCTCCTTTCTCCCAAAGATCATCACCTTCTATGGCATAATGCGTCCATAGATCGTCAGTCCCTTCAAAGTCATCGATAAACGGAGGGTTTATCTGAGCCGAGAGGGAAGAACATAATAACAAGCACAGTAAGAGCAGCTTTACTTTCATGGCGAAGCAGCTTAATTATTGATGAGAAGCCTTGGGTGGTTTCAGGGGTAGCGATGCGGCTCTCAGTTTTTCGTTGGATGATGGCGGGATTTAAAATTGAGAGGCTCGAATCAACCGATACAAAGTTAAGACTTACAGCCTATTTATTAGAATTCAGGTCACACTATTTTGCCTTCGAGGGCTTCGTTTATTCGAATAATTGAGACCTATGTTATACTTTATGCAAATTGCATAGATTTTGTTGCGTGCCTCCTGCTTCTTTTTTTGTAGAAGTTTATTGACCTTAAGCAATGACTTCAAAATACTCCAACTATATTGCTTGTTATTCAAGAGTTTATGAAGGTTCAATTGCCTTGGTGAGGAGGATAGTTTCAGAGAATTGCAGATGTGTGATAACATGACATTGTTATATTTGTATACATATAGAGTGATCTACCTGGTCCGACAAATGGGCTGATTAAACATTGCAATTTGTTGAAAGTGAGACCTCTTTTTGTTTTGTAAAAGGCGCAAATTAGAAGCAGTCGGTCTAAATATTAGACTGGAAATTCTGGAATTTGGCCCCTAATTCGAGTCCAAAAGATGGGCTGATTCGCGAGGTTAAATTTCTTGTCTGTTGACAAGATTGGTGCAAATTCCGGCCATTCATTTACTCAATGAGAGGGAATCTGCTGCTGCAGGCAAAATATTCGTTGTGGAGGTCTTGAAATGGCAAAATGATCTCTATTGAAGAGACTATGCAGCTACCAGTTTCAAGAATTTCTGTGAGCGCGATCGAAAGACGGTGATGC
>JAHDDV010000351.1 GCA_020629205.1 Chitinophagales bacterium | reverse complement strand
CTACCGGAGCTTTTTCATTTCGTTTCTTTGTTGATGCATCACCAACAAAAATATTCGAATCTTAAACACAATACACAATACACAATACACAATACACAATACACAATACCATGCACCATACTCCATGCACCAGTTACCGTACCCGAGTAGTCAGCAATTTCTCCTCCCCCAAATAAGCGGTCAATAAATCATCTCTTTCAATGGGGCCAACGCCTTCAGGAGTTCCTGTAAAGATGACATCTCCTTTGTTGAGCGTAAAGTACCTGGAAATATAGCTTACCAGAAAATTAAAAGAGAAGATCAGATCAGCACTGCTTCCAGACTGCACCACTTCCCCGTTTCTTTTTAGGCTCAGCTTGAGGTTCTTTGGATCCTGAATCTCAGCCATCGGAATCCATTTGCCAATTGGGGCGCTATTGTCAAATGCCTTGGCCTTTTCCCAAGGTAGGCCTTTCTGCTTGCATTTGGCCTGAATGTCTCTGGCCGTTAGGTCCAAGCCTACCGTCATGGCATCGTAATACTTCCAGGCATATTTCTCTTGCACGGATCGTCCATGCTGACAGATACGCAAGACAAATTCCACCTCATGATGAATATTGTTCGAAAAATCAGGATACCAAAAATCCTTGTTGTTGATCATCAATGCCGTGGAGGGCTTCATGAATAGTACGGGCTCCGTAGGAACCTCACTCTTCATTTCCTTGGCATGTTTGGCATAGTTGCGTCCAACACAGATTATCTTCATTTCTTACTGGATTTCTTTTGCGATCGAAGGAATGCCTCACAGCTATCCTTTAGGCTTTTTTCCAAAGATAAGAACTCGTAGCCCAATAGTGCCTTTACTTTATCCGCATTATACCTGTAAGTCTGCGAAGATTGATGAAATGTCTCCTTGGTAAGGATGGGAGACTTTCCCGTGAACTTGCTTCTAAGTCGCTCCATTCGCCAGGCAACTTCTCCTACAATCGATGGTATTCCTCCATAAGTCGGTCGTTTGTCCAGGTACTTCATTACCAGTTTGTAAAACGTTGCATAGCTGGTATTCACACCATTCATAATAAAGCCCTCTCCAAGGTGATTGCCCTCCATCAGTTTCACCATGATGTTTGCACAGTCCCGTACATCTACAAAACCCGTACCGCCCCTAGGATGAAATGGAAGCCCTTCCCAGGCCTGAGTGATCAAGCGCACAGAACCATTATCCCAACGGTCAGCAGGACCGATGATCACTGCTGGATTGACGATCACCGCAGCCAAACCTTCGGCCATTCCTCTTCTGACCTGCATTTCTGATTCGTACTTGCATAGAGCGTAGTGAGAGGTAGACTTTTCAGGATCAAATGGGACAGTCTCTGTGACAGGCTTTCCTGACTTGCTATGTCGACCCAAGGCGGCAATTGAACTCACATGAAGAAAGCGTTTTACATCGCTTGACAGTGCCATGTTGACCATATTGCTGCTGCCTTCGACATTGATGCTGTACATGCGCTCCATTTCACGTGGGTTGAAGGAGATCATTGCAGCGCAATGATAAACCTCTTGCACCCCTTCAAATGCCTGTTCAAGGGAAGGAATATCCAGTACATCAGCCTTTACCCATTCTACCTGATCCCTTAGATCCGCAGGAATTCTGGATTTTTTTCTTCTAATAGCACGTATCGGACCCAGTCCTTCGCGAATGAGTTTTCTTAGCAAGCAGGACCCAAGGAATCCTGTCCCTCCTGTTACCAGAATCATATGATATATGGATTGACCTTGGGCAAAGGTACTAGTAATACAGCTCCCCGCCAATACTGTCGCGGTTGGCGCCTGTGACACTGCTCAAACAGTTGATCTCTCCACGTACTCGCAGTATGCCGATAAAAGCCATGATAATGGCCTCCTTAAACTTGATCGTCACCTCATCCGGTACTTCTATCTTGAGGGAAGGTGTACGCTCCTGCATTCGTTCTACCAAAAAGGAATTAAATGCGCCGCCCCCGGTTACCAACATCTTCATATCCGGAGTCTTGGCTATGTTTTCATTGTGGCAGATGATGTCCACATTCTTCGACACCTGAAAAGCGATATGCTCCACCACAGTTGCCAGTTTATCTTCCGTCGGAATCGGATATTTACGAAAGATGGGCAAGATGATTTTGCTTACCCATCCGGCACTAAGGGACTTCGGATATTCCTTTTCAAAGTACCAGGAGTTGTTGAGCTCCTCCAGCAAAGCATAGTCTACCATGCCAGATCTCGCAAGTATGCCATCCTGATCATATTCATGACCCAGCCCCTCGGCGAACTTATTCAATAGTAGATTACAGCCACTGATGTCATAAGCAATCATGCCCTTCGGTGTACGTGCTGCTACATTGACGATTCCTCCAAGATTCAGGAAGAAATCATAGTCGGTGTAGAGATGTAGATCGCCAATAGGAGAGATGGGTGCTCCCTGGCCCCCAAGGGCCACATCAACAGTTCTGAAATTGCACACGGTTGGTATACCTGTTACTGCCGAGATTGCCGCTCCATCTCCAATTTGACTGGTCAGCAATTTCTCCGGTTGATGGAAGATGGTTTGACCGTGACTCGCTATATAATCGATATCATCACGCAGGTCGTGCTTCTGGATAAACTCATTGACAGTATTGCCGATATAGTGCCCAAAGAAGGTATCTGTTTTTAGATAAGTCACAGCATTTTGCAATACCAGATTCTCTAGCCGCAACTTCCATTTCTTCGGATGGGGAACACACTCTGCTGCCTTTACTTCATGCGACCATTTGCCTGCTTCTACCCGAAAATGACAATAGGCCAAATCCAGCCCATCCATAGAGGTCCCGGTCATTATGCCCAGCACTTTATATGTCTTCATTGCTGCTTGATATATATTATCTAATGATTTCCGCTATATAATTCCCTTCAGCTCCCGAGCTGATTCTCCCCGCAATTTCCTCCTATCCTGCTCTTTCCTGCATAATTCAACTAAGCTGCTGAATTACTGATTGTTACGCACATGAGCGTACAAACTTGAAAATAGGAAAAGCCACGTAGATTCTCGCAACAAAGTGTACTAAATCAATTCCTAATGTTAATTTTCTTCAAATAAATAGCCAAAAGAAGCCGCAAAGCCTACAACTAGACCATTTTACCCATTTTTGTACAGGTCGCCAGATACTCTTCCCAGATTTCTTTCAGGATATCAGCGGCCGGTTTGATCTCCTTAATCTGCGAAGCAATCTGGCCGATTTCCAACTCCCCATTATCCATATCTCCTTCAAACATTCCCTTCTTCGATCTACCACGCCCAAGATGCAAGGCCAGGTCCTGAGGACTTGCCCCTTTCTTCTCCATTGCGTCAATTTCCTCATAAAACTGATTCTTTATCAAGCGTACGGGCACGACTTTCTTTAAACTAAGTTTAGTATCCCCTTCTCCGGTTTCAAGCACCTTTTTCTTGAAGGCATCATGAGCAGAAGACTCTATGCTGGCCACAAAACGACTGCCAATTTGTACGCCCTCAGCGCCTAATGCGAAACAAGCCGCCATGGCACGCCCACTAGCAATTCCCCCAGCCGCAATTACAGGAATATCTACCCCATCACAAACCACTGGAATTAAACAAAGCGTTGTAGTTTCGTCCTTCCCATTATGACCTCCCGCTTCAAATCCCTCTGAGACGATCGCATCCACACCTGCAGCCTGTGCCTTCAAAGCAAACTTCAAACTAGCTGTCACATGCACCACCGTAATGCCAGCTTCCTTCAAAGTACTCGTATAATGTTTTGGATTCCCCGCCGAAGTAAATACAATAGGCACTTTATATTTCAAGATGGTCTCAATATGCTCATCAATTGAAGGATAAAGTAAAGGCAGATTCACAGCAAAAGGCTGCTTCGTTGCCGCCTGACATTTTTGTACATGCTCCTCCAAAATATGCGGATACATGGACCCGCTTCCAATAATGCCTAGCCCTCCAGCATTACTCACCGCAGCCGCCAATTCCCATCCCGAACACCATATCATACCCGCCTGAATAATCGGATATTCAATACCAAATAGCTCTGTAATTCTATTCTTCATATACGCTCTTTTAAGCACGAATTTACTTAGAACAACACGATCTGCCGCTTCATTAAATGCATTTTATTTTGGAGCACACCAGATTCGGTCGTGGCGACACCCTTCTCGCTCTCCGCTAATACTCAGCACCCAGCTAGCTGCTACAGCACAGCCACTAGCGTCTCTTCCTATCGTCAGAGCCACTATTGGCTGGCTTCCGCGACGCTATCCGGGCACTTCGTTCCGCTTCGATCGAGGCTATTGGGCACCGTCTTCCCTTCGCGGTAGCAAACGAGTTGGTCTATACTCGTAGAGAAAATTATCATCTACAGCCTCTGTAAAGATGGGATACCATTTTGAAGCAAACCACTCATCGTCTTTCGGCTGTTTGCCTCTGTTTCTCTGAGCCATTACTGATTTTAAAGTAGGAAATCAACATCAATGGAGCGAAGAGAACAGGAAGCACCGGCTCAAAAGTTCCAAGTTTTGCGTCTTTCGTCTTCTGTTTTGAGTCTTGGAATCTATTCCCTAGCAATCCTATCTTCAATCGCCTTCTGCACAAACTGATTCAAACTTAGCCCCTGTAACAAGGCTAACTCATAAGCCTTGGAATGCAAAGCCGGATCGATTCGCACATTGAAAGACCCCTTAAAGGATCTAAAAACCTCTTTGCCATTTTCCTCACATAAAGTAAGGTAGTCTTCAACACCCTCTTCAAATGATTCCTTCAATTCCTGGACAGAACTGCCCTCGAAAGTTACCAGATCATTGATCCCTTCAATCTTCCCATAGAAGACCTCATCTTCCGCAGAGAAATTGACAGTGCCAACAAACTGCTTGTATTTAACTACGTTCTTCATATTTTCCACAGCCTTTTTAACTCCTTAATAACTGCAAGTTTCGCATATCGCTTCATCTCATCACCTGGATGCGGTTTGTGCAATCTAATGATGTGCTTGCTTTGTTCATCGATATAGGCTCTTTTGGAGCCTTGTGGCATCAGCTATAAGATCTCGATAATTTGACTTTTTTTAACAAAAATATATGAAATCCAATTTCTTTCGCGTTTGGGATGGCAAACATATTCACCTCACATCCCAAAACTACAGTCATGCCAAGAGTCAAACAAGGCAACTCTTTGCCAGGGCACTTTATTGCCCAGAGCCTAATTATCTTTTCTCTGATTTTTTCTACTTTTTCTGGAATACCACTAACTGCTCAAAGCTCATGGGAACTCAATCAGCAAGAGCACATACACTCAATAGAGCTGCATTTTGATATAGCAGAAAGCCGCCTAACAAAGGAGGCGAAAACTGCCTTGGAGGATCTGGTATCCGAATCCAATCAGATTGAAGACCTGCGGGTACACGTGGAGGCACATACGGATATTGACGGTTCAGTCGAATATAATATTGATTTGTCGAAAAGACGCTCAATGTCGGTTAGCAATTTTCTGGAGGATCTGGGAATCGATTCATCGGTAATTGAGATGAGCTGGTTTGGTGAGCAACAGCCCAAAGTGTTGCGTAATGATGATCTTGCCAAGCAAGAAAACAGAAGAGTGCTGGTCTCCTTTTATTCAGGGACTTATTCCGATTGGATGTTATCAAAAAAATCATCGCTTAAATTTTCGAATGCCGCAGCCGAGTCTTTGAAGTGGCTGAAGAAAGCTGAGGAGGGACGTAGGCAGGTTATTAGAATTGATCCGAGCAAAGCATATGTGATCGAT
>JAHDDV010000350.1 GCA_020629205.1 Chitinophagales bacterium | reverse complement strand
TATGCGAGAAATGACAAGTTTATCAGGCCCTTTATCTCCGAGTTCGGAGCCTAGTGCTGCGTAAACAAAGTTCGTGACACCTTTTAGGAGCTTATCTTTTTGTCAGACGAGCAACGAAGTATGACAGAAATAGAAGCCCTTAAAGGTGGTGCGAATTTCGTTTGCGTAGCACTAGACACCATAATCCCCAAAAAAAATCCGCTATCTTATAACAGCATAGAACCACCCGAAAGCGATGGAAATAAAGCTAGCGGAAACAACAGATGAATTGAAGCAGATTCTCGACTTGCAAGAGCAAAACCACTGTGACAATGTCAGCATAGAGCGGAGAACAACAGATGGTTTTGTAACAGTTAGGCACAATCTGGAAATGCTGACAGAGATGAACAGCAGAGCCAAACAAGTGATAGCTGTGCATGAGGGCAAGGTAGTAGCTTATTCGCTGGTTATGTTGGAGGACTTTAAAGATATGATTCCCGTTTTGATCCCCATGTTCAAGGTCTTTGAAAGTCTAGAATACCAAGGCAAGGTACTGAGCGACTGGCCGTACTATGTAATGGGACAAATTTGTATAGCCGAAACCTATAGAGGAACAGGCCTATTCAAAGCCCTGTACAAAAAGCACAAGGAAGTCTATTCACCAAGATTTGATCTATGCCTGACAGAAGTGGCATCAAATAATCCCCGTTCCTTGAGAGCCCACCATAAGCAAGGATTTGAAACAGTGCAAACTTACCGAGATATTGGCAATGAATGGCATGTCTTAGTGTGGAACTGGGAATGAAGAGAAATAGAAAAATCAAATCCTGCCAAAATTTCTTCAATCCTACCCAAAAATATTCATCTTTGCGGCCAGATTTGAAAGGCAGGATCAGTCCTGCCAAATTGTTTCAACACGAAGCCCAACTGTAGATGCTACCTCCTGTACAGAGCTTGAACAAGAAGATGAAGATTTCAGGCATACAAGCCACTGAGGCCTTTCTTTTTCTCACTTTTCCGTTCCTACTGCTATGCCTCTCCTCTGTGCAAAGTGAAGCGCAAAGCAAAGATACCATCGACCTAAAGGAGTTGACAATCACCAGCAGCCGTATGTCCTTGACGGAAGAAGAGTTTGGGCGGCAACTTGACATTATTCCCTCACGGGAGTACTTTTCGATCATAGCCCAATCCTTAGACGAGAGCCTGCAATATATACCCGGTATTGAAGTGCAAAATCGGGGATACTTCGGCATACAAGGGGATATTATGATCCGGGCTAGTACTTTCAATCAAGTATTGGTTTTGGTGGATGGTATGAGGATTAATGACCCTCTTACAGGGCACTTCAATAGCAGCATTCCTATCACCCGGTCGGCGATTAAGCGTGTGGAAATATTGCGAGGGGCAGGATGCTCTATTTATGGAACCGAAGCCGTTGGCGGTGTGGTCAATTTTATCACCGACACTTTTGATGATCAAAGAGATGATCCTATTGGTCGCAAAGTGAGCGTGGCTGGTGTCGGATTTGGTTCCAACCAACTTTTTAGCGCCTTCACTCGCCTACGGCATAGCACGCAAAAGTTCGATTTTTCGATTGATGCCCAAAAGAACTTCTCTGAAGGTCATGTTCCAGCACAGGATACCTCTGCATATGATTTTGATGTCACTACGGTAACCGCAGCCCTTGCCTATCACCCATACAAGCGGACAATGGTTGCCTTTCGTTCATCTTATGATCTTCGCGATTTTAATGCTCGCTATTTCTATACAAGAAGCACCTTTGACAAAAGCAGGGAAACGGTGTCGCGACAATTCAACCACCTCAAGGTAAGACATGATATTAGCCAGAAGTCGAAAATGACCTTGCTGGCGACTTACCAAAGGACTAAGGATGATTTCTTGTTCAATCCGGCCTTTTCCGGAAACCTGCACACCACCAAACATTTCGACCTCAACCTCTTTAATCAAGTTCGCCTTAATGCTAAGTTGAAGCTTACATTTGGAACACAATTTCTTCGAAAATCAATAGATAGCAATGACCGTGGCCAGCATGAAAGTAATCACTTTGGTATGTACGCTTTAGGCTTTTACCGTCCCCTGCAAATCTTGTCTTTGAACGCAGGATTTAGAATGGAACATGATCCCATCTTCGATTGGGAGCCTGCACCTCATTTCAGTCTCAGCTTACATCCGACCACTGATCTAACTAGCAGTCTTTCTGCCTCCAGATCTATTCGTGCTGCTGACTTTACAGAACGATATATTAGTCGCAATTTGCCAAGCCTTTCTCCCGGTAGAAACATCGGCAATCCCAATTTGACAGCGGAAACTGCCTGGAGCTACGAGTGGAGCAACCGCTGGAAGCCCAAAGATAAATGGGACATGACGGCCAACCTGGTTTACCGTAAATCCAGCAACTTAATTGACTATGTATTGACGTCATCGGATGAAATCCTCGCAGATAATCTGGAAGCCGGGCAGGACTACTTTTTTCCAAAAAATATTGGATCCCTTGATACATATGGATATGAGCTGGGAATGGCAAAACATGTTCCGGCAACCTTTAAGGCAGTCAATCTTGGGCTCAACCTTGGCTATAGCCAGTGGTGGACTAACAATGAGGAAGAGTTGGCTTCAAAGTATTTAGCAAATCATGCAAAACGTATCTTTACATTTGGGGCAAACATGTATGCTGGACCTGTCTTCCTTGGCTTTTCAGGAATGACAAAAGTCAGAGATGCGGAAGATGCAGCAGCGATCAACAAAGAACTAGAAACTTCATACACCATTGTAAATTTGGCCTTCGGAGCTTCCATTCCTAAGCTCAGAACCAGTCTCAACCTCACTGCCCAAAATGTATTTGATCGGAGGCATAGCGATATTCTTGGCGCTGAACTTCCAGGACGATGGCTATTCGTGAACATCTCCTCCTACTTCTTCAATAGACCGAGAGAAAAAACCAGGTAAGGAAGCATTGAAGAGCCACCTTGGAATCGCATACAGCGTCCTTTGCTCCACTTAAGCTTGTCTAGCGGTGTTAATCGACGGCCGATGCCTGTGGCAACATTGTTTAACACTTATTTTTTGCCAAAGCCAGAAAAAATCACTAGCCTTGAACCATGCGTTATTTGATGCTATTTCCACTCCTGTGCCTAAGCCTATTGACCAATGCCCAGCCAGAAGGCTTCTTTGTCTCTGGCTCGGTACTAGATGCGGCTAGTGGGGAACCAATGGACTATGTCACAGTGATGTTATATTCACAAGAAAGTGATGAATTGATCTCTGGCACCACCACAAGTGATGGTGGAACATTCCGCCTCAAGAGCCCAACAAAAAAGATCTACTTGGAATTGAGTTTCATTGGCTATCAGAATAGGAGAATTGATGAGATCAACTTTCAGGGGCCGAGGGCAAATCTTGGTCAAATATCCTTGGGAGAAGACTCCGAGACCCTCGACGAAGTCCTCGTGAGAGGGGAAAAGTCCACCACCGAATTCAAGCTGGATAAGCGAGTTTTTAATGTAGGCAAAGACCTGAGCTCCACCGGAGCCAGCGCCCTTGAAGTACTCAATAATGTACCATCTGTAAATGTAGATATCGAAGGCGGAATCACTCTCAGAGGTAGTAGCGGAGTACAGATCCTGATCAATGGCAAACCCTCGGTTCTAGCCAGCGAGGAAGGCAACGCCCTGGGGACCATCACAGCTGAGATGCTGGAGAAAGTGGAAGTAATCACAAATCCATCAGCGAAGTATGAGGCAGAAGGCACCGCAGGCATCATCAATCTGGTGCTAAAGAAGAATGAAAAGAAAGGCCTAACCGGTTCCATTACATTCAACACAGGTGTACCCCATAATCACAGCCTAGGCCTAAGCATGAGTAAGCGAACGGAAAATTTCAATCTATTTACCCAGCTGGGTTTTGGTTACAAGGAATTGCCAACGGATCGCGAGAGCCGGAACACCAATTTTGATAGCAATCAAATACTCTATTCAGAGGGCCAACAAAACCGCAATGAGATATTTTACAATTTGATCTTAGGCACAGACTACCATATCAACAAAAGCAATGTTGTCACGCTATCCGGTAGCTTTGCTTTGGAGGATGAAGAGCAACCATCGAATTTTGATTTTCGTCGTATCAATCTCGACGACGAATCCCTGATCCAAGCATGGAGCAGAGAGGAATCGACCGAAGCCATCAATCCCAAGATTCAATACGAGCTACAGTACAAAAAAGACTTTCCAGACAATAAGGAACATGATCTGATCTTCAGCGCGATCGGCAATTACTTCGGTAAAGAGCAATCCTCCGTTTTTACAGAGACGCAAGTCGAAGGTCAAGGCGCGGCTACCAATCAAACAACCGCGACTAATTTTGAAGAAGGCAAATACACTTTCAATCTAGACTACACAAAACCATTCAAAACGAAGTGGTCTTTTGAGACTGGTGCTCAGTATGTGGACAACAATGTGTCGAATGACTATCAAGTAGAGGATGAAATCAATGGCGAGTATGTGGTCAACGCCGGTTTGACCAATGAGTTCCAATATCATCAAAAGGTACTTGGTGTTTATGGGACAGGCGCCTTTGAGGGCGAAATCTGGGGACTCAAGCTGGGTATGCGTTTGGAGAATACAGACCTCTACACACATTTGGTAGAAACAGACGAATCAAGTGATCAAAATTTCACAAACTTGTTTCCTTCAGCACACAGCTCCTACAAATTGTCGGAACAGGTGTCCCTACAAGCAGGCTACAGCCGACGAATCTATCGGCCACGACTTTGGGATCTTAATCCCTTCTTCAATATCCGAAACAACTTCAACCTCAGAACGGGTAACCCTAGACTTCAACCAGAGTATACAGATTCCTACGAACTAGGTAGTATCTTCGTATTTGAAGACTTCTCATTCAATGTCACTGGATTCTACCGATACACCACGGAGCTGATCACCAGGGTGGTGAGCTTTCAGGACAATGTGAGCATTTATATGCCTATGAATCTCGGCACCAGTGATGGTACTGGCATTGAGTTTAATTTCAAATACAGCCCCATCCGCTCCCTAAGCTTCAACGGTAACACCTATTACAATTACTTCAAACGACATGGGCAGTTTGACCAGCAAGATTTTGACTTTAATGGGGATGAATGGAGTGGCAGATTGAAGGCCAAGTACAAAGCCAGCAAGAAGCTTGACCTCGAAGTCACGGCAAATTACCAATCACGGGTAAAGATGATCCAAGGTCTGGTCTCAGAACGCTACCACGCCGATTTTGGGGCCCGCTACAAGATCAAGAATGGCAGGTCTGTTATTAGTTTAAGCGTGAGAGATGTCTTTGCTTCCCGTGTTCGCGAGAGTACCTTACTAGGGCCAAATTTCGAAACTTATGGAAGAGGCCAGCGTGGCCGCTTCATCAATCTGGGATACAGCTACAGCTTTGGTAAAGGCGAAGCGATGGAATTCAAAGGCGGACGTCGCGGCTATGGTGGCGGAAGAAGACGGTAGTAGACTCAAGACTCAAGACTCAACACGTAAGACGTATAACATCAAGACTCAAGACGCAAGACGCAAAACTCAAGACGTAAGACTCAAAACTCAAGACTTCACAATGAGGTTCGTCGACATCTCTACGTGTACAAAGCCTCCTATCTTCTGCGACAATTTAGTGTCTTCGAGTTCAGCGACATATCAATGTCGCCCTACGTGACAATACATTCCCCATCCGCCCATAAATCAACGCGCTCGAATACCAGTGCTCCTCCACACCTTGCTCTTTGCTCTTTGCTCCTTGCTCCTT
>JAHDDV010000349.1 GCA_020629205.1 Chitinophagales bacterium | reverse complement strand
CCTGATAGGAGAGGAAATGGCGGCGCTGCTCAGCCGCTGAGTCGCTCCGCAGCCGGGGCTGCATTAGCAAGACCCGGCTGTGGATGCAGCGAAGCAGCTGAGCAGCGCTGCCATTGGAACGGATAGCAGGACGATCATCGCCAGGAGTCAATCAGCTCGGCTCCTAATAAACAAAAAAGACAAATTGGCCTTAGCAACAAATCGAATATTGGCCTGAGACACAGATTGTTATGCCTTGGTCACTTTTATTCGCATCAAAAAAACGTCGTAACAATGACAAATGAGTTAGTAATATGCCATTTTTGACCTGCAAAATTGAGCGACTGAGCAGTCAAGAAAAGCTTAACAATGGTATCAATCACAATCGCTTACACATAAGAAATTCACCAAAGACAGACGCTCGGTTCAATCCCGCATGTCGTTAATATGTACCTTTTACAATAGTGTTTCTTCGTAAATTCACATATGCAAATGAGGTGACTTACCAATAATTGACTGAAGCGACTCATCACCTAAATGCCAAAGTCGACAAATGGCGTCCCCTTGAATTTATTAACACTGGAGCGACTAACTCCAGCCTAAATCACCGCCATGTCGCAAAAAATGGGGGGCCTGACGAAGGTGTATCTACACCTAAACGTTCTGGCTCTGCTGTTGCTAGGCCTATGCCTTGCAACGCCCGATACCCTGGCTGATGACCATGAGGTATCACATCATCAGTGCGCATCTACTGAGAAGATGCAATCTACACTTGCTTTTATTGCTAATGAAGGACAATGGCACGACAATGTCCAGTACAAGCTACCTCTTCAGGGAGACAATACTCTGTTCCTTGAAGAGGTAGGATTTATGGTCAGTCTGCTACACCCAAAAGATCTTCATGAAGTACATGAGCATCAACATTTTCACAAAGTCTCCGATGATCCCGTCCACCTACGGGGCCATGCCTATCGCGTGAAGTTTTTGGGGGCGCAAGCCAATTCGCCTAAGGGTCTGGAAAGGCAGATTGCGTATCACAATTACTATTTGGGCAATCAGCCAGCTCGTTGGGCCAGTAATGTGGGACTTTATGAATCGGTTAGTTATGACGATTTGTATCCGGGTATAGATGCGCTAGTTTATACACAGGATGGCAACTTCAAGTATGATTTCCTGCTATGCCCTAGGGCTGATCCAAGTCAAATCGCGCTGCAGTACGATGGCGCTGATGGCCTGCATCTCAAGGATGGGGATTTGATTATCGAAACCAGCGTGGGAGAGGCCAGAGAGCTAAAACCATATGCCTATCAATGGGTGGATGGAAAGCAGATTGCCATCGCCTGTGATTTTGTGCTGGATGGAAATCAAGTCCGCTTTGACTTTCCGGACGGCTATGATCCTGATCGTGAATTGGTTATTGATCCAGTGCTCATGGCGGCCACGCTCAGTGGCACCACCGGAAATATGGACTATGGCCATAGTGCTACTTATGACGATGCTGGAAACATCTATTCGGGAAACCGATCTTTCGGAACGGGTTATCCGGTCACACCGGGGGCCTTTCAGATGGAATTTGCAGGTAACAATTCCGATGCCGTAGATATCGGTGTTTCGAAATACAATCCTACGGGTTCGCAGTTGATATGGGCAACTTACCTCGGTGGAAATGCAGAGGAATATCCCATGAGTTTGATCTGCGATGAAGCACAAAATCTGTATCTGGTAGGAACGACCCGTTCCAATAACTACCCGGTCACTGGCACTGCTTTTCAAACAGCCTACGGAGGGGGATATGATCTTGTTGTAAGCAAATTGAATTCTACTGGAACACAGCTCGTCGGCAGTACTTACATTGGCGGTAGTCAGGATGATGGAAACAATGTCAGCGTTGAGGAATATGTGAATGCGGATGAGTTTCGTTCGGAGATCATCCTGAATGGCAATGGAGGTTGCTATGTCGCTTCGCTTAGTGCCTCTTCCAATTTTCCTGTGACTGCTGGAGCCTTTGATACTAATTTCAATCCGGTTGGCCCCGGCGCTCCACAGGATGCAGTGGTCTTTCAGCTGAATAGTGATTGCAGTCAGATGATCTGGAGTTCCTACCTCGGCGAGAATGGTCCGGATCGGGCCTTGGGATTGCGGCAGGCGGAAGACGGTAGTTTGTTTGTTGTCGGTGTAGCTGGTGGCAACAATTTCCCAACTGTTTCGGGTGGCTATCAGACCAGTTACGGGGGTAGTATTTCAGACGGATTTGCCGTGAAGTTTTCTCCCAATGGATCTCAGCTTCTCGCCAGTAGCTTCTACGGAGGCAATGGCAGTGATCAGATATTTCTCTGTGATCTCGATGAATTTGAAAACCTCCACATCATCGGAAAATCTTCGAATCCGATGCCCATGACAGACAGCACCTTTGTGGTTAATCCCAATGGTTGTGCCTTTGTGGCTGCTTTAAGTAAAGATCTGTCTGAACGAGTTTATTCGACCAACATCGGCATGGCTACTGTAACCGCGGACTTTGCTCCGGTGGCCTTTATGGTAGACCGATGCAACTATATATATTACTCGGCATTCCAGGTTGCTGCAGGCTTTCCTACTTCTCCAGATGCTTATTACACTACTTTCCCTGTAGGACAGCCCACCACGTTCTATTTGGGTGTTTTGGCACCTTACGCTACGGATCTGGAGTTTGGCACCTACTACGGCTGGAGTGAGCACGTAGATGGGGGTACCAGCCGGTTTAATCCGGAAGGCATTGTCTATCAGGCAGTCTGCAGCGGAATGCCGGGTTCTCAATTACAGACCTTGCCCAATGCCTGGTCGGGCGTACAGCAGACGGCCTGGGATGGTGGGGTCTTTAAGATCGATTTTGAAGTGAGTTCCCTAATGGCGGATATGGCAGTCATGCCTGGCGATCAGGGTTGTGCGCCCTATTCGGTGTGGTTTGAAAATTACTCTACAGGAGCCACTTCCTACTATTGGGATTTTGGCGATGGATCGACGTCAACCGATGTAGTGCCCTATCATACTTATTTTGAACCGGGGCAGTACTACGCTTACATGGTGGCCCAGAATCCCTACTCTTGCTTGCTGGCTGATACACTCGGCGTTTGGATCGATGTCTCTACAGAGGGCTATACGATTGATACTTCCTTTTGTGCCGGATCATCCTTGCAACTGCAGATGGACCTGGGTCCTACAGCGACTTACCTGTGGAGTGATTCCAGTAACCTATCCTATCTAAACGTAGATCAGGCGGGTACCTACTTTGTGGATGTAATACAAGATCATTGCAATCGTCGGGATGTCTTTAATGTCAGTGAAATATCAGTGGCGACCGACCTCGGTGCCGATCAGGATTTTTGCGAAACACCCAATGTAGTCCTGTCTGCTAATACACCGAATGCTCAATACCTGTGGTCTACAGGATCGGAAGATCAAAGCATTCAGGTCAATGCTGGCGGACAGTATTGGGTTGAGGTTTCTTATGGCGATTGCTGGGATCGGGATACCATCAATATCTATGATTGGACATTGCCCGAAATCACGGTGCCTGATACCAATCTTTGCATCGGTAGTTCACTGGTGCTTGGCAACACACTACCGGCAAACCTGACTTACAACTGGGGTCCCGGAAACAATGGACCGCTCTTGATCGTGGATGAAGCCGCAACCTACAATCTATACATCACCAATAGCCATTGCGATGCCAACCTCTCGGTACAGGTACAGGAGCTCCAGCATACAAGCAATGTGGTGGAAGTGCCGGTGTGTGAGGATAGCTATTACAATTTTGCCGGCAATACACTCTACCCAGGTGATGAAATGGATTTCAATTACGCAGCTGCGAATGGTTGTGATTCCATTGTTACCATCGTAGCCCTTGAAAAGCCCATCTTTCATGAAGTAGTGGAGCTGCAAGCTTGCGCTGGCTTTACCGCGACCTTTGACAACACCGAACTCATGATTGGAAGTACGACGGACTTTCAATATACCAGCGAGTTCGCCTGCGATAGCAGCTATCAGGTCATTGTCAATGGCGTAGATGTGATCTACAATATTGTTGACATGCCTACTTGTGATGGAGAGGTGACGGTCTTTGAAGGCGAAGAAATTGTAGCAGGTTCTTCCATGCAATTTGACTATGTAGGTGCTAGTGGATGTGATTCGCTAGTGACTATTAATGCCGTATTGCAAAACCTGTATGAGCAGGATGTACAATTGTATACCTGCCCGAATACAACAACTGAGTTTGACGGACAAGCCTATCCTCCTGGAACCGATATAGTGGTGCCTTACCTTAGTGTCGCTGGCTGTGACAGCCTGATCAATCTCCGCGTGGATGCTTATGAAGAATACGATCTGGAGCAAGTCTATCAGGCTTGCGAAGGCAATCTTTATGACTATAATGAGGTACAGATCATGGCCGGATCCACCGAGCTAGTCAGCTACACTTCCGTCAATGGTTGTGACTCCTTGATTAGCGTAACGGTGGAAGCGCTGTCCCCCAGCTTTGGCAACCATGTGATTCCGACTTGCGAAGGGGAAAGCGCTTTCTTTCAAGGCGAGGAATTGCAGATCGGTTCGGAGACGGACTTTCTCTTTGTCTCTTCAGTAGGTTGTGATTCGACAGTCACGGTGACACTGGATCCTTTGCCACCCAGTTTTGGAACGCATAGCATTCCAACTTGTCCGGGGGAGTTTGCCACTTATGAGGGCGAGCAATTGGCGATTGGCTCGGTGACAGACTTCTTGTTTGTCTCCTCGATCGGCTGTGATTCTACGGTGACCGTGGATGTGCCGGAGATCGATCTGATCTATCATGAGACCAGTCTCTCCACCTGCGAAGAAACGGCCTATTTATTCGAAGGACAATCACTCGCTATTGGCAGTTTTACTGACTTCACGTACACCGGTAGCACTGGTTGTGATTCGATCGTGACGATCGAGATATTGCCGATGCCCATTTATGCCTACGATGTAGACCTGGAAGTCTGCGACGGAAGCATGGCAAATTTCGATGGCACGGATCTTTCGATCGGGAGTAGCACAGATTTCAGTTATCAAAGCATTGATGGCTGTGACTCTCTGGTGAGCGTTCATGTGGCTGGCATACAAAACTACTTCCAGACGGTGGACCTGAAGGCTTGCCCAAGCGAGGCCGCAGTCTTCGATGATACGGAGGTGATGGAAGGCTCGACTATGGATTTCAATTACAGCAGCATTAGCGGATGTGATTCGATTGTGCAGGTCTCGGTCACTGCTCATGAGACCTATGAGTCCTACTTGGAACTGGATGCCTGCGAAGGGCAGAAGGCTGTCTTCGATGGCAGCTTGCTGGATATCGATAGCACAACGGATTTCACCTATAGCACCATCAATGCTTGCGACTCCATTGTCACGGTTCATGTGAATCCCCTGGCCCGCAGTTATTCAGAGCAAACAGTACAAGCCTGTGAAGAGGATTACTACGATTTTGAAGGAGCTGAGATTGCCGCAGGAGACCTGCAAGAGTTTATGTACACCAATGCCCTCGGCTGTGATTCGATTGTAGAGATTTATGTGGAACCTCAGCCGGTCTACTATGCGGAAGTCGACAGTATCATTTGCGGCACAGATAAGTTGCTCTACCTTGGGCAATCTATCCCGGCTGATGATGAGTTTACCTTCCATTTGTCGACGGAGTTTGGTTGCGATTCCACGGTGCATGTACGGGCGATTGCGGAGTTTCCCTATGTGGCTGCTACCCGTTTTCCGAGTGCCTTCAGCCCCAATGGCGATGGCATGAATGATGAGTTCCGCGCCACGAATACCGAAAA
>JAHDDV010000348.1 GCA_020629205.1 Chitinophagales bacterium | reverse complement strand
CGCTCACAGGGGGAAATGTGTATTGTTGATTGATTGTTGATAGTTGATAGTTGATTATTGATTATTGATTGTTGATTGTTGATTGTTGATTATATGGATTGTGGGTAGCATATTCTATACAGAGTGTACATGATGTTACCTGGCAACGACCGATAGAGCTCCCCAAATAGCCCCGATAGAAGAGGAAATGCAGGTGCTCTGGAGCGGACTGACTGTGCCACTGGTGAGGGCTCGGAGCGCAGGCGGAGAGACCTCGGCAGTGGATACAGGAAGCCGCTCCAGAGTGCCTGCATTGGAACGGATAGCGGGTAGGTCATCACCACGAGTTTTACTGCTTTGCTCCAAAAAATTCACGGAATTCTAACCCTAGTGCTAAGACCCTTGAACAGTTGATTGTTGATTGTGCATGGTTGATTTTTGATTATATATATTGTGTATTGTTGATTGTGTATGCTTGTTTGTGTATTATGTGATCATTTACAAAGACAGCTAAACGCTTGGTCAAAACTATGAAAGTCGAGATATCGCAATTTGCCGAAACACCTATGGAAGGGGTGGAACAATACCTCTCTATCGTGCCGCAAGAAAAGCCCGATGCAGCATTGCTCGAAGATGAGGAAGTACTTATTGAGATTCGAAGTTCGGCGCTGGGATGGGTGGACTTGATGATGACGAGTGGGCAGTACCAGCATCAGCCGAAATTGCCATTTACCCCTGGGCTAGAGTATGTGGGTGTTGTGATTGGTACAGGAAGGGCAGTGAGCGAGGATCGGGTCAAGATTGGTGACCATGTATTGGTGGATGGATTTATCGCGGGTCCGCGGTCTTCTGGTAAGTATCAACAATATGGGGGATTTGCCAGCTATGCCATTGCCTCTTTGGAAGCTATCATTCATTATCCGGATAGATTGACTTTTGATCAGGCCTGTAATCTCTTGGGGAGTTATGAGACCGCCTACTACTGCCTCGTGACAAGAGGGAAACTACAGGCGGGGGAAACCGTGTTGATACATGGTGCATCGGGCGCCACTGGAATGGCCGCTGTACATATTGCGAAATTGCTTGGAGCTACTGTAATTGCCACTGGTCGTAATGATGAGAAGTTGGCTATTGTAAAAGCTCAGGGAGCCGATCACGTGATCAATACGAGTCCGGAGACAGCTGATGAAAAGGTGCGAAAGTTTCGCAAAGAGGTGAAGGCATTGACGAATGATGAGGGAGTCGACGTGGTCTATGATGGTGTAGGAGGAGCGATCTCCGAAGAGAGTCTACGTTGTGTAAAATTTGGCGCTCGATTTTTGATAGTTGGTTGGGCATCCACGCCATTTGTAGCCAAGGGAAAGGGTAAGAGAGGCGCTCCCAATGCCAATCGCCTACCGACCAATCTAATGTTGATCAAAGGACTACAGGTGCTTGGCTGTCCAATGGTGATTGCTACTCAAAAGAATCCAGGTATTCGAGCGCAACGGATCAAAGACATTTTTGAATGGGTCGAGCAAGGTAAGATTACGCCCTTTGTTTCTTCTGTCTATCCATTGCGGGACATTCAAGAGGCCATGCGGGCTAAGTGGAATGGGAAGATTATTGGGGGAGCAGCTGTTCGGATTTCAGATGACGGATGACAAATGACGGATTTCGGATTTCGGAATAGCCTTTAGAATACACGGACAATATTGAAGCCGAAGAATACTACTCCCTCTTCCCATTCTCCTTCGGCATTACTGATGAAGCCGGGCTCATTGGTAGATTGGGCATTAGAAAACAGCAATTGAAATACGTGTCCTCCTGTTTCAATGTCCATTCCAATGGTCAAGGGATTTTTGTAGATAGAGTCTTCATGGCGGCTGAAATTGTGTACGTAGTCAAAGTTAATAGAACTCCGCTTTGTCAGCTTATATCTACCACCTATGCCCAAAGCATATTGCAGATGATCTTGAAAATGCTCCCAAACCAGATTCTGACGGACAAATGTAGGTGCAAGCATTAAGCTGAGTTTGTTGGAAAAGCGTCTAGCCATTAGCAGTTGATACGCATAACTCAAGCGATCCGCATATTTCATATTGGGATAAACATTCTTGTCCAGCTGTGTATTGAGATTAATGGTGCCATAGGCAGTGATATGTAGCGGAAACTTCGCGTTTTGCCTGGCCAGAATCATTTTGGCTGAGCCTGCATATGTTTTCCTCAAGGACTCCCGGCTCAAACCGAGTTGAAGTCCGTCCCAGAGACCGTAAACAAATTGGATTTTTGTATTGGCATTGTCTAAGCCGAAAAAAGTATCGAAGCCGTCTTTCACAGTACCAAAGCGATGGGAAACGTATAGGTACAAGTCTCCTCCCTGAGCCACCTTTGTCGACTGCAAATTTCCAATCTTCATAGCCTTGAAGGCGGGGTACTCAAATGTCTTTTGCTCTGCTTCCTCTTCCAGCAGGTCCAATAGATCTTCCTGAGCTGTAACATGAAGCCCAAGCAAAAGCAGCAAAGCAATAAGCGAAAAATGTGGTAGTAGTCTCATGTACAAAAATTTGTTAGTTCTCCGGAAATCCATCCGCTGCCCATTTAGCGATGATCTGTCGGTCTTCGGCTGAGAGTAAACCACTTGGGGGCATTGGGTCAGATGTATTTTCAATTCTTTCCAGCAAGTTGCCATTCTCGGATGAAGCGCGAACATTCTGGTAGTTTGTAAGATCGAGGCTTGCACTAGCAGCCGTACCAGCATGACAGGTAACGCAGTGATTGTACATAATGATCTGGACATCCTGATCGTATTTGATCACTCTGGTAATAGGCGCAGGAGCCTCCCCTTCCAGTATAATGGCTTTTGTACAAGCAGAAAAACCTGTTGAGAACAGAGCGCCGAAAAGCAGATAAATCAGTCTCTTCATCATAGCTTAGTTTTGCACGTTTATATTGTCAATCGTAATCTGATGTTCTCCCTCCGGATCAATCGTGATCATCTGCGGAGCATGCGTAATATCCCCTTCCGAAGGAGAGAGGTCCCCATTCATATCTGCGGTGATATTGACGTAGTAGGTGCCTGGATGCAGGTATGTAACCAGAAACTGATCTTGTTCTCCCACCAAAAAGGGAAAAAGCAAGACAGTATTGAATGCTTCGTAGCTATGATAATAACCATCAGCATCAGTCAGTGCATCCCTGGACAAATTGATCAATAAGGGCATGTCCTCGATGTCTTCATTGCGGACTACATCAATTTGTAAGTAGCCAAGATAAGGATGATCTGTAATCGTATAAGGGTCACCCGACTCAATAGCCAGCGTCATTACATCCTTTGTATTGGTAGAATCGTAGGCCAGAAATGTAGCCGATTTGGCATCTGGCTCGGCATACAGAAAGTCTTGATTAAATCCTTCTGAAAAGTCCCAGGCCGGAATATTTTGAGGAAAGCCGACCGCAGCAGCAGCAGCTTGTGCTAGTTCAGGATGCTCTCTCTTTGCTTTGAAAGTCATATGTCTACTGGGTGGAAAATTCAAGCCCAAGCGACTCGTATAGGCATTGAAGTACAGGCTATCTCCTGTAAACCGTAGCTCCATCCACATAGTATTGGTCCCTCCTTCGGCATCTACCAGTCGATAAAAGTCTCCACTACTATCGCTACGAACACTATCCATTACAAAGTAGCTGCTGCGGTAAATACCATTCAATAGGCCACCATTGCGGGCCATGATTGTGCGTGTGTTTTTAAAATCTGTCACAAAGAAATCTGTAAACAGATTACCCATAGTGCCTCCTTCGAAAATGCCATGAATCTGAGAAGGAGAAATGGCTCGGTAGTCAAAGGCAAACCAATCCCAATCATCTGCAATTACTCGGTTGGAACCTACCCAATGTCCCTGCATCTTCACGAGAAACTCGAAGCCTTGCTCATGGATATCTACTGGATTGACAGCAGCTGAAACCACAATAGAATCAATAGGCTCAGGTACCTCAGCTATATTCCTAATTTCCTTTTCACAAGTAAAAAAGCTACCCAGAATGAGCATGGATATGATGATTACAAGTACACTTCTCATTGATCTAGTTTTGGTTCTGCCCAGCTATTCGTGTCCAGATTTCTTTTAGGGATTGATCTACAATATAACTTGTCACCTCTAGTGTATCCTCATCTATTTGATTGATTTCGATACGCTTAGACATGCCCTGCTTGCTCGTAGCTCCAGAAACACCGTCCACATATTTCTTCCCCTCACTTCTTAAGTGGCGAAATATAAAATAGTTCTGACTGCCGTCATGCTTATACCTGGTTGTTCCATCATTATAGTACAGCACAAGACCGTCGAAGCCATCATTTTCCTTGAAAATTTCATAGGTGGCGGAATAGTACTTGCTGTTAACTATCCATTGCCCCGACAGTGCATCATGTTCTTGCTTGCAAGACAAAAGCAAGAGAGACAAGAGGAGAAATCTCCAATCTTTCATGAAAGCAAATTTAGCAAGAAGTAGAGAAATTTTTTTTGATCTAGATCAAAAGGAATTGCGGACACAATGGCGAGTAGGCAATCGGCATTCAAGGGGGTGATATAGCAGCAGTAGCATCAATTGCAAGAGAGATTCCTGTTACGAATCACAATCATTGAAACTTCTCAATGGTATAATCCAACAAGTCTGGCCCACCCGGCTTTCCATGTCCTGGAATCACAATTCTTGTGTTCGGAAAAGTTTGCTTCAATTTGCTAACGGAATTTGCCCATTCTAGCTCATTAGCATCTGCCAAATTGCCTTTGCCAGCGCCTAAGGATTTTATAAGGCAGCCACCAAACAAGACCCTATCCCCAGGCACATAGCCAACGACATTGTCTTCAGTATGCCCTTCTCCTACAAACTTACAGAGCACTTCTTGCTGACCCAGGGGCAAATTCAGGACTTTTGAAAAGCCGTTCTTCGGCACAGCTACTTCTTCTGCTTTGGCCAGTTCAATAGTCCTATCAAGTGCATAAGAAGGAATGCCTTTCTCATGAAAAGCCTCTAGTCCTCCCAGACAATCGACATGAAAATGAGTGACGACCAAAGCTTTGATTTCGCATTTCAACTTGTTTTCCACCCACTGAATCAGCTCATTTGAGACCGCATTGTCGATTGGTGTATCGAAGATGATGGCTTCTCTTCCATCTACAGCAATCATACCATTGCAGCTAATTTTGCCGAAGTTGTTGCTATCCAGAAAAGAGGTATGAACAAAAGTGGATTTACTAAGTCGCTCAATCTGAAGGTCTTTACTCTCATAAGAACGAATGGCATTCTTACAGGAACAAATCATCACTAAGAATACCAAAACCAGGGGAAGCAGGGACTTCATATAGACAGATTTAGATTTGGGGTATTGAACTGCAATAAAGATAACAATGTTAGGGGACAATTGTTATATTATACGGAATCACCACACGATTTTTTTTGCAAATGGATGTGGATGGGCTACGGAGATCAGATCAACAAACCGGGTATCCACTCGGAGTCTGGAAATTGAGCATTAATCATTTTTAGGGCGCTTGCCCAGCAGTGCTTTCTAATCCTTGGCTTATCCAACAACACACTTTCATGGCTACCCAATAGAGGGTTGACCTTCATTGCTCAGCACTGCCGGTCACCAGGCTCTCCACTAATACTCACCTTGTGGCTAGCGGTTCGGCTTATGCTGTCTGTGGTCTCTCCTATCGTCGAGCCCCCATACAGCATGCCTCACACGCTATCCCCGGCGGCTCGTTCCGTTGCGATCCTTAGCGCGGGGGTAATATTGTTTTGTTGATTTCTACAAGGAGTATCGCTAGGTGTTGATTGTTGATTGTTGATTGTTGATTGTTGATTGTTGATTGTTGATTGTT
>JAHDDV010000347.1:2940-5850 GCA_020629205.1 Chitinophagales bacterium | reverse complement strand
CCAAGTACGATGAATTTGTGCTGGACATGAAGGGAGTTGCCAAAAGAGCAGCATTTCTAATTGATGCTGAAGGACTTGTGCAATATGCCGAAGTACTGGAAAGTGCTGGTGACTTGCCCAATTTTGAGGCCATTCAGGATGCTATCGCCAAGTTGTAAGCACAAAAGACCATCCAAACAACAAGAGATAAATTGTTTGACCGGCAAATGCTTTGTTACTCAGTTTTGCATCTTGAAGACATTCCATTTTTCCCTTTTTTTGGAGCGCAACAGAATCACTCCTTTCAGCACCCGTCGGGCTGTCCGTTCCAATGCAGGCACCAGTCAGGGGCTTCGCAGCTCCATCGAGCGGGTCTTGCTAATGCAGCCCCGCTCGATGGGCGCTCAGTCCCCCGTCTGGCACCTGCATTTCCTCTTCCATCCCGGCTATATATCACTGTCTGTTGCTCCTGCCCCCCTCTTTTCCGCAAAATCCCTTCAGCCGTGGCTCCTTTTCACCGGTCTTGGGGCGGGGGGGGATTGGTGCATGGTGTCTAGTGCTTGGTGCTCTATTCGAACTAATCAGAGGCACTTTTTTGAATAGTCTCTAATAATCCTGGTAGTACCGCGATCGAAGGGCGGTGAAATGGAGCCGTGGGCGCAGCGGAACGAAGTGCTCAGATAGCGTCGCGGAAGCCAGCCAATAGTAGCTCCGACGATAGGAGGAGATGCTATTGGCTGAGCTGGAGTAGCTAGCTGAGTGCTGAGTATTAGCGGAGCACGCGACGGTCGCTGCTACGGCCGAATGACCTTGCGCTGCATAAAAACCAATTTACATAATCTCTAACAGGCACCAAGACATTTGATTGATTGAAAGTCGCTGGGGCGAAGATAGCTGGGGATATTGAAGCGGGTAATTTGGTAAAAAAAACGCAAGTAGGTATTTTTGGACATCGATTTGAAAATCTGAATCCAAAAAACAGTTGAATAAAATTATTGCACAATGAAGAATTATTTATGGGTATTGCTGCTTGTCGTTTTGGTAGGATGTCAACCTGCAGATGGAGGAGGCCAGAGTGCCGGCAGCGGTAGTCTTGAACGATCTTCTAATGAAGAAAATGGCAAACTTTTGGGCGAAGGCTACCTTCGTGGCGGTGAGAAAGACGGCTCCTGGATTACCTACCACAAACGCAATGGATTGGTAGAATCAGTGGTCGGCTATAGAAATGGCCTTCGTCAGGGCCCCTATATGAAAGCGGATGACAAGGGCTCTGTGACGGAGCGTGGTTTCTATGTGGACGACAAATTGGAAGGGCCACGAGTACGCTTTACCAGAACGCGTGTGAAAGAGGAATCCAACTACACTGGTGGTAAGCTGGAAGGAGCTCGAAAACTGTTTTATGACAATGGAAAAATTCAGGAAGAAGGCAACTTTAAGGATGGCAAGCGACATGGTGAAAACAAGTGGTATGATCAGGAAGAAAATGTGACCATCGCCGCTGAGTACGCCAATGGAGAGAAGGTGAAAGACCTGCCTGTACCTCCAAAGAAAGAAAAGGAAGAATAGAATAATCTACTGACATTCAAGGGCTTGTAGAATCTCGATCAATGGTATTCGATTTTCTACAAGCCCTTTTTTATTGCCACTAGCATTCGGGCATATGATCGTAGAACTGATCACTTATATACACTGGAACTTCGACCCTTACCTCTTTCAGTCGGGTAACTTCGGCTTGCGCTGGTACGGTGTGATGTGGGGTCTTGCCCTGATGCTTGGTTATGCGATTGCGGTTTGGATTTATGAGCGTGAGGGCAGAAATCGGGCCTTGCTATTACCATGGATTCAATGGTTTTTTCTTGGTGGGCTTATCGGCGCGCGACTAGGAGATGTGCTCTTCTATAATCTGGATTGGTATCTGGCAAATCCACAGACGATTCCAATGATTTGGAAAGGAGGATTGAGCAGTCATGGAGGTGCGATTGGGATATTCGCAGGGACCTGGATCTACTGTAGAAGCCGACAGCTGCCCCTGCTTTGGCATTTGGATCGCCTGGTATTGGTTATGCCGCTTGCCGGAGCCTTGATACGGCTGGGCAATCTTTTTAATAGCGAGATCATTGGGAAACCAAGTACCTTGCCCTGGGCCTTTGTGTTTGAACAGCGCTCCCCAGTAGCCAGGCATCCGAGTCAATTGTATGAATGCCTGCTACTCCTTGGGATTTTTGCGCTATTGCTGTGGCTTTATAGAGCTGGTTGGGCCAAAAGAAGTGGTCTGCTGATGGGCTTGTTCTTCAGCATTTTCTTTAGTCTGCGATTCATATTGGAGTTCCTCAAGGAGGAAGCGGAAATCACGCAGCTGCTAAACCTACCCTTCATCGTTTTGGGCCTTGCCGCTCTTTGGTACAGTCGTACTATTCAGCCCTCGTCCAGGTAGAGGACTTGCCAACCATCATTCCAAAGACTTTGTACCCACCTTTGAGGTATAGATTACCGTCGTCCTGAAGGGTGACATAACCATCGTAATGTTTGCCTTCGCGGGAATCGTAGATGCTGCCATCATTGTAGTATTTTTCTCCGTCGTAGGTGAAGTTTTCCATCATTTCCATACCAAGGATAGTCTGGCTTCTTTTGGAGGCATCCGGGTTATTTGCATCTGTTCGAGGCTGTCCGGACACTTCATCGTTAGGCTCTGCCAGCCAGACAATCTTTCCGCAGTATTTCTCACCACATTTGTAAATCTCAATCTTTGCGTCTTTTTCTTCCACCATCCAAGTACCGACGATAGCGTCAGCATCGCCGTGAGCAAAGGTGGCAAATTGGCACATCAATGCCATGAGTAGCATCATAAAGGGCTGCTTAAGTTTCATTTTTACTGTTTAGTTTTAAGTCAATCGGGGTATAGACCGTTTTAAGATAGATTGGTTCAATCAT
>JAHDDV010000347.1:0-2840 GCA_020629205.1 Chitinophagales bacterium | reverse complement strand
CTATCGAGAAGTTGCTCGACAAGATTGAAGATGATGATGATGTACAGGCGGTGTATACCAATATCGCTTAAGCAAAAAGCAACAAGACGAACATCAAGACTAATGTCCCGTCGATTGCCCCTATAAAGAAGTGATCAGATCGATTTTGATTCGTGCCTTGAATCAAGATTGCTGTAACTAAGTAAGTTATGACAAAAGCGATCAATTGCGAGCCACTGATCGCTTGAAGCATGGAAAATCGAATGAGGCATAGTCCTGTTACAAAAACAAGAAGAGCCAGACCTAGTAGTCTGGCTTTTTTTATGCCTAGCAGCGAAGGAAGGGTACTCAGCCCCTCCTCTTTATCGTAGTTCAGGTCACGAATATCAAATGGGATCGTGATAGCAATCATGAAACAGAATCGCTGTAAGATCAAGATGCCTTCATTGATTCCTTGCTTGAGCTGATATTGCAAGATGGGAAGGTATACTGTTGCTACCGCCCAGATGAGCGCTATCAAAAAGATCTTTGCAATTCCAATGTCTCTCAGTCGGCGCTTTCCTGTTGCGGAAGGCAGGATAGGATACGAGTAAAAGACCGTGATCAAACCAGTGAGACACAAGGTGATTTGCACTTTTGAATTCAAGGCAAAAAAGGAAATGATGGAACCTAGAAGGCCGCAAAGAAATAGTATTCGAAGTGCCCATTTCCAACGCACTGACCACTTCATGATGGCAGTGGAATGGACCTCTAGTCGCTTCAGGTCTTCGAGGGCAAGCAATCTGTGCAGCGTGTAGGAGCAAAGTGTGGCTGCGAAAACGTTCAGCGCAAGAGCGTCCATCCTTGGGTCAAGCCCCAATTGGATCATTGTCGACCATAGTGCGCAAAGTGCCCCAATAGCCATCCACAAATGGCTGTTGAAAAGGAAGTTGGCTAGTGATGCGCAAGTGATGAGAATTCGCCCCTTGATAAATAGCGATTTAATGGGAGCAGAATGTAGTTGTTTGTCCCCTAATTATCAAGTGAAATACCGGAAGTCGTGATTGGCCTTAATATTCTGCAAACTGTGGTAGATGAGCTTAATGGCATTCTCCAAATCATCTTTATGTACCATCTCCACCGTAGTATGCATGTATTTTAGAGGGAAGCTGATGAGCGCAGAAACAACACCGCCATTACTGTAGGCAAAAGCATCCGTATCTGTACCGGTTGATCTTGAGATAGCCTCTCTTTGAATCGGAATTTTTTTCTTCTTTGCTGTTTCGATAATTAGTTTGAGCAGATTGTTGTGAACAGAGGGACCGTAGGTCACAACAGGTCCTCTCCCACCGCGCAAGTCCCCATGTACTTTTGAGTCAATCATAGGTGTAGAGGTGTCGTGTCCAACGTCGGTTACGATGGCAACATCTGGCTGGATTGTATCAGTGATCATGGATGCCCCTCTTAGTCCTACTTCCTCTTGTACCGAATTGACAATGTAGAGCGAGTAGGGCAGCTTGTCTTTGTTTTCCTTAAGCAGTCTGGCCACCTGGGAAATCGCAAATCCTCCGGCTCGATTATCCATAGCTCTACCCATAAAATAGGTATCATTGAGGAACTCGTACTGATCATCATAAGTGATGACGGCACCGACATGAATGCCGCGTTTTAGCACTTCTTCCTTGTTGGCACATCCGCAGTCAAGGAATATGTTGGTAATCGAGGGAGCTGTGTCTTTCGCTTTGTTTCGGATGTGAATTGCAGGCCAACCAAAGACTGCTCTAACAGGGCCCTTTTCGCCATGAATGATTACTCGCTTCGAAGGAGCAATGAGCGGATCAGAACCGCCATTTTTGCGAACATAGATGAAGCCATCTTCTGAGATATAGTGTACAAACCAGGATATCTCATCTGCATGCGCTTCAATAACTACCCTATAGTCTTTGCCGGGGTTGATCACCCCATAAGCAGTGCCATAGTTATCTGTGCCGTATTCGTCTATATATGGGAATAAATAATCGAGCCATAGCTTTTGGCCGGGGGTTTCAAATCCTGTTGGGGAGAAGTTATTGATATACTTCTCGAAAAAGGCCAAGGAGGCCTTGTTTAGAATGCTTTTTGCCATATTTCTGTTTCCGATCCGGGAGCTCGGTCTCTGTTTAGCTGCAAAGGTAGGCTTATGAGGCTAATAATGAAACAATAGTACATACTGGGCGCTCGGCAGAGCAGATTTTTGCCCTAAAAGGCCTAACTTGTCCGCCTTTGATACTCAGTTGCGTAAAAGTTGTTCAAGGATAGCGAACATTAGTAACTGAGTTTGTTTAAGTATAGAACAAAAAAACAGAAAAATGAAAATGGATGACTTTATCCAGCGAATGCTCCAGACCGGAGTTGGACTGGCAAGCGCAGCAGCAGAGCGACTGGAAGACACGGTGAAGGACTTGATCAAGGATGGCAAATTGTCTACCGATGAGGGCAAGCGCATCGTGAGCGACTTCATGAACGACACCAAGGAGCAACGAAGCTTCATGAACAGTAAGGTAGCCTCTGTGCGTGAACAAGTAAAGGAGAAGCTCGACCTACCTACCAGTAAGGAAGTCAAGAAGTTAAAGAAGCGAATCAAGAAATTGGAAAAGGCGATCGCTCGCCTGGAGAAGGCGCAGGGAGAGTAGCATGCCTTCGACAGAACACCATATAAGGGTCCAAAGAACAGCACGGTATTACAGCTACGGTAAACCGGGGGCAAAAACGACCGATGTCTGGTTTTGTTGTCATGGCTATGGTCAGTTGGCCAGCTCGCTTATCCGCAAGTTCGAAGTATTGGATGAGGAAGCCAATCTGGTGATCGCCCCAGAGGGTTTGTCCCGCTTTTACTGGAATGG
>JAHDDV010000346.1 GCA_020629205.1 Chitinophagales bacterium | reverse complement strand
TTGTGCAAATCGCCGAAGGCTGCAATTTCACTGGTACGGACAGTTTAATGCCGCCGACTGTTTGGAAGTTAGTAGAGCCAAAAGAGGTGAAGCAAGGTAGACCGGTAATGCTGCATGTTCATTGGGGCTACGGTACTAATCTCGAAAGTTCCAAATGCTGGCTGGAGGACTAATATTATACGTTGCGGGCTTCGAGAATGGCGATATCAAAGCCAATAATATCCCGCCAGGCCTCTTTCTTGGGATCATCGACATAAAAAGGAGTAATGTAATGCCAGAGATCATTACCGTAAATCTTCTCTTCCCCAGTATCTGCCTGAAACAGGAACTCGCCTTCTTGTAACTCCCGCTCATAGAGCAGTGTACTATTGCCATCAGGCATCTTTTCGGTCACTTGACTTTTGGCACCTGTGATGTTCTGTCGATTGACCACCAAGGCCGATACAATGAAATCAGCACCGTCTTCGTGCATGCCCTCCGGGGCATTGTTTCCAGGTTGCTTTTCGCGAGCCTTGACACTCATGAAATGAGCTGTAAGCTGCACTTTGCCGATCTCCAGATGCGGACAAACAGCTTGTGTCTGTCGTACCACCGCAAGCATAAAACGGATGAAAAGCTGATTCTGAACCAGCTTGGCATCCGTTTCTTCGAAACGTCGAGGCAGCGAACGTATGTCCTTCTCTTTGACCTGTTGCTCAAAGGAAGAACCGGGCAGCCTTTCAATCCGAATCTCGGGCGATACTGTGATCTCGAAAGTACAGACAGAGCGACGGCGCCATGGCTTTACAGAGAGCAAGTTTCTTCGTTCGGCAGGCGTTATAGGCAATTCCAAGACAAACTTAAAGTCGTCTGCTTGATCATCCAGATAGTATTCTTTGAAATCCCCAGCCAAAGTTTTTTTCAATCCTTTGGGGAGCATATCCCATTGCCGTCGCTTGACATCGTAATAGTCCCAGGGCATATGCTCAAAACTGGGCTTGAAATGATCGACAAATTCATGCACATCAAGACCAAAGTAGTCAAGAGAGGCACAGAGAATAGGAGATTTAACTTCTCTGCCAAGGGCAAGAGAAATCTCTGCCTCAGTGACCGGGAATATAGTTATTTCTTTCATTAGCGGTAAAGGTAGCTAATCGAGACTCTTTTAGAAAAACATGCCTTTGGCATCTTGGAAATTATGCACCAAGCCATTGCTTAAAGCCAGATACTTTTTCTCTACTCACGATCAAGTCATCATGCTCATAAGCATTGAGATGTACCTTCAGGCGGCTGCCCGAGTAAGCGATCATTTCTCTTATTGCGGAGACATTGACGATAAATTTCCGGTTGATCCGATAGAAGGATTCTGGGTTCAGTATTTCCGTCAATTGGTCGAGTCGAAACTGGACGAAATGCTTCTTGCCTTGCTGATCTACCAACATGGTATATTTATCCTCAGATAGGAATGCCTGAATACTGCTGGTTTCTATACTAAGCAGCTTCTCCCCTGCTTTCACGACAAAGCGCTTTTTGTACTTGTTGGCCAATGTCTGCATGGCTAACTCCAAAGCGCCTATGTCTATGGAAGCCTGTTGCTTACTTTGATGCATCGACTTAAACTTATCCATGGCCCTATGTACATCTTCATACTCGTAGGGCTTGAGAATATAGTCGATGCTGTTTTGCTTAAAAGCCTGTAGCGCATAATTGTCGTAGGCCGTGACAAATATCAGTGGACTGGCAATCTGCACTTGTTTGAAGATTTCAAAGCTCAATCCATCCGCCAATTGTATGTCCACGATGATCAAGTCTGGCTGAGGATTGCCTTGCAAATATTTCACGGCATATTCGACGGAGTCAATATCTTGCAACAAGTGCATACTTGCGTCGTATCTTTTAAGGTGCTTTTTGAGCTTGGCTACTGCCAAGGGCTCATCTTCGATGATCAGTACTTTCATGTAGATTTCAGATTTAACAAGGGTACAACAACAATAAACTCTGCTTCCGTTTCCTGTACAGAAACCTGCTCTTGCGATAGCAGTGCATATCGCTCCTTAATATTATTCAAGCCGATTCCCCAAGAAGCTCCTTCTGCTTCTTTCACTTGTAAGTTATTCCGCACAATCAACTTGCCTTGCTCTGCTCTAAGTGAAATGCTAAGCGGTTTATGCCGTGAGATCACATTGTGTTTAATTGCATTCTCTATGAGCAGCTGTAGTGTGTAAGGCGGCAAGCTACCTTGCAATTGCTCCACCTGCCAATCAAAGTTCAACTTCTCGCCATATCGGATCCCTGACAAAAAAGCATAGGATCTGGCGAATTCGAGCTCGGTAACTACATCTACCAATTCGTCGTGCTGATGATCCAGAATATAGCGATACACTTTGGACAGTTGATTGATAAATTTGATCGCTGTATCGGGATCATCTGGGATAATCGAGGTTACAGCGTTCAAGTTGTTAAAGAGAAAATGCGGCTTGATCTGATTCTGCAAGGATTCAATCTGTGCATAAAGTGCTTTGTTCTTCTTTTGCTCCTGTACTTCTGCCAATTCTTGCCATTTGTCCAAAAACTCAAGACTAAATAGAAACAATGAAATAATGATCGTAATCATTGAACTTAAGACCAAAGTATTGTAAAACTGCTTGCTGGTAAAACTCGACAAGGGTTGCCCCCAGACCCAGACAAAGAAGATAACATTGATCAGCAAAATCATTGGGATAGAAAAACACAAGATGACAAGCAAGGACAAATAGAATCTTCTCTTTGGATTACTCTCCCAAGGATAAACTCGATTGAACCATCTCATCAAGAATCCATTGCCCTCAGCGAGCGTGGTAAAGAGCAAAAAGCTGAAGAGTCCTGCCCAAATAATATCGCTGCCGAGATTTACAAAGCAGCGCGGACAAGCAAGCAGCAGAATCCCCACTGACAATATCAGGTATACAAACAATCGTTGCCACAATGGCTTTGCCTCTTTTCCTGCCGTCATTAGTCTTGTTTGATCTTTTTCAATAATCCTGCATTTCTATCTTCTCCCCAAGAAGGCAAGAACGTTTCAGAGCAGGCCTCTGTGGCTTCGAAAAGCGTCGAAGCCTTCTCCAGAGAAGGAAGCGCAGCATCTGCACCACCTCCGAACATCGAAGGTGTATAATACAAATTTTGTCCTCTCAAAAAGTATGCTCTTGGATTCTTTTCATCCTGTGCTATTGCTTTCTCCAAGGTAGAACCTGTCTTAGGTCCATAAGTCATACCTCGAAGCATTGGGCTGATGGATGTTCTTGCCATATAGATGTATGCCTGCATTACCGTGATCTCAGAATTATCCTCGCTAATCTTTAGCGCGGAATCAGCGGCTGCCTGCGCCAAATCGAGATAGTCATCACGTCTATCGCTGTCCTTTTCGATAAAAGAGGCAATGACAAAACCATAAGCCGTGTAGTAGTAAGAGAGCCAGTCTTCTGCCTCCGCATTGGCGATCCTTGAAAAGTGATTGGCAGCAGCGGCAAAATCCCCCGCCTCTTTCGCTTCGGACAACTTCTCCATACCTGCTGCCATAGCATTTTGATAGCCTTCGTTACCAAGTGCCTGCGTGAAGCAAAGTAAGACGATTAGTAGGCTGCAAATTAGATTTTTCATGTTTTTAAATTTAGTGATTAGTTGTTGTTATTCTTTTAGTGCTTGTTGTTATTTCGATTATTTCTTGTTCTTGTCGATCGAGATGAAAAGACCAAGGAAATAGAAGCGATCATTTGGTGGCACAATGGCACGAGACTCAAATATTCCATTGGCATTTGCTTGCGATTTGAACTCATAGCCGAATTCACTATTGAAGCCTGGGACATTACTAACAGATGCGTAGAGGATCGTCTGATTACCCTTGATCTGAGTGATATAGCTGGCATTCATGGACAAATCCTGATAGGCTTTCGTTCTACTTTCAAGGTATCCATCCATGTTTGGATCCTCATATGGGCGACCGCTGGTCAAACTGTAGGTGGCACCGAATTGTGTACTCAGTTTGGGCACAAAATGCTTGTACACAAGTGATAAGTTGTGCTGGGAAGCAAAATTCGGTCTGGCCATTTCCGGGAAATCCAGATAATCTCTTTCGCTATCGAGGTAGCTATAGCTGATCCAAAAGTCAGCGTATTTGATGGATTTGCGATCTCTGTAGAAGATGTCTAAACCACGAGCGTAGCCTTTGCCATCGTTTGTATAGTCTTCCGGCAAATAGCTATCGGATTCAAATTTTACCAAACTTCGATACTGCTTGTTGTAGACTTCGGCTCTGAAAGTTCGTTGATCCTTGATGATCTGGTAGTTGAGCATATAGTGATCCGCTCGCTCGTAATCCCAGTTTGATTTGATACTTAGGTACTCGCTGTTTGGGCTTTGATAATAGTGCCCAAAGGCTGCCGACAGCTGGCTATAGACCCCAGTTTTGTAGGCAAGTGAGGCCCTGGGAGCCACATTGAATTTTTGAAGCCGACTATCATGCTCTGTGCGAAGCCCCACTCTCGCCAAAAGATTTCCGGAAATGTAAATATCGGACTCCAGGAAAGCAGCAGTACTGAAGCGCTGATAATCGATGGATACGCTAGACTCACCAAGGGATTTCATGACTTCCAATTGATTGAAATTGCTTTCAGCACCCAGCTTCAACTTCACGGCATTGCCTACAAATTTTGAAAGCGTAAATCGACCTTGCAAAGACTGCTCATCTGTATCTAGACTCCGGTCATTCAGCGCCCATTCATCGGTGTTTTTAGTGTAGGCCAAGCCAGCGAAGAGCGACACATCCCCAGAAAGAATATCCTTGTAGGTTAGATTATTGTAAGTATTGCGATTATCCAATGAAAAGCGATCCATCTGTCCCGGCTGGTCGAAATTATCGTCATTGAAACTTAGGCTGTTGTTGCTGTAATTTGTCATGGCTTTCAGCATGCCACTCTTGCCCACCTTTTGTCGAAAGGCCGCAGCCAGGTTGCCGCCCTTTGGATACTTAATCCAGTCCATGGTATTATTCATGATCCGAAAGATTGGCTCCAGATTGTTCCAATCCAAACTTATAGCAGCCGAGCTCTTTTCCCAACGTTGCGTATGTCCCATCCCTAGCCCAACCGCCATAAGTGACAAGCTAGTTTGCGTAGCAGGTGCCAAGCCTCCTGTTTCGAGGATCAATGCTGAAGAAAGGGCTTGTCCGTACTCTGCTGAATAGCCTCCTGTGCTGAACAATGTGCCCGTAAACAAGAATGGGGAAAAGCGACCACGGGAAGGGATATCGGGCACTTTGGAAGCATAGGGATTTTGCACATACATTCCATCAATAAAGGTGCGCGTCTCGTGTGCATCACCGCCTCGCACAAAAAGCTGTCCCTCCTCTCCTACTTTCTGTGTACCTGGCAAAGTGTTGAGGGCACCGCTAATATCCCCTGTTGCTCCCGCTGTGGTTACGATATCCAGAGGTTTTAGCACTACAGCTTTCTTCTTATCGCTGGCTTCAAAGGATCCAGCTGAGATGACAATGGCGTCCAATTCCTCGAAGTCTTCTTTCAGCTTCAGTTCTAGCTGGATTGCTGTTCCATTCAATTGAAGCTCTTCTCGGATGCTATGGTAGCCAAGGTAGCTGGCAACCAGGTATTGAACGCCGGATTCTTCCGAGCGGAAAGAGAAGTTACCGAGCTCATCGCTGGAACTTCCATCGTAAGTATTTTCCAGGTAAATATTTGCTCCAATGATCGGTTCCCCTTGCGGTGTTTGCAAGCTACCCGTGATTTGGGTTTGGGCCAACAAGCTCATTGAGAAGAGTGCAAGTATAAGTGTGATCGGTGCTTTCATAGCTGTTTCGTTTGATACAAATATGAAGCATA
>JAHDDV010000345.1 GCA_020629205.1 Chitinophagales bacterium | reverse complement strand
CGTAACCAGTCATCAGTCACCAGAAATCATCCCCTCCGCCACCTAACCTTCTCCATCACCGGCTTACGCTGAGCATTTGTCTTAGTTCCCTTTTCCGGCACACCGATATAAAAGAAGCCAAGACACTTTTCCCCTTCCCTAAGCTGCAAGAAAGGACCAGCATCCACAATAGCCTTCGGCGAGCTCCAATAACAACCCAGTCCAAGAGAGCTACAACTCAAGTACATATTTTGCACCGCACAAGCTACTGCAGCCAGCTCTTCCCATTCTGGTACCGATTCCTTCGGATCGCGCTGCATGCAGATAGCAATCACATGACTGGACTTCAAAGCCTTGCCCAAAGTCCGCTTGTACTTCTCTTCCGAAAAGGACTCCACCGGAGTATGTTCCATATAGTAATTGGCCAAAAACTCTCCAAGGCTCAGCAAGCCATCATTGCAGAACACTACAAAACGCCAGGGCTCCGTATGCTTGTGCGTCGGCGCCCAATTGGCATTTTCCAAAATCTGCATGATACGCTGCTCCTCTACTTTTTCCCCCGTATAGGAAGCAGGGAAAATGGATCTGCGCTCCCGCAGCAACTCACTGACATACTCAAATCTTGTGATCATAATCTGGATTGCTTAGAATTTTGGTATAGCAAGAAAAACAAAACCATTAGAAAAAAGATCGCGCCTCATGCTTCGTTTGCGTCGCACTAAGGCAGGTCAACTTGCAAGACAAAAGCCTCAAATACCTGCCCTATGTAAAGTTGATTTTTCCAATGCACCGCCACAGTGCCACCACTCAGATTACTGCCATCATCCTCGTAGACCAACTGCCGCTGACAGCCTGCAGCTCGAAGTCGGTAGACATTGAAAGGACTCTTGATCTGAGCATTGCTCGAATGTCGCATAAACTTATAGGGACTCGGATGGCAAGTTAGGTAAAGATCGCCATTATCATCGCAAAAGAAATTGTCGCCACCCACCATCTTTCCGAAGTCGCAAGACTTGTCTCTAGTCAATCCACCATCAGCCGTGATATCATATCTCCTCACCCGATTGCCCAGTGTTAAGGCCACATACAATTGATTGTTCTGTACCACCAGCCCATTCGGCATCTTCAAGCGATTTTGCACAATTCGGAACTTACCGCTTGATTTGTCGTAGTAGCCGATGCTGCCAGAGGCTCTCTTGAAAAGTCCGGCGCTAATAATCTGCCAGTTGGTTTGTTTCTTGAGCCAGTTGCTGAAGTAGAAACTGCCATCGGACAGCACATGTATATCATTGGGGGCACGAAGGCTCGGGTCCCTCAGTACTTCTTTCAGTTGGAGAAAGTCGTCCTGAATCTGAAAAATCAGAACTTCATGATTCCAGTCGTTCTTCCTGGCTCCTTCGTGATGATTGACTACATACAGGTAAGCATGCCCGTTTATTTCGCGAATATCGATACCATGAGGCCAGAAAGGTACAGGTAGCTCACTGGTGCGAAGTTGTTTGGTACTATTGGTAACAGGGTCGATGGCATAGATGCCACCGTATGCTTCATTATCTCTTCGCTCGGCGCAGGAGACCAGGAGGCGGGCTGCACCGGACCAGAAGTCAATAACGATGTCTTCCGGTCCGGGTCCCGTAAGAATGCGGTAGGGATTCGCTTGCGATTGTGCATTGGTTAATGGGGCAGCTGCGCACAATAGCAGGATCAATAAAAGAAAAAAATGCGGCTGGTTAACCGCAGGTACTTTAGATTTTTTGGAGGGGCTCATGATAGCTAGCTTCGGTGACAGGATGGAGCACAATCGAAAAGAAAATTGTAGAACACAATTTCTGCAAAGATATCAAAGCAAAAATTAAATGCCACTCACAATGTGACAAGTTCAATGTGCTTCCACCCGGTTCCGAAACCAAAAGGTTAATCCAATACTTGTGGACAAGTCCACCTGTGGCAGATTGAGCACCAATCAATGCTGCCGTCGGTCTTAACCGAATACACTATACACTAAAACGAAACACCAAATCTTACTTAATTTATTGTTTGACTACTGGCTCGTTCCATGCTCTATTTTTCAGCTAAACTCAGCGAAAATTCGCATTCCTCACCCGCAATCAGTACTATGACGCCTAAGTCTGCTAAACTTCCCGAGGCAAAGCCAATTTTTTTATTTTTGTTTAATGACGCTCAAACCAATTGATCCCAACATTGCCTCTGCACATACCTTACCCGGTAGCTTCTATAAGAGTGCAAGCCTCTTTGAAGAAGTAGCAGAAAAAGTATTCACCAGTAGCTGGCAGTACCTCTGCGATGCCGATATCCTCACAGAAGCCAACACCTATCACCCAATCAATCTGCTGCCCGGAGTGCTTGATGAGCCACTAGTCCTATCGAGAGACAAAGACAATCAATTGCATTGCCTTTCCAATGTCTGCACCCATCGCGCAAAGCTGATCGTCGAAGAGCCAGGCAGGGGCAAAGTCTTGCAATGCGGCTACCACGGCCGCTGCTTCAAACTCAATGGCCAATTCAAAAGCATGCCCGGTTTTGATGGCGTCGAAAACTTTCCCTCAGAAGGGGACAGCTTACCCTCCCTCACTCTACAAAACTGCCTGGAACTACTCTTTGTATCCATCAATCCCAAGGTATCCTTTGACGAAGTCTTTGGCCCGGTCCTGAACCGTGTGGGCTTCATGGGACTAGATAAGATGCGCTATGTCGCCACTCGATCCAGAGACTATCCCGTAGCAGCCAATTGGGCACTCTACTGCGACAACTACCTCGAAGGCTTTCATGTACCCTTCGTGCATCCCGGACTAAACGCAGCTCTTGATTTTAAAAACTATGATTACGAGCTCTTTCCCTACTGCAATCTGCAAGTCGGCGTTGCAAAGGAAGGTGAACTCACTTTCGATCTCCCCGAATCTTCAGTCGACTATGGACGCAATATTTACGCCTACTATTTCTGGGTCTTCCCCAATCTGATGCTCAATTTCTATCCCTGGGGACTCTCCCTCAATTATGTACGCCCGCTCAACCACAAAGAAACCGTCGTGCACTTCCGCACCTACCTCCTCGAAGGAGGCGAAGCCATTGCAGACAATCCAGGCGTACACCAAACAGAAATGGAAGATGAAAGGGTGGTAGAAAGTGTACAGAAAGGCATTCAGTCCCGACTATATAAATCAGGCCGCTATTCCGCCTCCATGGAGAAATGCGTCCATCATTTTCATCGCTTGCTAGTGGATGCACTAGCAAAATAAAATCCTCATGTGCCATTTTTTGGTCAAAAGGGTAGTACGGTATTGCTGCTAAGGTGAAATGTGAACATCACTCTTAACGATTCTTGTTGGATTTTCTGATGGGATTGTTTATTTATAAATAACCTGATTTTGCATTGAATTCCTGTTCATTCTCGTCTTTGTTTTCTGTAAGAAATAAACTGAAATGATGCAATCGTTTCATTTTCAGTTGATTGTGTGATTTTGTAATGAAATTTATTTTTGGTTTATTTTTTTTATGAGCTGATAGGTCCTATTGCGTTTGGCCCCTTTGGTCAGGAGCTTACCTTGCTCCACCATTTGGTAGATAGTCTTTTGAATATCTTTTGGGTTAGCAGATTTCAGTCTGTCTTGGACTTCTGTCCTAGAGCTTTCCCCATTATATTTTAGATCTTCAGTGATTAAAGCCTCCAAAATGTGTGGTTCAACTGTTTTCAAGCTTGGAGCTAATCCAAGTTTTGCATTGGAAAAGACTTCTGGGTTTAGCAGATATTCAGTCCCTTTTTTTCGTCCTCTGGTGATGACAATATCCTTCTCAATTAAACTACCTAACCAGACCTTCAACTTTGCATCCGGAGCAAGCTGTAGCTTCTTGGCTAGTTTGGTCGCCAATATCTTCTTTTCAGAAGAGATGATTCCAAGTGTGATAATCTCTTTCTGTCTGAGATGATAGCGCTTGTTTATGTATTGGTTCACAGCAATAGCTTCATCGCTTATTACTGTTGAAGAGACTTTTACTGTGATTTTGGAAAGAGAACTCTCAATTTGAGGAAACGGTTTAGCGTTTTGACTCAATTTTTCATAAATCAGATCATATCCTGCTCCTTCACCTTCCATCAAAGACAAGTCGTATAGTGACTTGATGAGGTGAGGGTTTCTAGGGCGCTGCTCGTGTAGGATATTGTCTTTCGTGATTCCTAGGGGAAGACCGCCTGGATTCGAAATAGTAAACTCATCTGGGTACACTTTGAGAAAGATATCGCCTGAGGTAGTATATCTCTTGTGTGCAATGGCATTTATCAACAGCTCTCTAATTACTTCAAAGGGATACTTCCTTATTGGGTCCTTGAACAAACCATGGGAAAGATCACTAGTATAAGTCAATTCAACTGCTTCACGCTCAATTTCCAATAGAAGCTCCATCGGGTTGTATATATGAAAATGCCATTTTCGTTCTCGAATCTTTTCATGTCTACTATTGTAAACCAAGTATTGAAAAGTGATTGGGTAGGAAAGTCTTGCTCGTTGTTGTGGTGTGCCAAGCCACAGCACTCCTAGGTTAGTTAGGGTCCCTGTTTCATCAACAAATTGATAGAACTCCAAAATCTCAAGATTTGACTTTTCCCTTATAAACTGTGAAACTCTTTTTGATTCTCTGATTTTTGTTGTGAAGAAAGCAATCTGATTTTCATCTGCATCATTTAGGCTCTGAACATTTGATAAGACCAGTTCCCACTGGAAGGCGTTCTTCTCAGCTGCCAAATTAGTAAGTTCCTCGCTCTTAACAGGGTAGCAATTGTCAGAGACTCTAATCAGCACTTTTCCACTTGCGGTCGTCGCTATCAACCGAGACGAAGGTAAAATCTTTATGATAAAGTATTGTCCTCCATTACGATGCTGGAGAATTTCTGGATTGACCATAGCTACTCCATCTGTGAGATCTCGAAGTCTACTCATCACCTTGTTCATATCCGATACAACTATTCGTTGTTCGCTTGGAGGAGCTGATTCCTTGTCCTCGATCCCGATAACCAATGTCCCTCCTTGTGCATTTGCGAAGCACACGCAAGTTTCTGCTAGGGAAGCTACATTCGACTTTTCTCCAATCGCCTTCTTCAGACTTTTAAATTCCTTGTTACTATCTTCGCTCCAGCTCATACAATAAAATTCATAATTCTCATCCAATTAGGGAAGCAAGCCGACCACAAGTGGTAGCTTTCGAATTGATCCATTTGTCAAAAATACAAAGACTCCACCTACCATGATCCAAGAACTAGCCACCATCCTCGACAATGCAGCCCACACCGCCAAAGCAGTAGACCAGCTGAGCAAGCAACATCCCATCACCGAAGAGCAGGCCTATGCCATACAAGCCGCCTCCCTTCAACGACGCTATGACAGAGGCGAAAAATTCATCGGCCTCAAGATGGGCTTCACCAGCCGCGCCAAGATGGAGCAAATGGGCGTACATGATATGATTTGGGGTCGCCTCACCGATCAGATGCTCTTCCAAAACGGCGATAGCCTTCCCCTTGATAGATTCATCCATCCAAGGGCCGAGCCCGAGATCTGCTTCCTCGTCAAGAAAGACATCGAGCGCGAATTGATTCTAGAAGAAGCCAAAGACTATATCGAATCCATTGCGGGAGCCATCGAGATCATCGACTCCCGCTACCAAAATTTCAAATTCTCCCTCGAAGATGTCATCGCCGATAATTGTTCCAGCTCAGGCTTTGTAGTAGGCGACTGGCACCCCGTCGATACCGACATCTCCAAACTACGGATCGATCTCGTAGTAGATGGAGCCATTACCCACAGCGGCTCCTCCGCCGATATCCTGGGCAATCCCTGGGAGTCCCTACTCAATTGCTCCCGCCTGGCCGTCAAGTA
>JAHDDV010000344.1 GCA_020629205.1 Chitinophagales bacterium | reverse complement strand
GGGTTTCGTGGCTGATATTTTTGATTGGTTTTCGCATAGGGATTGGGAATCAATAGCTGTCTGATTTTGACGCCGCTAGAAATGATTTAGACAAGGCATTTTTTGACTGCATCCTTGTTGACTGGTGGAGAAAAATAACGATGGATAAATCGCTTCCAGCAAGTCAAAATGGACTTTATTGACTCTCTATCCCATAAGCACATAAAAAAATGCGCCTGCTATCCAGTAGCAAGCGCATTTCTATTTTAAGATTTCTTGTCTCGATTAGAAACGAGGACAGTAAGCTGGTGGGTAGTTCTTGCCTTCTGTCATACATCCGATGTACATCAGAGAAAGCTCAATACCACCTTGAGAGAGAGAAGCGTTTTGCAGCTTCGAAGTGTTGATATCATAAGAGAAACCAAACTTGAAGTTGTTGTAGTCAACGGCTGCCACGACGATTACCGCATCATCCCAACGATACCAGGCACCCAGATAGAAGGCAGAACCATCGTAGTTGCTTGTCTTTCCGTATCCTCCACCAGAACCCTGATCGAAGTGATACCCGAAGGCCGCACCTGTAGTCAATTCGTTAGTGGTTGACTGGGCCATGTACAAGACATTTGGATTCACAGAGAACTCGTCGCCGACCATAATCTCACCACCACCGTGCACGACCATTCTGTTGCTTCTAATATTATTCTCATCGCCAAGGAATGATTCATTCGGCTTAGCAATATGGTAGTAGGACATACCTGCGTATAGATTCATTGAGCGCGAGACCTTACCCGCTAGTAGCCCACCGGCCTGAAGATCCATAAAGCCAAAGGTATTATCCTGAAATGCTTCATTGTTTGGAAGTGCAGGATCAAACTCAGATCCCGCAACTTGTGATTCAAAAAGCAGTTTAGTGATATCGATCGACTTTCTATTGTAGGAACCCTGAACACCAACAGAGAGCACAAATCGCTTATTGCGATCAAATGCTTTGTGGTAAGCCAGAGAACCCATGATCATCATATCATTGAGTACACCATCACCAGATTGGTCATTGTAGAATGCCAAACCAGCACCTGCATGGTCTATCCCCAGTTGTTGACGTAGGATTGGCATATCGAAAGAGGCCGCCACCGTGTTATAGGGTGCCGGAATCGATGCCCATTGATTCTTGTAATTCGCCGCAAATCTGTAGCAACCGTTCAGATTCCCTGTCATGGCAGGGTTTAGTAGCATCGGAGAGGCATAATACTGGGATAAGTGAATATCCTGTGCCTGTGAATCCTGTATGCCTATAAAAAGCAGTGCAAACACTGCTACATACTTCAGGTAGCTCTTCAACATATTTTCTAATTTATCGTGATCAACAAGTGAAAAGTAATCAAATTCATTATCAAAATCGATTACGCTCCTCTATTTTAGATTTATTGTAAATACAGTGACAAATGCGATGCCTATTTCTCAGAATGTGCGATAATGCCTTCTCAGATCCAAGATAAAAAACTTAAGAGTGGCGGATAACCTAAAATAGGCATTTTTCTCGGTTTATTGCTAATTCATCTCTAAGCTTGCAGCTTTTGTCCATAAGCCAGATCTCCTGCGTCTCCCAGACCAGGTACGATGTAGGACTTGCTATTCAGCTCCTGATCTACATCTGCCGCCCAGATAATGGCCTCAGGCAGTGCCTTTTCGACCGCATCTACGCCCGCCTGAGCAGCAATAGCTACCGCCACATGGATTTGCGCTGGTTTGCCCAAAGACATCAATCCCTCAATCGCCTGAATCATCGAAGCACCGGTTGCCAGCATGGGATCAGCTATAATTAACGTCTTTCCTTCAAGAGATGGTGCAGACACATACTCAAGCTCAATGGCAAAATTCCCGTCTGAATCATGCTTCCGATATGCGGAGACAAAAGCATTCTCTGCATGATCGAATATCTCCAGAAAGCCCTGATGCATAGGCAGTCCAGCACGCAAAATAGTTGCCAAAACAGGCGGCTGTTCTACCTTCCTGGAGGCCGACAAACCCAAGGGTGTAGTCACCTCGCAATCGGCTATTGGCAACTGCTTACTGATCTCGTAAGCCATCAACATACCGATCCGTTCCAGGTTTCTTCGAAACCGTAGAGAATCGCCTTGAATATTGACGTCTCTTAACTCTGCGACGTAGTGATTGATTATAGAGGGGGTCAAGCTGAAATTGTGCAACATTGGGACTATGCTTTTGCAGGTGAAAACCAGTTCCTTATGGAAGGCAAGCGCCAAGGTAAAAGATTTCTGCTGATCTGCCAATAAGTCTCGACCTCAGCGCCAAATCCCCGATAAAATCGAGCGACACCGGGCACCATTGAGCCTTCAAAATCCAAAAGCAAGCTGCTTTCTGAATGTTGCTGCACCAACTGATCAATCAAATAGAACATCGCCGCCTTTTTTCGCCCTTCTTCCGATACAGCTGGAAACAGATCAATCATCCGCCCATGACTACAAAGAAAGAAGGCAGCGGCCAATAGCTCATTCTCTTGCGAATAGATGGCCTTGATCTCCCCCTTTTTCTCTCTTATACAAAGAACGATTAGACGCTTCAATCTAGCATATACCTGCTGATCAAAATCTTCCAATTGCCTGCCTTTAGTAACTCGAAACAGCTCAATCAACTGATCAACTGTCGCTGTCCCTTCCTGCAAACCCGCCAATTCTGCCTTCCGTAGATTGCGTCGTGTGTTCTTACTATAGCCACTTCGAATTTCCTGATGATCCCGATTCAGCGATAAAACATAATTTACACGAGGCTGCAAATTTTGCGATTGATTGGCGATATGACATCCGGCATTCAAAAACTGATGCGCCCTTACATACCTAGTCCCAATAAGTTTCCAAAACGCTTCTTTCTGCGCCTCATTAATTGAAATTTTGTAAAAAACACCCAATTGTTGCGCAAAAAAGGGCTGATATAACTGCCGCAATCCGAAGCGCTGCTTGTAAGGGATCGGCATTACAGCCTCATAATCTCCAAGGACAATGGCGTCCCAATGCGCTGCCACCACATCAAGATACCAACTATAGGCATATGGCAGACCATTGCCGGCCTCCGCTATGAGCTGATCCCAACGTTCTTTGTCAATCTCCTGATGTTTGTAATATCTAAGCAATATGCTGCTTCTGCTTGAAAATTCTCCAATACTAAGGGCTCAGCCTACAACTCACTCCTTTAGGGCAAACTCTCTACGACTATCTCTTCGTAGAGCTCCTTCCAGCCTTCCCAACCCTCCCGCTCGCTCAAGGTATGGTTGTGCCAGATTGAGATAAACAAACCCTGCACCTCCCGAATGCTCTTCACCAACTTTCGAATCTCCTTCTTTGCCTCCTCTGGACCGAGCTTCATGTAATCTTTCAAAGTGACATCCATCACAGCAAAGGGATAAATCCGCAAGTTCATCGGCAATTCCAAATTGAGGTCATAGTACCAAAAGGAAGAGGCAATGCCCGCACGAAAGCCCGGACGAGAGGCATATCCCATGCTATAGTCCTTGGTCACGTCCAGATCTTCAAGATTGCGGTAGGTCTCCGGCAGTTTTAGTTTGATATAGTGCTGACGACTGCGCAATACATCTTTCTTGCACACCTCGTTCAACTTATGTACTTCTGCCGCCAGTACCTTTGGGTCCTTGTTGGACTGATAGCTTGGATGAATACCCATATCGTAGTAATCACCAATCCGCTTAATCAGATTTTGGAGCTGCGGCGTTTCGATAGAGATGTTTTTGTCATACTGCCCGTAGTCTCCAATCAAAAAGAAAAAGATCGGTTGCAGATCATATTCCTCATGCAACCGCAATAGCCAATCATAGACATCGTAGGGGTCTTTGCTACTTCCCCATACCACAGACAGTCTTTCCCAAAGACCCTTAAAGTCCAGGTCCTTCAGGGAGCGCAATGCACCAAAGGTATTTCGTAGAAAACCCTTACCCGAATAGGAATAAGCGATGTCAATATCATAGCTCGGAATAAACTTGTACTCGCAGTCTTTGTTCGGCAATTCCGGAAAGCGCTCCAGTAGCAGTTTCCGCAGTTCCTCCGCCCAAATATTGACAACAGGCTGCTGCAAAAAGCCATGCTTGAAAGCCAGACTTTGCTCTGCCGGATATCGACCATGCTTATCTGTCTCTTCACACAGATACTCCTCGTATCTGGTCACCATGTAGAAGGTGGCGGCAAAAATATCGAAAGGCAATGCACTCGACTCTTCCAGCTTGAAAAAAGCCTTAGTATGCTTAAAATTGAACACCTCCAGATTTTGTTCCTGAATCTTTCGCTGAAACAAAAAGGGCACCGACATGAAAAACAGTTCATCCTCCAAAGGACTGCTACTGTAGTTCATCTTCGGTCCTTCCTCATCTCCAAACAGTGACCGGTCCTCCACAAACTTATAATCGATCCCCAGCAGTTCCTTGAGGATTAGGTGCATCGAATACTGCACCCGATTGTTGATGTTTTCTGTGAAGACCAGTAGCATAGGCAGCTAAGCACTAGGAGTGAAAAGGCAAGTCACGCAAATAATGCGTTTTCAATAGCGGACAAATCTTGTAACGCGGCTCACGCGTATCTTCGTAAAGGGCATCGAGACATTCGTACACATGACGTATGCCCACCCGATCTGCCCACTCAAACGGACCAAATGGATAGTTAGTACCCAATCGCATACCCTGATCAATATCCGCTATCGAAGCCGTGCCTTCCTGTAGCGTATAGCAGGCTTCATTAATGATCATAAAAAGTACCCGCGGCATCACCATTCCTACCCGATCCTTCACCCAACGGGCTTTGACATCCAGAGCAGAAAACAGCTCTTCTAATGCTGGTTTATCTCCTTCTTTCCAGGCCTTCAGTTCCCAGTCAGTACGATCCATAAAAGTAGGCAAGCCATTGAATCCAGCCAGGGTACATTTGCACTCCTCCCCCATCTCGGCATATAGCGCAGCAAAAGATAGATTCACCGCATTCACAATCACCGTCTTCCCTTCAAATTTGCGGTACAGCTCAAACTGCTCGGGCTGTTGTTCGAAGTCCAGATCAAAAAGCAAATCCCAGGAATCCCGCTCTGCCAATTGCTCTTCCCCAAGGTACTGATGGCCCTCGCCCAGTCTGTTTTGCAGCTCTTCTTTGCGGGCTGCATCGCCGATGATCAGGATGTTCATTTTCGCTGTTTATGGACAAAAAGAGGATTGATTTTGCGCAAAGTAATACCTTCGCTATCAATTCACCTCTTTTCAAAAAGCAATAATAAGACAAATGAACAAAGTTATCATCAAAACAGAAAATGCCCCGGCTCCTATTGGCCCTTACAATCAAGCAGTTTGGGGAGGCAGCACGCTCTATCTTTCCGGTCAAATCGCCATCGATCCCTCCACGGGAGAACTAAAAATGGGCGATGTAGAAGCAGAGACACGTCTGGTAATGAAAAATATCCAGGCCATTCTAGAACATGCCGGTCTCACCTTCGCCAATGTCGTCAAATGCAGTATCTTCCTATCCGACATGAATAATTTCTCGAAGGTCAATGCCATCTATGGCGAGTACTTCCCCAGCGCTGCCCCCGCTCGTGAAACCGTGGAAGTGAGCAAGTTACCAAAAGGAGTAAATGTCGAGATCTCAGCAATCGCCGTTCGATAGTGTTTGCTTGAGATCAAAGACGATGGCCTAATTTTTTCTTTTTTGGAGCCGGGCAGATTGGGCCGTCGCAGCGACCTACGTGTGCTCCGCTAATACTCAGCACTCAGCTAGCTACTTCAGCACAGCCACTAGTGTCTCCTCCTTCGTCGGAGCCACTATTGGCTGGCTTCCGTCACGCTATCTGAGCACTTCGTTCCGCTGCGCCCACGGCTAGTTTTCACCGTCTTTCGAGCG
>JAHDDV010000343.1 GCA_020629205.1 Chitinophagales bacterium | reverse complement strand
CCAATAGCGGATACAGGAAGCGGCTAGCTAGTGCTGGCATATTAGCGTAGAGCAGGACGGTCGGTGCTTGAGCGAATGCTGCTTTGCTCCAAAAGAAAGAGGGATTAATTTGAATACTTACTTCCGTTCATGAACTGTTTGCTGTCATCCTGATTTCAACATCAAGTCCCTGATTTTTTTAACCAGCCAATCGCGTTCTGCGACAGACTCCGTATCCTTTACTCTCAGCACCAACTTTTGAAGTTCATCTGCATCGAACTGGTATGCCCGACTGTAGCGCAGCATTTCTCTGGCGAACTTGCCGAGATTCAGATAGAAAAGATAATGCTGTGGCAGTCGGGACTTCTTGCGATTTAGGAAGGTGGTAAAAGCTGTGATGAAAGATTCTAATCGCTCTTCGTATTCGAAGTCTTCCGGATATTTGAGCCATAGCTCAAAGTGCGTCTTTAGCTGCCAGGCTTTGGCAGAGAGATTCATTAGGACTTCCTCGTATTCGGCTTGTTCAAACAAATCAATGACCTCTTCATAACGCTGTTGGCTAAAGCGGAGTAGTGCGAGATTAAAGAAGTAGCTACTTTCCTTAACAGAAGATTTATATTCATGAAGAAAGTTCTCCAACCAATCATAGCGCTTTAGTAGAAGGGATAATGTGGCAATATTTTTATATGTGGCTGTAGGAATTTGTCCCTCTACTTCAATCATGTCTTCATCGATCTCTAGTTGATAGATTTCAAAAAGCTCCGTCATGAAATTAGACTCGCGATTATTCAATTGTTGGATGCAGTAGTTTCTTGCAACCAATAGCATCTCAGGGAGCTCCTTTGTGTCCAGTTCGGCGGTATGCTTAAATAGGATTTCCTTCATTCTGTAGTAGTGTTGATCTTCTTGCGACTTCAAGGCTTGCACCGCATAGGCATAGAACTGCAGCCCGTAGAGATTTTGATAGGGCTCTTTTCTTACAGTGTCAAGGACCCCATCGATCAAAGGGAAATTGTATTCTTGTTTGCTAAACTTTCGCTGGATCAGAGCTTTGCTATAATGCTTGAGTTTTTCGAAGAAATAGAAGCGATCAAGGGTATCATTGAGTGTTTGCAATTTGGGTTCTTGGTCCCGTTTGCCCAATTCCAGAATTTGCTGATGTTGCGCCTGTGCAAACTGATGTCTTAGGAGATTGGCGCTGTCGTTTTGTAATAGCTGGACAAATAGCTGCCTTTCAGATTTATCTTTGATCCTGTTCGACTCTAAATCTAACTTTTGCGCATGAAGCATCGACCACAATTCGATATCTCGTCTGTCCTGATGCTTTGCTTGTTCCTGATAGAGCCAGAAGGCATACAATTGTTTCAAGAGGAAGCCCGACAATTGCTTGATGCGTACTTCTTTATATGGTTTGCCGGGAAAGAGGGCCGAATAGATGTTTTTAGAATCCAGACGTCTGCCTTGATATTCGGGGGCGCTCCTGCGAACAAACTGGAACATGGTGAGTAATGCAGTGTTCCTGCAGAGAAAGGGGGAGGACAACCATCGTTCGAATAGTTTCTGCTCTTCCGTGTTGAGTCTCTTGAGGTGTTTGAAGAGTTTTGCCAGTTGCATGAGCTTGTCGACTTTAGGTGATACTTGGCTCCAGGGCACAGTAGATCTCAGGATTGGTCCAGATTATAGACGTCAAATATGGGCTTTCCCCGGCCACTGTTGACTAATTTGCAAAAAATGGTGAATAATCTGGCTTTTCTTTAAGACAATTCGAGTGAATTATTGTTGAGCATGTACTTGATGTAAGTCTCTGATAATGAATGTCGTTTCGGGATGATTTAATCTGAAATGTCGCAGTTTGTTGTTCTATGGAAGTGAACTATTTGCCATTGCTATTTTTGATCAGCCTGTGTTCATGAGCGAAATTAGCATCAACAAAACGCGAAAGAATATGAATTCCATAAAGATTCTCACTTCAGGGCTTAGCATCATATTGTTGACTTGCTTCTTTAGCTGGTCAGGGCTTAAGGCCGATTGTCCCGGTGTATCGGTGGCCGACTCTATTCAACTGGTAAATTTTTACAACTCCCATGGAGGGGAGAACTGGGCCCCAAACATTAATTGGCTTGAAGGGCCAGTTGACGGTTGGACTGGTATCTCAGTAGATGATGAGACTTGTGAGATTGTCACTTTGACTATTTTTTGGCAAGGTGCCGTTGGACCCGTTCCGGACTTTCAATTGCCTTCTTTGAAGAAGCTGTCTTTATATGAACCAGCCCAATTTAATGGAGACCTCATTGATTTTACTGGTTTGCCTTCCTTGGAGAGGCTCTATATGATTGGTGTGGGAGTCACGGGGCCGATCATCGATTTTCAATATCTTCCAAACTTGCAAACCCTGCAGCTTTCACAGAATGAATTGACTGGGACTGTGCCATTGTACCAGTCTTGTCCGGATTTGATCATTCTGGATTTGCAAAGCAACAATCTTACAGGCAGTATACCGGCCTTCGAGTTTCCGAATATGACGGATCTCAACCTGGGGGGCAATTTGCTCACTGGGGGGATTCCTGACCTGTCGGCTACTTGCCCATCGATGCAGCAGCTAAACTTGTTTGATAATCAACTCGGGGGGAGCATTCCGGATTTGTCCAACTACCCGGATATTCGGACAATCAACTGTCGTGATTGTGGATTAAGTGGGCCGATTCCCAATCTGGATTTGCCGAATATGAACCAGGTCTATCTGCAGAATAACCAATTGACCGGTCCGTTTCCGGTTGTGAGCCAAGCTGCCGGAATTCGGATTGATGTTAGCAATAATCAGTTGTCGGGAACGCTGCCTGATTTTACAGATTGGTGGTTGGTCGACCTCCGATTATGCCCAAATAATTTTGTAGGCGGGACACCTGGCTACGACCAGTTTCCGGAGATGAATGTGACCACTTATCAGGAGATTGATTTTGGCTGCATTGATGGAGTCGATATCTCTGGTTACATCTACTTTGATGACAACCAAAACTGTGAACTTGATGAGGGAGAGCAGACCTTATCAGGAGTGCGAGTATATGATGGCAGCCAGAACTATTATGTTGTTACAGACAGTGATGGTTACTATGAGATGAACAGAGATGTTGGGTCCTATAGTATCTATCCACAATTGCCGAGTGATCTATGGGGCTACAGTTGCGCTGACCAGTTGCCTATAAGTCTTACGGCTGATGATATCGAGGAGAGCTTTGAAGGGGTAAATATGGGCTTGACAGCTTTGGATTACTGTAGCCAAATGACAGTAGAGGTATGGTCTTCGTTTTTTAGAGCCTGTTTACCAACCGCGATATATTTAGAGTATTGCAACATGGGTACCTTGGTAGCAGAAGATGCTTACATTGACGTGTTTCTGTCAGACTTCGAATCCTATATCATAGAGGAAGATCATGAGGACTTAGGCGGAGGATTAGTTCGCATTTATCTCGGAGATATTGGTTTTGGACAATGTGGTTCGATAATTATTCATGCGGTGGTTAATTGTAGTCTTCCTGTTGGAGCAACTGCTTGTGTAGAGGCAATGGCTTATCCAGGCAGCGCCTGTGACCAGCCTCTTGAAATTTGGGATGGATCTGATCTGGAAGTGCGCAGTCAATGCCTTGGGGAGCAAATTTTCTTTGAAATTCAAAACGTGGGAGAATCCATGCAAAATCCCAATGTTTATCGTTGTTATGAAGATGATATACTTTCTAATCTGGAGACTTTCCAGCTTCAGCAAGGAGAGAGTCTGCAATTCTATGTGCCAGCAAATGGAAAAGCACATCGTTTACAAGCCTTTTGCAACGAAGGGAACCCCTTCCATGAATATGTCCAGCGTGTTGTTGAGCTTTGCGGTCCCGAGCCCTATTCTTTAGGATTTGTAAACTCAGCTCCGCACAGCAATTTGAGTGGGCAAAGAGATAAGTTCTGTAGAGAGGTCACCGCCGCCTTTGATCCAAATGATAAGACAGCAACACCAGCAGGAGTATCTGCTCAACGTTTTGTGTCTCCTGATCAGGAACTAGAATATCGAATCCGATTCCAAAATACCGGAAATGATACTGCCTTCTGGGTGCAGCTTGTTGATACTATTGATACACAGTATTTGGATCTTGGTACACTGGATACAAAGGTGGCGAGCCACGACTATGTTTACGAAGCAAATGGCAATGTAGTCACCTGGACCTTTAACAATATCCTGTTACCAGACTCCAGCACAAATCAGATGGAGAGCAATGGATACGTAGAGTTTACCATTCGACAGAATCCGGGCAATGCCGACGGTGTTCAAATCCAAAACTTTGCAGACATCTACTTCGATTTCAACGAAGCGGTTCGTACCAATACGACTATGAATACCGTGTGCAGTGATTTCGACTTCCTAAACTTGACCTCACTGGTTGGTCTCGATGAAGCCTCTCTGAGCAGTGATCAGATCACTCAGGGACAGGTAGCCAACCTGCTTACGGAGTTTGGGCTTGAAGCTCAGAGCATTAGTCTGACTGATAGTGAAATAGCTCTTGATGGCAATAACATCAATGTCAAGTTCAACTTTACCAATGATGGCATTGGCTGTGCTCCGACACAGTTGCAAATTGCAGAAAATACGGCCTTAGAGAATCTAAGCCCAGGTCAGTACACCATTAATGTACAACACAATATGACGGATGAGGTTAACAGCATCCCACTCAGTTTGACAGTATATCCTGAAGCACCTTCGCTGCAGGGAGTTGACAATACTACTCCAGTTTGTGTGGGTGTTGAAGGGGAGTTGCTAAATGCTGAAGGCAATAATGTCTTCTGGTACGCGGATGCTGGACTAAGTATTTTGTTGGCAGAAGGTAATAGCTATCTAGCCACTGCAGATTATCCCGCTATCTATGTAGCACAAACGGTGAATGGGCTAGAAAGTGAGCCATTGGTCATCAACCTCACTACTAGTAGCTTGCCTCAGTTTGATATAGCTGAATCTTACTGTCAGCTAGAAGAAGCCCCTGTATTGCCTTCTAGCAGTCTTGAAGGGATCTCAGGGACCTGGTTTCCTGCTGTCATAGATGCCAACACTTCCACTTATGTCTTTACACCAGATGCTAGCTTCTGTGCTGAAACACGTACTGTTTCGATTCTTTCATTAGAAGTGCTGGAGCCAGCATTTGATCTGCCTGCTACTATCTGTCAATATGAAGAGAGTATTTCACTGCCGAGTAGCAGCTTAGAAGAGATTGCCGGTATTTGGTCCTATCCAGAAATCGCTACGCAAGTACCGGGTGTATATGAGTTTACTTTTACAGCTGCCGAAGATTGTGTAGAATCCTATGTACACAGCATTGAGATTTTGGCCAATCAAACAGCTAGTTTTGAATTGCCAATGGCTGTTTGTCAATATGAAGAAGTGATCACTTTACCAGCGCTTAGCTTAGAAAACACCGCTGGAACCTGGAGTCAATCAGAGATCGATCCGGCTATACCTGGTGACTATGAGGTGAGCTTCCAGCCAGATGCCGAATGTGCAGAACCTGTGAGCTACATGATCACTGTGACTGAAGAAATCAGCGCTAGCTTCGATCTACCCACAACGATTTGTCAAAATGCGGAAGCGATTCAATTGCCAGCACAGAGTCTTGAAAATACTTCAGGTAGCTGGGATCAATCAGTGGTCAATACGGACACTGCAGGAGACTTCGAATTCACCTTTATGCCAGATGGCGACTGTGCGGAGCAAGTAAGCTATATGATTACGGTTACAGAAGAAATCGTAGCCAACTTCGAACTGCCTGCCACGATTTGTCAAAATGCGGAAGCGATTCAATTGCCAGCACAGAGTCTTGAAAATACTTCAGGTAGCTGGGATCAATCAGTGGTCAATACGGACACTGCAGGAGACT
>JAHDDV010000017.1:22785-33733 GCA_020629205.1 Chitinophagales bacterium | reverse complement strand
TAACAAGCCTACATTGCTGCATTTTGTGTGAGAATTCTTATTATCTTAGCTGCCTATTAATCAACGGATTGCCTTCTGTTTATGCATAAATATATTCTTTTGCTGGCGCTGCTGGCTCAGGGAAGCTTTGTCTCCGCTCAAGATACGCTTAAGATGATGAGCTATAATATCCTGAATTATCCTCAGCCGGGGGATACTCGGGATGCAGATTTTCAAACCATCATGCAGGCTGTACAGCCGGACCTTTTGATTGCTCAGGAAGTGGCTACTTTGGATGGAGCAGATGTCTTGCTAAACAACGCTTTGAATACAAATGGTGTTAGCAGCTATCAACGTGCGCCTCTGATGAATGACAATGGAGGCTGGTTTGGCAATATGCTGTTTTATAATTCCGATAAACTGGTCTTGAAGAATCAGACGGATATCTTTGTTTATCCAAGGGATATTACGCATTATGAAATGTATTACAATGATCCGCAATTGGGCTGTCATGAGGATACGGTTTTTTTAAATGTATTTGCTTTGCATTTGAAGGCTAGTGATGGTGCATCGAATGCAGAGATTCGAGAGGATGCGATTAGTACTTTGATCGCTTATTTGGATGCGGCTCCGAATTTGGAGAATGTGATGATCGGAGGGGATTTCAATTTTTACAGTGACAATGGAGATGGGGGAGAGCCTGGCTATGATTTGCTGAAGGATCAGGGCAATACACATTTGATGGAGGATGTGGTGCCAGGTTGGATTCGGAGCAACTACGACTATCGCGACTTATACACCCAATCTACGCGATCCCATGATGATCCGGGTAATTGGGAAGGGGTGCCGGGCGGTCTGGATGATCGTTTTGACATGATTTTGTTTGCCGATGAGATCATGAGTGGTGTTGGAGAAGTGACTGTGCTTCCGGAAACCTATGAAGTGTATGGTAATGATGGCTATCACTACAATACTTCCTTGATTGATGCTTCGGTGTCGGTGCCTGGTGGAGGCCTGAATGCAGAAGTGTCTGATGAGATTGCATTGGCATTGTTTGAAATGAGTGATCATTTGCCGGTAGTAACTGAATTGAAGATTGATCCGGTGGGTGCCTGTGATTTGCGCCTGTCTGTAAATGCGCTTCTGCAGGGCGTGTACGATGGGGCAGGAGCAATGAAGGCTGATCTCGATGAATTGAACTTGATTCCTGCTCTACAGCCATTTTCTGCGGCTCCCTGGAACTACTCAGGTACAGAAACTTATGTTGTAAATGCAACCGATCCACTGGTGGATTGGGTCTTAGTAGAAATATATGAAAAATCGGATACTAGCTGGGTCACAAGTAAGGCATGTATGTTATTAGAAGATGGGAGCGTAGTGGATATGGCATCTTCTTCCATCTTGACTTTTGAAGATGTTCCTCTTTCCGAGTACTTTGTTGCCTTGCGTAGTCGTAATCATTTGGCCGTCATGAGTACACTTGCCCAGTCTTTTGATGCTGGGGTATTGCTTTATGATTTTAGTCTGGCAGGGCAGAGTCAAGGAAATGTATGCATAGCTGATGGTTTGGATTACCTCATTCCTGCGGGCGATTTTAATGCCAATGGGGTAATGGAGTTCATGGATCATGGGCTGTATATGGCTGATCCCTCAAATATTTACAACTATATTGCCACGGATGTAAATATGGATGGACTAGTGACTGTGGCAGATTTTAACTGGTACAAGTCCAATTGGACGAGTAGTACGGTGAGCAAGCTTCGATATTAAGGTCTGGGAGCCTGAGGGAATGAGTTCTTACAGCCTGCGGGATTGCTTGTTTTGTTGTAACTTGCCATAAAGGAACGAAATAAAGCAGACCGATGAAGTGGCCTTTCTTAGTCTTACTAGCCCTGATCCCTTACGGACTATATGCCCAGTTGCAGATCAATGAGATCGTGCCGGGCTATAGTACTTACCTGGATGATGCTTATGATAATGACGATTGGATAGAATTGCATAATTCAGGTCCTTCGGCTATTGACCTTTCCAGTTTTTACCTTTCAGACAAGCTGGGTGCATTGGATAAATACTCCTTTCCCGCTGGTTTGATCATTCCAGCTAATGAATATGTGCTGGTTTGGGCGGACAAGGATGAGGAGCAGGGAGATATGCATGCCCGTTTTAAGCTTGATGCAAAAGGGGAGACGGTCTACCTCAGTCAGTTGATTGACAACAACATAAGTCTGTTGGATTCTATTGTTTTTGGGGAGATTCCACCTCAGTGCTCCTATGCCAAAAAGAGTGATGGATCGGGGATTTGGGAGATTCATTCGATTCCCAGTCCGATGGAAGATAACGCCTTTGGTCGGCCCTATATGAGTCCCGTTCAGTTTTCGCTGGAGAGTGGATTGTATGAAGGAGGTGCCTATACGCTTGAGTTGACGCATGAACATCCGAGTGCCCAGATTTACTATACCACCGATGCGACAGAACCGGATACCAACAGCCTTCTTTATGAGGAGCCGATAGACATTAACTCAGTTCATGTGATAATGGCGCGGGCTTATGTCGGGAATGCAGCTAGTACGGTTGAAATTCGAGCCTACATGGAGGATACGGACACGAATCTGCCTGTGTTGCATGTGGTAACGGAGGAAGGCAATTTGAGAGATGACTGGTACGGGATCTATGTTGTTGGAGACAATGGAGTGCCCTTTGCTGAATTGGCCCCGGGTAATTACTTTCAGGACTGGGAGCGTCCTGCTTATCTGGCGCTGATCGAGGCGGATGGTACTACTGGATTTACAGCAAATTGTGGAATTTCGATTGCAGGTAACTTTAGTCGAAGTTCCCCGCAGAAGAGCCTCAATATATCCTTTGCGCAGGATTATGGGCAGAGCAAATTGGAATACAAAATCTTCCCGGATAAGCCTTATGAGAAGTATGACGATATAAAGCTACGTAATACGGGAAACTACTGGAGAAAGATGCTTTTTAAAGATGCCATCAATCAGACTTTGGTAGAGGGCTTGATAGATTTGGATCAGCAATCCTATCGACCGGTGATTGTTTATTTGAACGGTGAGTACTGGGGAATTCAGAATTTTCGGGATCGCATCAATCGGGATTATGTAAAGCGTTTGTTTCCAGAAGTAAATAGAGATGAAGTGGATATTATTGATAATCCAGGTCAGCCCTTTGGCCATATGGTACAAGAGCTTAAGGCAGGAGACACTGAGGCCTATGATGAGCTGGTCGAATTTGCTCAGGAGAATGAGCTATGGAATGATGCCTTGGTCGATTACTTTTCCGATCAGGTCGATGTCAATGAGCTGATAAATTATTTCATTGTCGAAACGTATATCAATAATCATGACTGGCCTGGAAATAATGTCAAGATATGGCGAGAAAAACCTGATGGCAAGTGGCGATGGGTACTGTTTGATACAGATTTGTCTACAAGGTACGACTGGTTTGACACCGTCAATCGGGCTACCTGTGATACTTGTACGGCCTGGCAGGAGTATATGGACTGCACTTTGATGTTTCGCAAACTATTTGATCATTCCTCCTTGCGACATGAATTTATGCAGCGTAGTTGTACATTTTCCAATGTTATTTTTGAGCGAAATCGTGTTAAGGATCATATAGGTGATATGATAGAACACCTGGGAATCAACATTGATCGACACCGGGAGCGATGGGAGTTGGATGAGCCCTACTCCCAGTTCTTTGAAGAGATAGATCTGATTGAAGACTTTTATGAAGGGCGTGCAGGGAATTACCGACTGGAAATTCAGTATATCGAGGGAGTAGAGCAGTTTGTTTTGACTGTGGCTTTGGCAGAAAATGAAGGTGGACATTTGGTTTTCCATGAAAATGAGATGGTGATGCCCTATGACTTTTCAGGTAACTATCTAACAGAGGTTCCCTTGCGGATACGAGCAGTGGCTCATGAGGGATATTTTTTCGATGGATGGTTGGAGTTGGAAGAGAGCAGTCCATTGATCCATTTAGTGAGTGAGGAGGACCGTACGCTGACCCCGATCTTTCGACCTGATGATGAAATGCCGACGCATAGCAGTCCGAGCAATACGGATTTCAGTATTCGTATGAGTCCGATACCGGTATCTGACAGATTGCAGTTGGATCTTGCTGGTCAAAGCCCATTGGGCAATATTCAAGTAGAGCTGTTCAATACGGCTGGTGAGTTGCTTTTAAAGGAAGGCTTCCGAATTGAAGAAGCAAAGTTTGAAACTGAATTGGATCTCGAGACGGCTCCTCAAGGAATTTATTTGATTGTGGTTCATCATCCTGATGGGATCGTCAAACGTAAAGTAATAAAGGTGGATTGATCGCAGTAATCTTCAGGGAATCTAAGGCTTTACAAATCTTTGATGCTGTATGCCATTTGTATTGTCCATCACAGAAAGGTAGTACAGTCCTGCAGGCAATTGTTCAATATGAATCTCCTGCAGCTGGTTTGCAATGGATGGTCCTTGCATCAATAAACGTCCCGAAAGATCTCTAACAGCGAAATACGATTGTCCTTTGGCTTCACTATAGTAGCGGAGGATTTCAGCCTGTACAGGATTGTTGAGAATTCTAAGATCAGCCGATTGAAGCAGATCTTCTTGGCCGGTAGCTGCTTCTTCAAACACCGCGGTAATATTGGCGTCGGAATCAAATGCCATCATACTCGACATGCTTTCTATTATCCACATATCACCGTTTGGCAAGTCAATTCTCCAATGAAGGAAGGCTGCTCCCTCGAAAGCTTGCTCAATCTCGAATTCTATAGGTAGATTAGCAAAGTATGCTCCCTGCCAGGGAAGGCTTTGGTTGTTGAGGCTATTGATGGAGAAGTTGCTCTGCAATCCTTCTGGTTGTGTGCGGAAATCAAGGTGTACGGTGTCCTCCAGATTTAAGTGAGTTTGAGTATGCTGGAACATGTATGCTCTACGCTCTTTGAAAAAATACAGCAGCTCCTCCATTCTAGAAAGCCAGTGGTAATCTGTCGATCCCCATTTTTCCGTATGTCTTTGCATTTCAGGCTGTAGCCAGCTGACCACTTCTTCCCATGTATATGTGATTTCTCTTAGTGTCAGGCTTGAGTTGAGCAGATCGCAAAAGCGCCTTGCGAATTGTAACCTAAAGGGGGGGACTTCCAGCAGCTTTGCAAAGATCATGGCATGAATATTCTCTTCATTCTCAGCGAGCATTAGGACATCTTCCAGTTTGTCCGCAAAGTGTTCCTCTTTGCTGGCGGAGAAGGAGTCATCCAAATCAAAGAGCATGAACTGCCATTTGCCTCCTTCAATTTGGGGGCGATAAAGCCGCGTATTGTTGTCTCTGTTTATCCAATCGTCATTGTGGGCATAAATCTCGACGATGAAGTAGTCTATGAAATTTTCGATATCCAGTAATTGCTGTACCGATTCATAATTCTGCAAGTTACTCAAGTCCTGCTCAAAGACGAGGGTCCTGAGGGAGTCAAACATCATTGCACTACCAGAGATGACCTCGTCTGTACGATCCAGGTAATCGACTTCTGAATCGTCTACATCGCTAAGGGCTGCGACATAGTCCTGATTGAGTCTTTCTCGAAGATTGTGTATGCCCCAATACTGGCCATTCAGAAAGACGATGGTGGGTTGGTACTGCAGAGGAGCCAGGCCAGTCTGTTGTTTGCTAAGATGATGATGGAAAAGCCCGTCTCGGCAATGCGCCTTCTTGAAGTCTGTGCTAGCATTTCTGAGCACGATTTGTTTGCAGTCATCATAGTGAGTTTCATCAAAGAAGGTGTAACCAAGTGAGGAATCTCCGACCTTCTTATCTGCCATGATTCTTAGCGATTTCATCTCTCGTGCACGACTCGTACCTCCATGCAATTTGGTCATTACATAGTCCTGTACCTGCGCTTGCTGGTTCTCATCAAAAAACTCGAAAAAGACGGGCTTCTTGATATCGAGCCAGAAGTTGGCGCCATCGTAAGGAAAGCTTGTATCTCCATGCGGCCCAAACCCATATAGCCCATCATCTCCCCAGAAGTGAGCTGGCGGAAAGATCAAAGAAGCGACGGGCAGATCTGTATCTTCACCAAAGAGGTAGGTACGATGCGATGCGGCTGAGGGCAGGAAGTTTGGTCGAAAGGCAGTGACCGTAAGGACGCTGGTGCTGTCGAGAACAAGGCTTTCATCAAGTATGGGACTCTTCGAATCTGGAAAATTGCCATCAAGCGTGTATCGATAGACCGTCTCTTCAAGCTCAGTCGGGAGGACTTGAATGGCCTCCTCAAATCGGCCGGATACCGGATTTATTTCTGGAAAGCTGGCATAACCAAGATAGGAGGTGTATATGTTGGGTTCTCCGGGACTAGGCTCGTCAAAATAAGCCAAACTGCCTTGTAGATTGAAGCCGTAAGAATGATCGGCTTGCAATGCTGGTAATGCCAATTCCTGTATCAGGTTATCATTATTGAAGAGGAACAAGCTATCTCCAGCGCTGGAAAGCTTAAAATTGCAGTGTAATTCTCCATCGACCAGGGTGTCTTTTTTGGAGGCAAAGACCAATAAATGCTCCTGAGGATCTATAGTTACAGCCGGGAAATTCCATTTCTGGGGATCTGCTGCTTCGTCACTGAGCCAAAAGGCTTGTAGATTGACAGGAAGGGAGCCTACGTTGATCAACTCAATCCAATCTTCAGATTGATCTTCAAAGTCATCAATGGTTTCATGATTCTTGCTACAGAGTTCATTGATCACAATTTGTGACAGGCAGCTAGTGCTGAACAGTAGCCAAAGGAAGGCAGTGGCGCTCAGCTTCTTGCAAAGCAGTTGTGGGAAGGATCTCAAGGTTATGCAATTTCAGTGAAGCGATGCTTCGAAAGGGTAGCCTCAAGATAATCAAAAAGAGGTGAATAGCCAATTGCTATTCACCTCTTATGCATTTTAGGGATTGGGAATCAATAACTGTCTGATTTTGACGCCGCTAGAAATGATTTAGACAAGGCATTTTTTGACAGCATCCTTGTTGGCTGGTGGAGAAAAATAACGATGAATAAATCATTTCCAGCAAGTCAAAATGGACTTTATTGATTCTCTGTCCCTTAGCTTACATAATAATCAAGCACCCATCCTCTGATGTTCTCGTAATCAACAAGACACCAGCCGGTGAGCTTACCATCCAGTTTGATAGCATTGTCCATGCTGTGTTCTAATACTCGAAGCTTGGCTTTAGCAGGGATTCGAGATGGAAGCTGCGGTGCGGCCATGTTCGGCTCTGTGCGAACAGCAATGCTGCCGCTTGACACCACAGATCGCATACTTGGTGGAATGGCTCTGGGTTTGCTGCTAGGTGCAGGTACCGGATCAGGGACACTGTTAGGAATGTGATCTATTCGTTGAGAGGGAATCGGCTCCACTGGTTTGCTACTTGGGCGCACTGGTGGAGGAGTCGGCTCCGGATCAGGGCCATATTCCACATATCCTTCTGGTGCTGGCTCAGGGCCGTATTGTGGTAGTCCTGAGGAGGCCATTTCTTTTTCTTCCTCCAGTCTTTTTAGTTCTGCTTGCAGTTTTTCAAACACCGTTGGCTCAGCAGTCTCTTCTTCGGGGTCTGCTTCATTGTCTCTTTGAGCCTCTTGAAGCTTTTCTCTGAATATGTCAAAAAGACCCTTGCCTTCCTCTTCGTTTTCTTTTCTGCGCTCCTTGCTCTTGGCCAGATTTTCTCTGATTCTGTCAAAGAGGTTGGTTGGGGCGGTCCTTTCTTCGGGATTGTCGTGATTGTCCTGCTGCACTTTGTCTACAGCGTTTTTCAACAGGTCAAAAAAGTTATTCTTTCCCATCTTTTGTTTGTGGTTTGATTATGATAGAATATACCTGAAAAACCCCTGATCTGCTGTTCAGGTGCGCTGGTGGTCCATGCCTTCTTCTGAAAATCGACTCTTGGGAGTGTCCACAAGCTCCAGGATCGTCAGACAATTTACGGAAAATTTATTGCCTGAGCTGATAATGAGCTGGGCTTCAGCGCTTGAGCTTTGCCTAAAGCTCGGAGAATCGCCTCCTGCCTTTCACAAAATAATTCCAGACAATGCTTCCCTTAAAGCGACCAGCGGCATCTGCCATTCCAATCTGCTTTTCTTGCTTAAGCCTTTTCACCTGAGAACGTTTGCGCAACAAATGGGGGAAATTGCCAATAAAAGAGAAATGTGCACGGGCAATGGCCTTGAAAGTATCGGTATCTCCACTGAACAAGGCCCGATAAGCAGCGATGGCGTCTAGTAGTATCCGCAAGGGGAGGAGGGTGAATAACTCAGCTGGTGCATAGTTTTTGCTCAACATGCTGAGGTTGTTTCTAAAATTTAGATAAGTCTTCCTGGGGTTTGATTTGTTTAGTGTGCCTCCGCCTACATGGTATACGACCGAATCGGGGGTGTATACAATGCGGTAACCAAGGTCTTTGATACGCCAGCAAAGATCAATTTCTTCCATGTGGGCGAAGAAGTCCCCGTCCAACCCTCCTGCTGCATGGTAGACTTCTGATCGAATGCACATAGCCGCACCACTTGCCCAAAAAATGTCTATGGGAGCATCGTACTGCCCTTCATCCCTTTCGCATTCATCGAATATTCGACCTCGGCAGTAAGGGAAGCCCAAACGGTCGATAAAGCCTCCTGCTGCACCAGCATACTCAAATAGCCCCCGATCATGTTCTGCCAATATCTTGGGTTGTACCGCAGCTATTTTTGGATCTTCTTGTAGACGCTGCACCAATGCTTGCAGCCAGTTTGGCTTCACTTCTACATCGGAGTTTAGCAGTACATAGATGGGGGCATCTACTTCTGCCAAAGCCCGATTGTAGCCTTCAGCAAAACCGTAATTCTCTTCGTTACGTATGATCTCCACCTCAGGAAACTCCCTTTCTAACACGTCGATTGAATCGTCCGTGGAGCCGTTGTCTGCGACGATCACGCGAGTGGCAATATAGCTGCTTGCGAGTACCGAGGGTAAGAATTTTCGCAGGAAATCTCGGCCATTCCAGTTGAGAATCACTACGGCAACAGTGGGATTGTTCATGAATTGCTTTCTAGATGGATAACAGGCTTGTCGCTGGGAAGTTCTTTTTTCCAGCGCCTATGAGACCACAACCATATTCCGGGCTCTTCGAGAATTTGTTTTTCGAGCGCTTGCATGTACAGGGCAGTCGGCTCGCCTTCCGGCAACAGAGCAGCTTGTTCACAGAGCAATTCGATGCCAAATTCGTAGTAGCCCCTGTTGATGCGATTGATCTTGATATAATAGAGCGGCAGGTCATTAGATCTTGCGTACTTTTCTGGTCCATGAAGGCAGGCAGTATCCTGTTTCAGAAAATTGACCCAATAGCTCTTGGATGCATTAGAGGGGCTTTGGTCTGCCACCATGATATATACCGTAGGACGCTCAGGTGTTTTGGCAAAGCAGGCCACTGTATCCGCCATAGAGACCAACTCCATTCGGAACTTTGCCCGATGCGCTCGAAGGTGCATGTCAATCTTGTTGTTGGCGAGTGGTTTGTAAAAGCCATAGGGGTGGTGCGGAAACTGCAATCCACCGCAAATGGTGCCCCATTCCCAATTGCTAAAATGTCCAGCTACTGCGATAAAACTTTGCCCTTGCTCATAGAGCCCTTGCATCTCCTCCGGATTGTTGAATTTGTACCGTTTTACAATCTGTTCAGGGCTCATCGAAAAGCCCTTTATGGCCTCCAGACTAATGTCACAGAGATTGCGGTAGAAGACCTTCGTGATTTGGGCCAATTCTGCTTTTGACTTTTTTGGGAAACTGCGATTGAGATTTCCCTGGATGACATCGGACCGATAAGCGAATAAATCACCTATCAGGAAGGCCAGTAGATCTGATAAGGCATATAGCAGTCTGAAGGGTAGCAAGCTGAAAACTACTACCGCCATCCTAAACAAAAGGTATTGAATCACTTTCATCTAGAAGTCTCTCACCCTCGAACCATAGTGTTGTTTGATCTCTGTCTTGTCAAAATCCTGGCTGCCACTCTGCTCTTTGAAACCCTTGTAGATTTTGAATTGCCAACGGTCATCTTTGGCTTCGCCATAAACATCGGAATGCAACAGTATGAAGTCATTGCTTGCCATTTCCGGGTTGTAGAAGATGAACTTGACGTCATTTTGGCCGGTTGGGACAGTATAGTAATGCCAGATTTCGTAAGGATAAGCACCCGGCTCCATTGAAGAGTCAATTATGTTGTTTGGAGCCCCGTATTTGAGGTAGGCTATGCCCCGATCCGATTCATAACCAGCTCGTAGACTAGTCTTGTAATTCTTGTCAACCCAAAGTACTTGCTTTGCGTATTTTTCAAACTCTACTTGAGGATTTCCCGGATTTCGAATCACCCAAAAATTATGAAGGAACTGCCGTTGCATTACATCGCGCTCCAGTGACCTATTGGCCAGTAGATTATCGATGTAATCCACCTCGCTGTCCTGTGCAATTGGTATTGAGGCTGCCAGATAGTACTCTACCTCCAATGCATCCAGGTCCTTGGTGAAAGAAGCGGCGAGCTCCACTTCCCGAAGGTTTTCCAAAGCAACGCTTTCAAAGTATTTGCTTCTTTGAAAGAACTCTTGCTTAGATGCGAGTAGCTTATTCATCTTACTTCTCACTTCGATATTGAGCATATAATTTCCGGAGGGTAAATCCGTTATGTCAAATTCGCCAAAGACGATATTGACCTCTTCCGGGCTGACTTTTTTGAACTTTTTTAGGTTCTGAACTGGATCCAGGGACTTGTATGCTGACACAAAGTAGCTGATCAAAAAGTCTTGATTTCCAAGATTTTCTGCTGTATTGTACACTTCGCTATAAAAGATTAGGCGATCGGCCGCATCGGGATAGAAGTTGAGTACATAAGGGTACATGTCTACTCCGTTGCGGCTGTATTCATTTTCTTCTACCGTCGCCTCATAATGCTCCAT
>JAHDDV010000017.1:19188-22685 GCA_020629205.1 Chitinophagales bacterium | reverse complement strand
GATGCCTGCCATTTACCGATGGCATTTTCCTTGAAAGTGACTTTAGATCCAGGTACCAGCAAATAGGTCTCTACATAAGGGCCTTTTCCAGGCAAATCAAATACTCCATAATCCAATTCCGCCTGAAGACCAGCAAAAGAAGTCGCTGGGTAGAGTAGGAAAAGCAACAAAGAACTGAGGAAAAAATGTCTCATATTACGTCGTTTTCAGGAGTAAATGTGCAAATTGCATACAGCAATAATAGATGATAAAGCCCCTGTTTGATGCAAGAACAAAGTAAAAATACTGTAAAAAAGCCATTATTGATAGAATTGCAGTACTTAGGTCCTGTGCACTACTATGCGCGACTACTGCACCATAAAAAGATTGTCCTGGAAAAGCAGGAATACTACCAAAAAGCCACCTATCGCAACCGTAGCATTATCGCCATGCCACACGGACCACTTACCCTGAGTGTCCATTTGAAAGATGGCCGTGATCAGCGCAAGCCTGTAACTCAGGTACGAATCTGTGATACGCATAATTGGCGAAGCAACCACTGGCGATCACTATGCGCGGCCTATCGTAGTTCTCCTTATTTTGAGTACTACGAAGATGATCTAGCCCCTTTGTTCGAGCAGGAATTCCAGTATCTCTGGGATTGCAATTGGCAATTTTTTCAAAAAACACTAGAATTGCTCAAGGTGGAACTGGAGGTTTCCAGTACAGACAAATTTGAGAAAGATCATGGCGAGGATCTGGTCGATATGCGTTCAGCGATCCTACCAAATGGTAAGTCAAAACCTGATTCCTTGTTCGAAGCTCCCGCTTACGATCAGGTTTTTGAGCCAAAGATTGGTTTTTTTCCTAACTTGAGCATACTCGATTTACTTTTTGCAGTGGGTCCTAATGCGGCAGACCTCCTGCGATCTTCGATGAAAAAGCCAGCATGATACTAATTGCAGAGAGTGGTTCTACCAAAACAGAATGGGTTCTGGTCGGTCTCAATGGCCGGGAAGAATTCCGATGTCAAACTAGTGGTATGAACCCCTTCAATCGTACTCAGGAAAGCATGATTGAAGAGCTGCAACAGCATCGTTCTATCAACAAAATTCGATCCTGGGTTGAACGCATTCATTTCTTTGGAAGCGGCTGTTCCCTGCCAGCACAACAACATACCATTAAGCAAGCATTGATGGTCGTCTTTCCCGTGGCACAAAGCTTTGTAACACATGACCTGAACGCTGCCGGTATTGCCTGTCTCGGAAGAGGGACCGGCTATGTTGGTATCCTGGGCACCGGGTCTGTCCTGGGATGTTTTGAAGGAGGCGAATCTCAGGAACTCATTGGTGGTTATGGATATTCGTTGGGTGATGAAGGTGGAGGGACCTGGTTTGGCAAGGAAGTGCTTCGGGCACATATCTACAAGCAGTTGCCGGCGGATCTGGAGGAAGACTTCCAAAATACTTATGCTTTGACAAGGGCTGATATTCTCGATAGACTATACAAGCAGGAGATGACGAACGCTTGGCTGGCTGCCTTTTGCCTCTTTTTGGGCAAGCACCGCAGTAGCCCAGTGATGCAATCCATCTTGAGGCGAGGTTTTGAAGCCTTCTTCGATACACATATGCAAGCTGTTCCACGTCCCAACACCATACATTTTGTTGGATCGATTGCCAGTAATTTTGAAGAGGAACTGCGCGTCGTAGCGGATGAGCAAGAGCTATTGGTAGGCAAAGTCCTGACCACTCCTATGACCGGACTAATAACCTATCTTGGAAGCGGATTTAGAGCTTCTTGATCTTATTCGACTGTTAGCGATTCATTTTGCTTTTGCTCAATGATAGAGGCAAAAAAAGGCTGCTCCAAAAACTTGGATTCAAATCCCTCAACAATAGCTAGCTGAGAGATCTTCGCTATATCATGCGGGTTTTGCGAACTTGATACAAAGTACAACAAGGGAGTCTCCCAATCATGCTTCGTCTGACTAAACTCTTCCACAAAGTCGTAACCGGACTTATACGGCATGTTGATATCGATGAAAATGTGGCTCGGCCAGGCTTGTTTCTTTCCACTATCAATTAACTTACGGATCGAATCCATAGCTTGATCTACCCCAGGAAAGAAGGCCAATTCTTCTTCACTAAAGCCAGCTGCTTTAGCCATGATCTTGTGGTAAGTATGAGCTGCTAACTCGTCATCTATGAAATAAAGCATAAGGAATGTGGTTTGTTGTATCGTCTAAGTAAAGGCTCTGTCCAACAGTCGAGCTAATTGTCTTCCGCCCGGTAGATTTTCAATCCCTTGCCGATCGTAAAACTAAATGCAGAGCCTTCTTCAAAAGTAGAAACATAGGAGATGGTGCCTCCATGTTGATTGACAATCTTCTTACAAATCGATAGGCCAAGTCCGGTGCCCTTGTATACCGATTTGTTGTTTAACTGAACGTATGGTAGGAAGATATCTACCTTGCTCTCGCGCATTCCGACACCGTTATCTTCGATGTTGAACCGCCAGGAATTCGATTCTTCTTGTGCTGTGATCCTGATAAAGGAAGCTTTGTTGAGATCCGAAAATTTGATCGCATTACTAAGCAAGTTTTGGAACACTCGCTTAAGCTTAATTCCGTCAGCAATGATCAAGGGGAGCTTTTCAGGGACCAGCCAGCGTACTCCTTTTGCTTCTGCTTGTATAGAGAGTAAGGACATTAAGCTTTCTACCAAAGCCTGCACATCTACCTCCCTCGCTTTCACAGCCTGGGAGTTGATCTGTGAATACTCGAGCAGATCATTCACTAATTCGTACATCTGCTCTGCATTGGATTCAATGTAATCAAGTGACTGCCGTTCTTCTTCCCCAAGTACCCCAGCACATCGTTGACTCAATAGTTTCGAAAAGCTCTTGATCGTAATGATCGGAGCCCTAAGATCATGCGAGGCGACATGTGCAAACTGCTCTAATTGGATGTTAGACTCGATGTATCGTTGTAGTTCCTCATTTTTGAGCTCCAGATCAATTTTCGCTTGATGTTCTTTCGAGATGTCGGCAAAGAAAATCATCTGCTTTGGCTGTGATTCATCACTGGTATCCAAAACTTCTCGTACTGAAAGCCAGATGGCTTCTCCATTGAGTTTATGCGTATGTACGAGCCTGCTCTTTTCCTTCTTGCCAGCCTCGGTTACTTGCTCGACCTGGAGGGTTACCAAACAATTGCCATTTCCCTGTGACTGCATACACTTGCTTAGGAAGAGATCCAGAGCTCTCTGTGTCGCCAGACCTAGAATATCAAGTCCGCGCTGATTCACTGATAATAGCTCTTTGCTGACCGGGTCAAGGTAGATGATGCCTTCATGAGAATTCTCAAAAATCGCTTCGAGTTCGAGATTCTTATTCAATAAGCGCTGCTTGATTTCATTGCCTTCCGCAATGTCTTCTCGCAAACGCTCATTCTCAATCTTGAACTTATTCTTGAAAGTGCGCTCAATCTGGACTTTATGAAAATCTTCTGTCTTGTCATT
>JAHDDV010000017.1:0-19088 GCA_020629205.1 Chitinophagales bacterium | reverse complement strand
TATTCTTGAAAGTGCGCTCAATCTGGACTTTATGAAAATCTTCTGTCTTGTCATTGAGCTCAACTAGAAAAACTCTCTCGCTGCCTTCACTACTACTACGCCAGCTCAAATCGAAAAAGTATTGTCGCTGATTGATGTAGCATGCATAGGGATTGATCTCTTTCAAATCCATGGCTTCCAAGGATACCAAATCGCCGAAAACCGGAAAGTAATGCTCGATGGCTTTTCCGTTCACTTCGATCATCGGAGCGGTGGTGTCCAGAATCTTGCCGTCCTCGTTGAACTTAACCTTGTATTTCTTTTCCACACTCATACAGGCAACATTTTTGTGGCCACAGAAAGGAAGGCTGCTTCTACTTGTTCACCGGTTTTAGCGCTAGTGAGAAGGCTCACTTCCGGCTTGGCCTTGAGTTCAGCTTTCTGTGCATCCGATAAGAGATCCATCTTGTTGCCTATGATTACTGATTGGCACTCAGGCATACTCTCTTGCACCTGCCCGATTTGAACAATCGTCTGTGCCAGAGATGAAGCTCGGGTAGTGTCAAACACACCCAGAACACCATGCGCTCCCCTCAAATAGTTTGTATACATCTTCGATTCAAATATTTCTCCAGCAAGATCCCACACCATCAAAATGACTTTGGTGTCATCAATTTCAACCACGCGCTTGTCCACCTGCACGCCCACGGAGCTCAGGTAGATTTTAGAGAATTCGTCGTACAAAAATTTGCTAAACAGGGAAGTCTTGCCTACGCCAACATTTCCAAGAAGCACTATCTTTTTTCTAACTTCTCGCATGTTTTCTTGAAGTAAGTGTTAATCTCTTGATCAAAATCTATATTCACTCTTTCTTTGTCTATTAGATAGCCCGTGTGCATATGTGCAAATGCATCGATTTCTTCGGCAATAAGATGTTCAAAGTCGGGGTTAGGTGTCCCAGTCATCACCAAGGCAAAATAGTAAGTGCCATAGTTGAACATTTTGATAAAATATTGTCCATAGTCGATCATTCCAATCTGCGCATCATTCACAGCCAAAGAAGACTCTGCGAATGCTTTGACACTAGTGAGAATTCCCGTCATCAAATCCGGATCAGCAATGCGCTCTTTCTCAAATTTTCCGATCAGCAATCCAGTGTCCTGCTCAATGATGAACAGTTGGATGATCTTTGGATAATCTATGAAGATGTGTTTTTCCACTACTTCCATACCCAGCATCTTCTTTATAGCGGGCTTAAGGCCAAAGAGATTGGAGAACTTTCGAGAAGTCGAGGCAATCTGATCCTGGAGCTCCTGTATCTTCAAAGTGACACTTGCCCGAATTATCTGACCCATCTGAGGGCTGATCACATCTACCATCTTACTCTTGGATTTCACCAGTTTGGCCTCAAAGGCAATGCGATCCTCAATCCGCTTTTCCAATTGGTCGAGTCGCCCAAACACCTCCTCCTTGAAGGCGTGGAATTCCTGCTCGCGCGCATAAGGCTCCGCCCCCACAATGATATTGCGCAACTCATCAAACTCTGATTTACCGTCAGAGTATGGACCTGGCTTGCTGCTCATCTGCTTAGACCTTCTTTACCAGCTCCCCAAACAATCCTTGCAGCCGCTTGCGGTCTACTGCCGATTTTGACAGGGCATCCACCTTCTTGTCGACCGCAGCGAGATTGTTCAAAATCTGGGACATCTTTTCCTCCAGAGAAGCAATCTGTCGATCCATCTTCTTCTCCAGTTTATTCTGCGTACTGGTTTGACTTTTCTCCAGCTGTTTACCCATCTCCTTAAACTGCTCCTGGATCGAAGACATCTCTGCTCCGAAAAGCAGATCTCTTACCGCATCAATCTTGTTAATCTCCTGATGTTTCATCTCTTCCATTTGATAGATATCTAGATACCCATGCTACACAGACCTTATCTACACAGCACAAGTTTTTGCAGCCTTAGTAATGCAAAGTCTACACCAAACTCGGCACACTCAAGCCTGGTGCACTGTTTCATTTCAATATTATTTTTACTCAAGTATCAAAGCTTTCATGACCGGAAGCTCTTGAGAATCGAGAATGGGTCGGTACAAGCTTGATATTGTGGAATTTAGTTTTCTTTTGGAGCCCAGCATTTTTCGGCCGTGGCAAGTATCTACCGGCTCTCCGTTCCAATGGCAGCAGCAGCAAGGCGCTTCCTTGCTGCACCTGTCCTGTCTCTTTTTGGAGCCAGTACAGGCACAGCAGTCAGTCGCCTTCCTGCTACTGCCATTTCCTCTGCGATCCGGGCTATCGGGCACCTGCTTTCGAGCGCGCAGTTTTTGTCTGGTTTCATGGCAAAAACATTCCAGAATAGCCTTATTTAGGGGTCCAATTCGGGGCGTTTTAGCAGTTTGTAAACCAAAAAAAGAGTAGTTTTGCGCGAGATTTTAATTGCTTAAAAACAAGTACAAAATAATGGCGCAAATTAATGTAGCAATCAATGGTTTCGGTCGCATCGGAAGGTTAACTCTTCGTGCCCTTTTGAGCAGAGCTGGCAAGCATGTTAATGTGGTAGCGATCAACGATTTGTCAGACCCAAAGATGTTGGCACATTTGTTCAAGTATGATACCGCTCAGGGAAAGTTCCCCGGAAAGGTGTCCGTGTCAAAAGGCAACCTAAAAGTTGGAACAGAAGTGTTTAAGGTCTTTAGTGAGAGAGACCCGGAAAAATTGCCATGGAAAGACCTTAAGGTAGATGTGGTAATTGAGTGCACGGGCATTTTCAGAACGAAGGAGGCTGCAAGCAAGCACCTCACTGCCGGAGCAAAGAAAGTTGTCATTTCTGCACCAGCGAAGTCACCAGATGTCAAGACAATCGTAATGGGCATCAATCACAAGTCCCTAAAGAAAAGCGATCACATCGTTTCCAATGCATCTTGCACCACAAATTGCTTGTCACCGATGGTCAAGGTTTTGGAAGAGAACTTTGGTATCTCTACTGGACTATTCACCACCGTGCATGCCTACACCTCCGATCAACGGATCCAGGATGCACCACATAGCGACATGCGTAGAGCGCGAGCGGCAGCCCAAAGCATCATCCCAACCTCTACAGGTGCGGCTAGTGCTGTCATGAAGGTAATCCCATCTGTAAAGGGGAAATTGACTGGTATCGCTGCAAGAGTTCCTGTGATCACAGGGTCACTGACTGACCTTAATGTAACGCTAAAGAAGAAAGCCACAGCTGAAGAAATCAACGCTGCTTTCAAAGCTGCAAGCAAGAAGTCTTTGAAGGGTGTGATGGAGTATACAGAGGAGCCACTTGTTAGCACCGACATCATCGGCAATGAACACAGTTGTATCTTCGATTCCGGCATGACGGTTAGTCTAGGTAAAGCAGTGAAAATTGTGGGATGGTATGACAATGAGTATGGTTTTGCCAGCAGATTGGCAGACCTTGTTGTGCTAATTAAGGGTATGATCAAAAAATAGTTGCTGAGATGATAAAGGCCTCCGAGTATTCATTTGCCGGTATGAAAGTACTGGTCAGAGTAGATTTTAATGTTCCTCTGGACGAGGACTTACAAGTGACGGACACGACACGTATAGAAGCTGCCATTCCTACGATCGAGAAGATTTTGGACGATGGGGGAGCAGTCATACTAATGTCTCATTTGGGCAGACCTAAGAATGGTCCGGAAGAGCGCTATTCGTTAAGCAATATTCTTTTCGATCTGGGCGATCTGCTCAATAAGAGAGTGGATTTTGCCAATGATTGCATTGGAAGAGAGGCCGCTGTCAAAGTAGCGAATCTTAAAATGGGCCAGGTTCTCCTTTTGGAGAACCTGCGCTTCTACCCAGAGGAGAAATCAGGGGAGGAGTCTTTTGCCAAGAGACTTTTCAATCTAGGGGCTGATTGCTATGTCAATGATGCTTTCGGCACCGCGCATCGGGAGCATGCTTCTGTATCCACTATTGTCGAACTTTTTGACGACGACAAACGGGTGGCCGGCCTCTTGATGGAAAAGGAAGTTGAAAACGCACTGAAGGTCTATAAGGAAGCAGAAAAGCCTTTTACAGCAATCATTGGTGGTGCAAAAGTATCCGACAAGATGCTCTTGATTGAAAACCTTTTGGACATTGCAGACAATGTATTGATTGGTGGAGGTATGGCCTATACTTTCTTCAAGGCAATGGGTGGAGACATCGGCAAGTCTCTTTGTGAAGAGGACCGAATGGAGCTGGCTCAAGAGCTGATGATCACCGCCGCTGAAGAAGGAGTACAACTGCTGCTTCCAATCGATTCAGTCGCGGCTGATGATTTTGCAGCCGATGCTAAGACACAGGTGGTCAATAGTGAGGAGATCCCCGAAGATTGGATGGGACTGGATATTGGCCCGGTGGCTATTGAAACCTACAGCGAAGTAATCAAGAATTCAAAAACGATTCTTTGGAACGGTCCATTGGGCGTATCAGAGATGGAGGCTTTTGCCAATGGGACGATGTCTATCGGAAAGGCCGTCGCTACGGCAACCGAAGCAGGTGCCTTTTCCTTGGTGGGCGGTGGCGATTCCGTAGCCGCACTCAACCAGCTAGGACTAAAAGACAAAATTAGCTATGTCTCCACAGGTGGAGGCGCCTTGCTTGAAATGTTTGAGGGAAAAGTCCTGCCAGGCATAGATGCATTAGAATAGCCAGACCCAAAAGAATCTCTCGAAAGGAACCACGGACGGTGCAACATAGCCTCGATAGCAGTGGAAATGATGGTGCACTGAGCGCGCTGAATGCGCCACTGTCAGGGGCTCCAATAAGAGACCCTGACAGTGGATGCAGGAAGCAGCGAAGGGTGCCATCATTGGAACGGATAGCGAGTAGGTCGCTGGAAGGAGTCATTCTCTTGAGCTCCAAAAAAAAACAAATATTCAATTACTCAGTCACAATCACAAGGGCACGTTCCGGCATCGACCAGAAATGTTCAGGCTTGGTGATTTCTAATATCTGACCATTGATCTTATAAGTATTTGCTTTTCGTTCAGGTAGGACCTTTACGATTTTCTTTTGACAAAAGATGGAGGTGTTTCGGGTGTAGTGAAGGTCCTTGTCTTTGGGGAAATAGTCGAGATAATTTTCTCGTAGATTGCATTCCTGAGCGTGTTTGGCATTGCCCTCCAGCAGTAGATTCAGATCATTGATTCCACCAATAGTGTAGAAACCCTTGTACCATTCTGCAAGTAGATTTTCCTGTTTGCGCAGAGAGGATTTGTTACGGATGTCCGACATTGCAATTTGGTTGATTCGCTCCTTCTTGCGCTGCACTTTCTTGATGTTTTCTATTTGTTGCCTCAGCTTTTGCAGCTCCTGTCCCAGTTCTGTGATGTGCAGGTCTCTCATGTGGATTTGCCCTTGCAGAGAGTCCAGGCGAGAAGTGACAGCATGATTCAGTCTTCCGTTTTTTATCAGCTGAGTCCGAAGCCAATCTACCTGTAGATTTATCTGTGAAATATCCCTCAAGATGGCCGCTCTTTGATTATCGAAGGTCTTCTTATTGCTTGTCACTAAGAGACTGCTATCAATTTGTGTAGACTTCAGTAAGCGTGTATTTCGCCTCAACAGCGCAGACAGGGAGTCTTCAATTTCGTTGAGCGCCTGTTCTTTAACCAGCAGTTCGCCAACATGTATTTCCAGTGTTTCCAGCAGGTCATTGTTTCTAGCCTGCAATGTGTCTGGCAGACTTTGAATTCTTGCCTGCGGTTCCGGTTGGCAAGAGAATAAGAAAAGAAGGGCTAGGAGCAGGGGCAGTCGAGCTTTCATGTGGGGTATCATTTACAGCTTGGGTCCGGATTCCAGTTGCCAGACAGGTGAGCCTCGAAGGGAGACTACCGAAACCCGTCCGTTCCTTTTCTTGACAAGCTTTCCTTTCTTTAGCTGGAACTTTTCAGTGCCAATGTAAAAATTATCAAAATATATTTCATTCGTATCCAGATCGATCATCCCGGCCAGTTGGGTTCCTCCGGTATTATCTCTTCCTCGACTTTGTTTGTGGTTAACATTAAAATCGAAGAGGAATTTAGATTGCTCATCTTCTTTCTTGGCAAGATTCGAAATGTTGACACGAATGGTTTTCAATTTGTTATTATCCAAATAGCCATGCAGGCTCAGACCATTCAAAAACTGGGGCATCATTTCTTGCGCGCCACTATTGAACGATTGACCGATCAGTGAAGTGCTCAGTACTCCTGATTGTATTTCTTCACTCTGCGAGCCCTCATAAATGTTGTTAGTGGCAGCGCTTAGTGTTCCGGATGAGCTGCTGATGGCATTTTCGTTTTGCCGCTCATTTAGATTGCTAAGTCCAAACATGGTCAAAGCCAGTATAGCAGCGACCATCAAAGCCTTTGTGAGGCGCGAACCCGAGTTTCTGTGTTTTTTGAAGGCAGCGGATAGATCGCGCTCAGTTTTCATATCCAGACTCTTGGTCTTGATTGGGTACTTATGTCGTTCAGCAGCAGTTTTGAGCAGCCCCGCTTTGAAGCCCTCGAAGTCTTTGAGCTCCTGTTTATTTGGGTAGTAAAAATAGGTCATCCAGCTACCTTGAACGGCGAGGCTAAGGTTATTGTCCTTAAGATATTTGTTGAGATTGCTTTGAAGTGAATAGCCGATTTTCACCTTTCCCGAACCCGGCTCCGTTATGAAATGGTTGAAGGAGATCTCGTGTTCAACATGCTGATGGGCCAGATCATATAGCAGCTTCTCGCAAGAAAGGAAAGAGTTAAGCAGGCCATTTTTTTCATAGTCAAAAGAATTGGCAGTGATTTCCAACTTTCGCAATCCAAGGTCACGCATAACATCATTAAGCAAGTCGGTATTTGCCTCGGTGGCTACAAATCGGAGGCTCTGTTTTTGCAGTGATACCAGATCTGGTTTCCAGATCTTTTGATGTTCTGTATAGTCAGACTCTATGGCCCTGTTTATGCCAAGTGCATAGAGGTAGTGCTGTAAGGTTTTTTTGAGACCATAGTCTATGAAATATCGTCCATCGTCACCTGAAAAGACCTTGAAGACCAATAGATCAGTACTTGTTTTGTGTTTATAAAGCTCGATTATGTTCTTTGTTATACTCGCTCTGCAAGGCTGCTTGAGGTTTAGCTGGGGGAAGGGCACTTTGCCTTGATAGCTTTGATATTTTCTGAGGTCACCAAATACCAGCTTGAGGATGCGTTTACTTTCGGTACAGCTCTCCCGGTTGTAAACTTCAGACAAAGAGGCTTCCAGTTGGAATAGTGCAAAGCGTAGTTCATCAATGCTCAGCGCCTCCCATCTGTGCAGGATAAAGGCCATTGCGTCAAGGAATGAGTGTCGCACATTCTCAGAATCAAATGGGACCATATTCCGCTTGATCTTGATGTCTCGATCAGGGTTGATCATTCGAAACAGTGCCTCCTTCATGAACTTCTTGTCTACATGAAAGCGGTTTCGCGCAATGAGCGCCTGTAGCTTAGATTCCTGATAGTGGCTACCCAACTGTCTTGATATCCACAGCTTGAAAGCTTCCACTGCCTGATTTGTTCCAAGCAGTGCGAAATACCAGTCCTTCTCCTTTTCGAGAAAGTCTGTTAGATCCGAAATCTGATGAATCCTCTCCTTACCTAGCGTGAGCATGGTCGTCGTTGTAATGTATAATCAGTTGAGCAATATGCTAAACGAGAATTGCTTATTCTGAGAGCTCGACATAGTGTATCCGCAAAACTAGTGGTCTGAACTAGAAGCCGTTATTGGTGTCACGAACTTAGTTTTTGAGCCACTGGGTTCCGATTGGTTTGTGTAAGGTCTTGTTAGGCTAATTTAATAATAAAACACCTCATAACCAAGGCATATATGCGCCTGGCTTATTTCGAAATCTCTAGGCTCTGCAAGATTTCTATAAGTCACAGAGAATCAAGGCTTCAGCACTTGGCTTGCACATCTTCCTTTCTAAGAGCCCGATTACATGCCAGCCGTAAACTGAACCTTCTACCAATTATTGCTTGACTACAGAGGTCGTTTTGCGCCATTTCTTTCCCACAACTTCTATATGGTAGAGGCCTGACTTAAGGGCAACACCTTGTAGATTCCTGCCATTCCATATGGTGTTATGGACACCAGATTTGTAATATTGACTGGGAGATTCCCATACCTTGCTGCCTAAATTGTCATAGATGTTCAAGGCAACGCGGGCATCTTTAGCCAAGGAAAATTGAATGTTCGTTTGTATCTGGAAAGGGTTTGGATAACACTTGAGTTCAAGCCCATTTGCCAGCTGCTGCAGGCTTACCGGTTCGGGAGCTGTCCCCATTTGATAGACACCATTTCCATGTGTCGCCACCACCATTCGATCATCGAAGGCGCGTGTTACGATCATTGCAATTGGAACATTCCCAATAATATCTGCACCGGATTGCGTCCATTGAGTGGCGTCACCTTCCAGGCTTTCTGCCATGTATAGTCCCACGCTAGTTCCCACATAGTATTGTTTCGTTCCTTCAGCCGTGTTTCGCACAGCGGCCCAAATTGTGGAAGGTCCTGCACCTGATCCATCCTCTTCTTCTTCAAGGTTTCCGCTAACATCTGTCCAGGAGCTACCGCCATCAATACTGTGAAACAGGCTTCTGATGCCATAGTTCGAAAAGACAACCAGGATATCATCGGCATTGAGTTCATCGATCGAAATACAATTGATGTAGGCATTGTTTGGAAAAGCGGAATCGGTCAGGGTAGTTCTTACAGGTTCTTCTGTTAGCGCTCCTTCGAGCATATATAGTCTCCCTCGACTGTCACCATAATATAAACGATCATTGTCTTTATGTTTAGCTAAAGCTGTGATGCTGTTGTCCAGACTCAGTCCAATGTCGCTTTCATTAATTTTGCTCCAGTTTTGGCTGGTGCTTTCATATTCCTCCCAGCCGTCTTCTATTTCTGAAAGATTGCTGTTGACCCAGATGTACCTGCCTGCGGGAATGTACATCACATTCTCATCGGCTGGGTCCAATATCAAGGGATTGATAAATCCGTGGTCACTAGCTCCTGGTGGGTCGATTCTCCGCATATGTGTCAGCTCGCCACCTTCTGTGACTTTGCATTTGAAGACCTTACCGGATTGCCAACTCAGGTAGTAATGTTCCGCTCCTTGTGTAATCGCAGCGAATGCGCCATCACCATACAATACCCACTTCCAGGCCTCATTTTCGTATCGGGTATTGGTCCACCAGGTACCATTGTCTTGTGTCCCTCCGACCAAATTGTCGCTGGTACTTTCCCCACCTTCAATTGCGAGTGTATAGAATTGGGTGGTTACATAGCCTTGACTGGCTTGCTCCCAGGTGACTTCATCAGCCATAATGTCGTGGGAGATTGCCAGACCGCCATCGCTGGCAGAAAGCACCTTGTTGGATTCACCAGGGAAGAACAGCAGCTCGTGTTGATCTGGATGATGCTGAGGATAGACATAATTGGAAGAGCTGTCTTCATCACAGTAGTAGCCACCTATCCAGGCATATTCGGGACTCGTGAAGCCATCCGTGGTTCTGTATATATTGGTGCCGCCGAGGAATAAAACATCCGGATCTTCCGGATGCACTCTCAAGAACATGTTGTAGGAGTTCTGAGAGCTGTACGTGCAGAATTCGAAGGTATAAAAGCCGCTACAGTCACATGATGGCAAATTTTCAGATCGATTATCCCATAGTCCACCATCTCCGCTACCATCGCCCGATAGAAAGGTGTATTTCCACATGCTGTGACCTGTGGTTGGAGCCGCAGGTGTTTCAGTCAAGAAGTAGACCATGTTTTCGTTAGAAGGAGCATAAGCCATCACTGTTCTTCTCACACTGGTGAGGAGATCATCGGGTGTGATATCTGTCCACTGCAGCCCGTCTTCTGATCTCCAAAAACCCCTGTCCACTCCTCCATTGAGGCTGGCATACATGACCCCTTCTTCCGTAATCATGATATCGGTATAATGACAGCTTCCGGAGAAGCCAAGAACAGGCTCCCAGCTAGATCCTCCATCCTCACTTCGGATGATTCCCCCATACACAGCTGCAAGAATAACATTCTTGTCTAATTCTGTGTGATCAAGAACCAGTCTCCAAATGATGTCAAAAGTCTCCGATGCCCAGGTATTCGGAGTATTGGAAAGCGTATTGCTGAGAGGCGACCAGTTGTTCCCACCGTTAATGCTTACATATATACCGTCTCCGCTGGAGCGATTGCTGAACGAGGCATTGCTAATTACCCCATAGTATTCGCCGGTACCGTAGTACCAGATATTGGTTTTGCCTTCTCGGCGGTCCTGCACGACGCTTGTTACACTGTGCAGTTGATTCGGTCCAGTTGTTTTCTTATAGCTTTGTCCTCCATCGGTGGAGACAAACATACCGCCGGTTACTCCACCAGCTAGAACTCGATTTGGGTTGTTCACATCAAAGGCGACTGCACGTGTTCTTCCTCCTACGTTCGTCGGTCCATGCAGGTAGAACTGTTCATCAGCAGTTTTAGAGCGGTTTTGGGACTGACCTTCCATAAAGTTTACCGCCAGCCGATTGATGTTTTCGGGTATCTCTCCCGTCTTGGGGTCCGCAAAACGTCGACGATCGAAGTCTTCACGTCCGTCTTTATCATCTCCACCCCCAATGCCCATTGGCAGGGCAGAGGTTCGTACTTCTTCCTCTAAACTAGAATCAGTAAGGATGGAAGAGGCCAGAATGAAGCAAATTGAGGCAATTGCTGCAGCAAGCAGCCACTTAGTAAACTGTGCCATGATGTGTCTTTAGCTTGAGTATGCCTAAAGATACGATATTGGCCTAGATCAATATGTCAGCAGCTCGCGCTATGCCTCTTCTAAGTCCAATGGGGGATACTGCATGTTTAGTGATTCCAGATGCTCGACCAGCATTTTAGCAATCAGGTACTCTTTGTACCATTTGTCATCTGAAGGCACAATCGTCCAGGGAATATTGGGGCCACAATGCTCGAACACATCTTCGTACATTTTGCGGTAGGCTGGCCAAGATTTTGCTTCTACCAAATCTCCGGGATTATACTTCCAGTGTTTTCGAGGATCTTCTCGCCGATCATCGAAGCGTTCATTCTGTACTGCTTCAGAGATATGCAGGTAAAACTTAAAAATGTGCGTATCGCGCTCCTGTAGACATTCTTCAAAGGCATTGATCCATCCAAATCGCTTCTGAGCTTGTTCGTCCGATACCCATCCTTTTACCCGGCAGATCAAAATATCTTCATAATGGGAGCGATTGAACACAGAGATCATTCCTCTGGCAGGAGTATGTTTGTGTACACGCCAAAGAAAATCATGGGCCATTTCTTCTTCCGTCGGCTTTTTGAAGGCTGCGACGTGAATACCACCTGCGTTTACCTTTTCCAATACGGTTTTCACCACCCCATCCTTGCCACTTGCATCCATGCCCTGCAGCACGATAAGCAGACTGTGCTTACCCTCTGCATACATTAGATTTTGGAGCTCCTTCAGCCTATCTTGATAGTCATCCAACAGTTTTTTGGCTTCTTTCTTTGTAATATCTTCAGGTGCAGTTGTCGGTATCTGTGAGAGTTTCATAGCCTATATTGATTGTGAATTCGTTAGAAAATGCTTTAAAATTGCTTTCTTCACGCCAGTCGACAAATTGTACCGATTAATCCGTATTCTTTGCCAATTTTGGCTTATCATCGCCGCAAGATACTGGAATGTAGTCATTTGCAGAAAAACCCTCAGTTAAAAAAACAGCATTATGGCAAAGCGTACCCTCTTACTCATTAGACATGCCAAATCAAGCTGGAAAGATAGCAGCTTGTCCGATCGAGATCGACCACTTAACAAGCGCGGGAAACGCGGTGCCCCCGTGGTGGCACAACGTCTAAAGGATTTGCAGATTAGCCCGGACCTTGTGATCAGCAGTCCCGCCAATCGGGCCTATAGCACAGCCAAGATCATTTCGGAGATCCTGTCATACAACATCGACGATATTCAAGTCGAAGAAGCCATCTATGAGTTTAGTTTCGCAGGCAAGGGTCCCAGACAGATTATTGCTCAGATTCCTGATTCTGCCCAAACGGTGATTTTGTTTGGTCATAATCCAACCTTTAGCGGATTGGCCAATGATTTTTCAGATGGGGCAGTACAGGATATGCCCACCTGCGCCGTGGCTTGCTTTGACTTCGAAGCAGAAAATTGGCAAGGATTTGGAGAAGCCAAGAAGCAAATGCGTTTCTACATTTATCCCAAGATGTTGTCCTCCGATCTGTAAAACTTCAGCTCAAACCTACTCAATAGTCACCAAATGAAAGCCCTGGAACCTTCCGCAAATCCGGCTCCCAAGAAACGATACAACTTCATCAATCGCGAATTGAGCTGGCTTGCTTTTAATCAGCGGGTTTTGCAGGAAGCAAAGGATCCTACAGTGCCTTTACTTACCCGATTCAAGTTTCTGGCCATCTTTAGCAACAATCTGGACGAGTTCTTTAGAGTACGTGTTGCCTCCCTCAAGCGTCTCTTGCAAGTAAACAAGAAGGCAAAGGCTACCTTGGGTTTCAGCCCCAAAAAGACCCTCAAGAAGATCAGTCAAACCAGCGCGAAACTCCATAAGAAATTTGAAAAGACCTATCAAGGTCTGCTTACCGAACTAAAAGACTACCAAATATACGTTATCAATGAGTTTGAGCTGAGTGACAGTCAAGCTCTTGAAATCCGCCGGTACTTTCATCAGGATGTACGTCCGCTATTGGTGCCGCTCATGATCGACATCATGGAGGATTTCCCAAATCTCAAGGATGGAAGCATTTATCTGGCTATTAAGATGAGCTCGAAGCAGGAAACCGTCAAGACCCGGTACTCACTGATCGAAGTACCATCCGATCAGATATCCCGCTTCAAAGTTCTTGAGGGAGCCAATGGGGAGAAGTATGTGATCCTGCTAGAAGACATCATCAGAAAGTGCCTGTCCGAAATATTCTTCATTTTTTCCTTTGATGAAATAGCCGCCTATACCATCAAGATTACCAAGGATTCAGAATTAGAACTAGATGCTGATGTTGACAAGAGCTATCTCGAGTTGATTTCTGAATCTGTCAAGCAACGTAAGGATGCTCAGGCCGTTCGATTTATTCATGACAAGGAGATGCCTTCAGATTTGCTTGCCTTTATATCAGAGAAGATGAATCTGGATGAAGATGACAACATACTTCCCGGTGGTCGGTATCACAATTTCAAAGACTTTATGTCCTTTCCAAAGCTTGGTCCATCCAGCTTGCGCAATAGGGACTTTCCACCCTTGGAGCATCCCATGATCCAACCCAATCGAAGTCTCTTTGAGGTAATCAAACGCAAAGACCTCATGCTGCATTACCCTTATCACTCCTTTCACCCGATGATCGATTTTCTTCGGGAAGCCGCTATTGATCCCAAGGTAGAGTATATTAGGATTACCCTATATCGAGTCGCCAAACGTTCTGCAATTATCAATGCACTGGTAAGCGCTCAACTTAATGGAAAGGAGGTCGAAGTAGTACTGGAATTGAAGGCTCGTTTTGATGAGGAAGCCAATGTCGAATGGACCAAAGTACTACAAGAGGCTGGTGTCAAGGTCAGTCATGGCCCCCCGGATAAGAAAGTACATGCTAAGGTCTGTGTGGTGGGTCGTCGCGAAGAAGGCAATATTTTCAGATACGCAGCTTTCAGTACCGGCAATTTTAATGAAAGCACGGCCACCCTCTATGGCGATGATTGCTTGTTCACTGCACATCAGGAAATCAATGAAGAAGCAGAGGCCGTTTTTGGTCTTATTAAGACGGGGAAATCGGCCGTAGCCTTTAAGCATTTAATCGTCGCTCCATTGCATATGCTCAACCAAATGTTGGCGTTCATAGATCAAGAGATTGAAAACAAGAAGGCCGGCAAACCTGCCTATATTGTGGTTAAACTCAATAATCTCAATGATCGGACGATGATCCAAAAGTTGTACGAGGCTGCAGCTGCCGGTGTAAAAGTAAAGCTGATCATCCGTTCGATTTGCTGCCTTGTACCTGGATCGCACAGTAACAGTTCAATTGAAGCCATCAGCATCATCGACAAGTATCTCGAGCATTCACGTCTCATGATCTTTGGCAATAACGGCGATGAGCAGTTCTTTCTCTCTTCCGCAGACTGGATGGAACGAAATCTCCATCGGCGGGTCGAGGTCGCCTGTCCGATCTATGATCGGGATATTCAAAAAACCATTAGAAAGATTCTGGAGCTCCAGCTACTCGACAACACGAAAGCCAGATTGCAAAGTCATAAGAATCTCAATACCTACAAGGAGACTAATAGCGAAACTTCAGTTCGCTGTCAAAATGACATCTACCGCTTTATCCGTGAGCAGAGCGAGCAAAGCTGATTGATTATCGATCTAATCAATTAGCTTTGTGGCCTTAATTTGCCTATGAAGAATCAAGAAGAACAATCGACCCGATTTGCTGCGGTCGATATTGGCTCGAATGCCGTGCGTCTGCTTTTAGCAGAGTCCTACGGTCCACAGGCCACAAGCTACAAAAAGCTAAAGCTCTATCGAGTCCCGGTTCGTTTAGGTGCCGAGGTTTTTGACAGCGGAAAGATTAGCGAAGAATTGTACTTAAAACTGGCAAAGGCCCTCGGGGCTTTTCGCTTGCTCATGGAAGTATATGAAGTGGACTTCCACAAAATCTATGCAACCAGCGCACTTCGCGAGGCGGGCAATCAAGAACAGGTAATCGAAAATATTCAAAAAGATACCGGAATGATCATCGAATTGATTACCGGTGGGACCGAAGCAAAACTGATTCTTAGCTCCAATGACTTTCCTTACCTGGATCGCCGCTTTAGTTATCTTTATGTGGATGTTGGTGGAGGTAGTACCGAGATCTCTCTGTTCAATCACTCCGGTTTTTCAAAGTCCTCCTCCTTCAAAATAGGAACCGTTCGTATCTTTTTAGGTAAAGACAAGCAATCAGAATGGGATCGCATGAATGCCTGGCTGGAAGAACAAATAAGCGATCAAAATCCGCTGGCTATCCTGGGCTCCGGAGGCAATATCAACAGAATCTTCAAAAGAGCTCGAAAGGCTCCTGGACAAGCCCTGTTCTACAAGGAGCTGATGAAGGAATATAATACCTTCAAACCTCTGAGCATAAAAGAGCGAGTCCTGCAGCAAGATGTCACCCGAGATAGGGCAGAGGTAATAGTGCCAGCAATGGACATTTTTTTGAATGTAATGAACAAGACAGGTATTCAACAGGTCATTGTTCCTAAGGTTGGATTAGCTGATGGCATGGTGAGACAAATGTTGAAAGAAAGACTTGAAGCCCCAAAGGTCTAAGAATGCCATTATTCTTTAGCACACAAAACGAAAAATTATGAGAATAATATTCATGGGTACCCCTGACTTCGCAGTCCCTAGTCTGGATATACTCCTCAAGTCCGGCTACAATGTTGTAGCTGTTATTACCGCTGTCGACAAGCCAGCAGGAAGAGGTAAGAAACTACGTCAATCACCCGTCAAAACTTATGCACTCGCCAATGGTATACCTGTCCTCCAGCCAGAGCGACTAAAGCGCAAGTCCTTTCTTGAGCAACTTGCCACTTACAAAGCAGATCTGCAGGTTGTGGTGGCTTTTCGAATTCTTCCAGAACAGGTTTTCAATATGCCGACACATGGAACCTTCAATCTGCACGGATCTATCCTGCCGCAGTACAGAGGTGCGGCACCGATCAATTGGGCCATCATTAATGGCGAAAAGGAGAGCGGCGTCACTACATTCTTTCTCAAGAAGAAGGTCGATACCGGAAATATTCTATTCATAGATAAGACACCGATAACCGATGATATGACAGCTGGGCAACTACATGACAAACTCATGGATATCGGTGCCAAATTAGTCCTCAAAACGGTCAAGGCCATTGAGCAGGGCAAGTACAAGGAACAGCCGCAGGTAGAGCCTAAAGAGTCTAAGCCGGCACCCAAGATTTTCAAGGAGGATTGTCGAATTGAATGGACTCAATCGAGCGAAACAATCCACAATCACATTCGTGGTCTGAGTCCTTATCCAGCCGCCTTTACTTACCTAATGGGGGAGCGCATCAAGATTTTTTTGAGTACCAAGACCAAGCAGAAACACGACAAACTGCCGGCAACGGTGCAGACGGATGGCAAGTCCTACCTTCGTTACGCGGCCAAGGACGGCTGGATCAATGTTCTGGATTTGCAGATGCAGGGTAAGAAGCGAATGAAGACCGCAGACTTCCTCCGTGGCTTTCGTTTTTCCTGAATGTTCGGTTTTGATTTTTTGGAGCACAAGAGATTGGGCCGCGCTGGCATGGTACCCGTGTTCCGCTAATACTCAGCACTCAGCTAGCTGCTCATGCACGGGCCAGTCTGTCTCTCCGCTAGCGCTATGAGCCAGCCCGGCTCCGGCATTCACGACGCTATCTGAGCGCTTCGTTCCGCTTCACCCGGGGCTAGTAATCACCTTTACCCTACCGCGCTAAACAGCGTCCTATCGACCATTACAGCCAGTTCAACTTCCTAAATACAAATACCAATAAAGCTGAACAAAGCACCGACAATATCAGGATGAATCCAAAGGCATAATTGTGGTCAGCAAAAGGTAGTGTCAAATTGGTGCCGTAAAAGCTGGCCACTAAAGTAGGTACCATCAATACAATCGTTACCGCCGTAAGGCGCCTCATCACAATGTTTAGATTATTCGAAATGATAGAGGCGAAGGCATCCATTGTGCCATTCAGGATATTGCTATATATGTTGGACATCTCAAGGGCCTGCCCTGTATCTACGATGATGTCTTCCAGAAAATCCTGCTGCTCCTCATTGTCTCGAATCTTGATAAAGTCGGTGCGCTTTATCTTCATGAATAGTAGCTCATTGGTACGCAGCGTTGTCACAAAGTAGACCAGACTCTTTTGGATGTTGAGCATCTTACTCAACTCACTGTTTCTACTGGAATTGTACAGCTCCTTTTCATACACATTCCGCTGATAGTTCAACATCTTCAGAAAGTGAAGATAATTGATGATAGTACGTTCAAACATTAGAAGCACAAAAAGACTATGATCTGTCGTATCCAGCGATTTTGATTTACCTTCCAGGAAATAATCGATAACTGGGTTCTTGTACTTGCTGATGGTTAACACATAATTGTCAACCTCAATGATACCAATCGGAATAGTGGTGTAGAGAGCATCACTGTCGTCCATCCCATCATTAGGAATAGGTATATTGATAATGATCAATTGAACATCCTCCTCCTGTTCATATCTGGGTCGCTCATCAAAATCAAGGGAATCATCCACATAATCGATCGGGATGTCCAATTGCGCACTGACATTATCCAGCTCCTGTCTGGTATACGGTGGATATATGTTGATCCAGCAGTCTTTTTCAAGACCATCCAATTCGCGGAGCTGACCATCCTTGCTATGGAATATCTGTATCAATGTATGTGTTTTGCTGGCTTTCTGGTACCTTGCACAGGTTTAGCGCAATTTAGCACAATATACCTTCAAGTCCCGTTAAAACGTGGCCGCGATTGTCGATCCTGTTTATTTTGGACTACCAAAGCCGCAGCACTTAGCTCATCCTCGATGTACGCCGAAAAGAACAAACTGCTAAAATCGGATATGCTGGTCTCATTAGGACTAACGCTCTTGGCCCTAATCCTGCGGTCATTCCGATTAGCGCAATTTAGTTTTCAGAGCGGAGAGCTAGGATGGCTTCATTCACTCAATCAAGTATTTGAGTGGCAGTACCTGTCTTTTACCAGCTTTCAGGCAATCCTGAGCATATTCTATTCTTTTGGTTCTCATGAGTGGCTGCTGCGTCTACCATCTTTAGTAGCTGGATCTTTGACGATTGGCCTATGTTATTTGCTCGGAAAAATCTTGATTGGAAGGCTGGGGGCTGGCTTGGCAGCCTGCTTAATGCTCTTTTCAGCACTCTCAGTTTCAAGCAGTCAAACCGTGGCACCTCAAAGCCTGGCTGCATGCATGTACTTATGCTGGATGCTGCTTGGACTACAGCTTTTCAACAAAGAAAGCATCTCAGCCAAAGCGAAAATAGCAGTCTTGGTCTTTGGCTGTTTTTCACTGTTTGTTTCTCCAGTACTGAGCATCGCCCTTTTGGGCTTTATATTGTTGTCCTCATTGTTTATCAAGCGGCTATACTTTTGTCGTCACCTGAGGTTTTTCCTCGTTCTCCTGTTGATAGCCACACCGATTCTTTATGGCCTGTTTACTGGTCAATCAAAAACGGGCTTGCTCTGGTCTCCCGATCCTCTGGATCCAATACAGGCATTTCTCGACTGGCATGGCAAGGCGATGTTCTTTGCCTTACTCACGATAGTTCTTTTTCTTTTCGGCCTGCTTAGCCGCATGCCACTTAATAAAGAGCAGCACCGCCCACGAATTGTGTTGCTGGCAATGGCAATTCCAGCTGTTCTTGCTCCGCTGCTTTTGGCGGAAAAATCTCGTGTACATTCCATCGACCTCAGTTTGGCTTTCCCTATAGTGGCCCTGCTGCTCTTTTCTTTTATATCAGCAACAGACAATCGTAAGGCACTACTATCTTACGGAGCCTTCACGATTTATTCGCTGGCAGGTTTTATGAGTTTTTTCTACACTATGCTGCTTCAAGAGCCTGTCTCAGGAGTTTACAGAGAGCATTTGATCTTGCTTGCTGAAGCAAAGACACAACTCGGTTCAGAAAACCTGGCTAGTTTATTCTCTGCTCGCAAGGAGTATGAGCTGGATTTCTATCTAGATCGAATAAACGCTGCTCCAACAATTGACATCAAGCAACTGATCACCCTTGGTGATTTGAAGGGCTTACCAGAGCGACTGCGTGCGCTTGACAAAGACTACTTCTTTTTCGCCTGGTCCTCTGCCAACATTCCTCTGGAGACGCTTGCCGTTATCGAAACAGTTTACCCATATCAACTGCGTTCATTCAAGTTAGGGCATAGTGCCAGCTATCTGTATAGCCGACTTCCTACAGAACAGCACGAGAGTCCATTCTTATGGCAGTCAAAAGATCAAAAGACAGGGCGC